>JAEWPQ010000257.1 GCA_023460575.1 Bacillota bacterium
ACTGTTCAATCTTCAGTTTTCAAAGTGCTTTTTTCCTTTGCTGCTTCAGGAGCAACTCATATAGGATATCATGTCCGGTTGTTTTTGTCAACCATTTTTTTCATTTTCTTCAAAACTTTTCTCATCGGTCATCGATGTGTTTTTGGAAGAAGTTTGCCGCCGTTTTCAGCGGCGAGGTATATCATACCAAAGCTTTTAACAAAAGTCAATATGTTTTTCAAACTTTTTTGATTATTTTGAAAAACATGTTTTTCATAACAAATGGATAAAAAGGGAGCTCATCCCAACTTGCAGATGAGCTCCAGAATTTCTGTCTGTAATCAGGCCTTTTTTCCACAGCATTTCTTATATTTTTTACCACTTCCGCAAGGGCAGGTGTCGTTGGGATAGATCTTCTGAACGTTCTTCCTTTGAATACTTACTTCATCTAACCCTCTCATCACCATCTCATAAGGTTTATGACCTCTGTTTTGTACCATTCTGGTATTATTCCAGATATCAGTTACAATCACAGCAAGTTTTTCCATATGTTCGGAAGATTCCATGAGAATTCCTGCTGACTCTAAATCGTTAACAACTTCCTGAAGCTGTCCACCCATACTGATCTCAGCCTGGACCTGACGGAGAATAAGTGGAATCATTTCATCCGGCACACTTAATTCAGAAACCAGGAATTGACTGAGCCTGCTTAATTCGCCGCCCATTAAGAATCCGGAATTATCAGCCATAAAGCGGATTTCCTGCTGAGTGGGAATATAATAGGGAACTTTCTTCTGCGTACGCAAAAGATTTGTATAGCTTTTTTGCTCTGATAATGCTGCATCTACGAAATTACCATCTATAAAGGTTACCATTAAGCGGTATGGCCTTAAAGATTCATATGCCTTTAAAAGTTCATCAGACGTAAGCTTCTTCTCTTCGTATTTATTAAATGTTTCCAGAATAACAGACGGAGGCGTTATGGCATACAGAGAATTAGCTGCACATAGATAGTCTCCGATTCTGCTGATGCGGGACCGTTCTTCCTGAAATTCCTCTGTATTAAATGCTTCATATGCTTTTATTACTTCCTTAGCAATCATAAAACAGCGGTCTGATCCTGAAGTCACATATCCTCCCGCATAAAGATAGTCCATATTTTCTGCTTCCAGAAAATCAAGCTCTGTGCTGCCGGATAAAACCTGTTCAAATGCTTTCATCTCACAGTCGCGTACACAAAGAAAATAAGGCTTCATTATTTTCTCATCTAATATGTAAGAAATGGTCTTTCGCACTAATTCTTCTTTTTTTAACTTACTGAATCCATCCATATGATGTCTTTTTGCAATCTCAAGAATGCTGTTTTTATCGTAGCAGTCAAATATATCTGAAATGATGATATCTTCAGATTTATCAGACATCTGTTCCAGACGCAGATTCACTGCCGCCATATCATATTCCATCCCTTTATCGGATGAAACTTCCATAAGACCTGCATATTCTTCCAGGCTTGTACAAGTCTCCGGAATCGAATCGCCCTTATATTTAATGACTCTGGCTGCCGTCTCCTGACACTCATTTAAGTAATCTTCCGCCTGAATAACAAATTCCCAGCTGTCAGCGCCGAACGATACATATGTAAATTTAGAATCCTTCGATATCTGCCCGTCAATGCTTTCCGTTTCCAAACCATACCGGTACTGATCCGAATGTTCTATATTATCTGATGCTATCCGTATTTTCTCTGAACGAAACTCAAATTGATACGGGTATTGGCCGGACCAGCAAAATGACGCCTGAATCATATGGTGAAGTGTTTCAAACGTTATTCCATCAGGTACCAGAATCCTTCTCCAAATCGGCGGCTTGCTTCCTTTGATCGTGATTTTCAGTTGATATGCTCCCATGAAAACGTCCTCCATTCTCGTATCCTTTGTATCCGTTCTTCAAATATTACGGAATCATCATTTGTTACTTCTATAATAAAATGCACGTAACAATTTACCACATTTGCTCCCATTCTGTCCAGTCCATCCCGCTATTTTTATAAAGAATAAAGGGATTTTTCCGTATTTCATCTGAAATTTAAGCATTTTACAAAACAGAATCAAACTGATTATGAATCTAAAGAACT
Source organism: Bacillota bacterium (assembly GCA_023460575.1). GTDB lineage: Bacteria > Bacillota > Clostridia > Lachnospirales > Lachnospiraceae > Lacrimispora. Next base: position 2,114 of record JAEWPQ010000257.1, read on the forward strand.
TTTTAAACAAATACTAATTAATAAGAATTATACATCAGTTATGGTGTTTTACACAAGCTTTACAGACTCTATACTAAAACATGATATCAGAAAAACAGACTGACTGCTATACTCCATGATGTAAGCGAAAGCAATAATAAATGAAAAGAGGAGATAGTGATTATGAAAAAAAATTTAGTTAAAATACTTGCAGCTGCCGGTATGGCAGTGTTAACAATGGGAGCATTAGCCGGATGCAGCAACAGCACGGTTGAGACAACTGCTGCTGAAACAAAAGCTGCTGAAACTACTGCCGCTGCCAGCGAAACCACTACCGCTGCTGCCGCAACAACCACTGCAAAAGCAACTGCAGACTTAAAGGGTTCCATCAGCATGGTTGGTTCTACCTCAATGGAAAAACTTGCTACTGCTTTAAGCGAAGTATTTATGGAAAAATATCCTGGCGTTACCGTTCAGGCTGAATTTGTTGGATCCGGAGCAGGAGTTGAAGCAGTTACCAACGGTGCTGCTGATATCGGAAATGCTTCCCGTAATTTGAAAGATGAAGAAAAAGCAAAAGGTATAGTTGAAAATATAGTAGCAATTGATGGTATTGCAGTTGTAACCGATCCTTCTAACAAAGTTGAGAATCTGACAAAGGATCAGCTCATTGCTATCTATAGCGGAACTACTACCAGCTGGAAAGATTTAGGCGGTGATGATCAGCCTATCGTAGTAATCGGACGTGAATCCGGATCTGGTACAAGAACTGCATTTGAAGAGTTATTAAAGCTGGAAGATAAATGTAAATACAGCAACGAACTTGACAGCACCGGCGCAGTAATGGCAAAGGTAGCATCTACTCCTGGTTCCATTGGTTATGTTTCTCTTGATGTTCTTGACAAAACTGTAAAGACATTTAAGCTGGAAAACATTGATCCAACACCAGAAAATATCAAAGCCGGATCCTACTTCTTAAGCCGTCCGTTTGTTATGGCAACCAAAGGCGATATTTCCAAACAGAACGACAACGTAAAAGCATTATTTGATTATATCCATTCTGATGAAGGAAAAGAATTAGTAAAATCTGTTGGCTTAATCCCAGCTAACTAACCGGAACAGAAATAATTGTTCCTTCACATAATGAATGTACTGCATGGGGACGCAGCTGTAAACTTACGCTACGTCCCCATTTCACGAAAGGAGCCATGATATGCAATCAAAGTCTTATTCCATATTTGGCGGTCACGGAAGTAAATCTGGTATTGAACATGCTGCAGAAGTGATTTTTACCATCTGCGGCTTCTTTGCTGTTCTGGCTGTGGCGTCAATCAGTATTTATATGTTAACAAGCGGCACTCCCGCTTTATTCAAAGTCGGAATTCTGGATATTTTATTTGGTTCTGTCTGGAAACCGGACGCAGCTGTACCAAGCTTTGGAATTCTGTATGTTATCTTAACCTCTATTGTGGGAACTGCTCTGGCAATCTTAATCGGTGTGCCTATCGGTGTTATGACATCCGTATTTCTGGCAGAGGTGGCCCCTAAAAAACTGACCGATATCGTTCGTCCCGCAGTAGAACTTTTGGCAGGAATCCCCTCTGTCATTTATGGCCTGCTGGGAATCCTGATACTGAATCCAATTATGTATGATCTGGAGCTGAAGATTTTTAAAGGCTCTTCCACCCATCAGTTTACGGGCGGGGCAAATTTAATTTCAGCTGTACTGGTACTCGCTCTTATGATACTGCCTACCGTAATTAATATCAGCGAAACCGCCCTACGCTCCGTGCCCCAGCATTTTAGAAGCGCTTCCCTTGCATTAGGTGCAACAAAAATTCAGACTATCTTTCATGTGGTAATTCCTGCTGCAAAATCAGGTATTATTACTGCTATTGTTCTCGGTACAGGAAGAGCGATTGGTGAAGCCATGGCAATCAGTCTGGTATCAGGGAGTTCTGTGAACTTTCCGCTTCCCTTCCATTCAGTCCGCTTCCTCACAACAGCCATTGTATCGGAAATGTCCTACGCCTCAGGTCTTCATAAACAGGTTCTTTTCACAATAGGACTGGTTCTTTTCGTATTTATTATGATGATAAATGTGATTTTAAACAGCCTTTTAAAGAAAGGAGGAGACAAAAATGACAAATGATCTCACCATCCCCGTTCATAGAGATTCCGTTATTGTAAATAGTATTTATAATGGCAGAAAAAGAGTCTCAGACTCACTCTTAACTTTACTTATTTATTTATGCGCTTTAATATCCATTTTTATTCTTATCGGCATTATGGGATACGTGTTTGTAAGAGGGGTACCCCAACTGAACATTGAATTCCTGACTACAGTGCCAAGCACAATTAAAGGAACTTTTGGAATCCTGGGAAACATAGTCAATACTCTTTATGTAGTTACAATCACGCTGGTTATCGCCACTCCTATCGGTGTAGGCTCAGCTATTTATTTAAACGAATATGCGAAAGGCGGAAAAGTGGTCCGTACCATTGAGTTTACGACAGAAACACTCTCCGGCATTCCCTCCATCATTTTCGGACTTTTCGGATATGTATTCTTTGGCACAACCCTGGGACTTGGTTACTCCATTCTCACCGGTGCACTGACCTTATCCATTATGGTTCTGCCGCTGATCACCCGAACTACACAGGAGGCTTTAAAAACAGTTCCTGAAAGCTACCGCTCCGGCGCACTCGGAATCGGTGCGACCAAATGGTATATGATCCGTACTATTTTACTTCCCAGCGCAATGCCAGGTATTGTGACAGGAATTATTCTTGCAATCGGGCGAATTGTAGGGGAATCTGCAGCTCTTCTTTTTACGGCAGGCAGCGGTTATATCCTTCCCAGAAGCTTTCTCGGAAAAATATTTGAATCCGGCGGTACACTGACGATTCAGCTTTACTTATGCATGCAGAAAGCCAAATACGATGAGGCATTTGGAATAGCCGTGGTACTGCTTGTTATCGTACTTGCAATTAATGGTCTCGCAAAATATCTGTCCCATAAATTCAACACGGAGGCGAAAGAATCGTGAATACCAATACAATTAAAATATCATCCAGCCATTTAAATCTATATTATGGTACCAATCACGCCTTAAAGGATGTGAACCTGGAACTTTACAGCAACAAAATCACCGCATTTATCGGACCATCCGGGTGCGGGAAATCCACTTACTTAAAAACTTTAAACCGAATGAATGATCTGGTGCCCAATATTAAAATTGAAGGGGAAGTCCTTCTGGACGGGGAAAATATCTATGACTCAAGGGTAGATACCACTCTGCTGCGCAAAAAAATCGGCATGGTGTTCCAGCAGCCCAATCCTTTTCCCATGAGTATCTATGACAACGTTGCTTACGGACCCAGAATCCATGGTATCAAAAATAAATCTGAACTTGATGACATTGTGGAAAAAAGTTTAAAAGGTGCAGCTCTTTGGGAAGAAGTATCCGGACGGTTAAAAAAGTCAGCTCTTGGTCTTTCCGGCGGTCAGCAGCAGCGTCTCTGTATTGCAAGAGCTTTGGCTGTAGAACCAGAGGTTCTGTTGATGGATGAACCCACTTCAGCCCTAGATCCTATCTCCACCTTGAAAATTGAGGACTTAATGGATGAACTGAAGGAAAAATATACAGTTGCAATTGTAACACACAACATGCAGCAGGCAACCCGTATTGCGGATCATACCGCTTTCTTTCTGATAGGTGAGGTTGTGGAATACGCACCTACTACTGAGCTTTTTACAGCTCCTAAGGATTCCAGAACTGAAGATTATATAACAGGCCGGTTCGGCTGATTCATTTTAATCTTTTAAACAAATTAAAAGGAGAACCAGACATGACAACAAGAGTCAATTATGAACATGAATTAAATCTTTTAAATGATGATATTAAGGAGATGGGACGGTTAGTGGAAAATTCCATTGAGCAGTGTTTTATCGCCTTTGAAGATCAGGATTTTGAAAAAGCGGAGGACATCATAAAGGGAGACCGTACCATTAATGATTTAGAGCGCTCCATAGAAGCCCGCTGTCTCTCCCTTATTCTTCGTCAGCAGCCGGTAGCCGGAGACTTAAGAGTGGTTTCCAGTGCATTAAAGGTCGTTACGGATTTGGAGAGAATCGGAGATCATGCATCTGATATTGCAGAACTGATACTCCGTATTAAAGGGGAGCACGTTTATCATGTAGTCCGCCATATTCCTTCTATGGCAACTGCTGCCAGAGAGATGGTACGCAGTTCCATTGAAGCATTTATCAAACAGGATCTGGATACAGCAAAGGAAATTGAGAAGCAGGATGATGTGGTCGATGAGCTGTTTGGCAAGGTAAAGGTTGATGTAGTGGATTTATTAAAACAGTCTACCGAGCATATTGATCAGTGTATCGATTTGCTGATGATTGCCAAATATCTGGAGCGAATCGGAGATCATGCAGTGAATGTATGCGAATGGACCGAGTTCTCCAAAACAGGTGCTCTGAAAAATGTCCGGATTTTATGATCCCTGTACAATATAATGGAGCCGCATAACAGCTGTCTGATGACTGTTATGCGGCTCCATTCGTGCTCTGCAAGGTATTAATCTTTTGTTATTTTTCCCCGCAATTGTCCTTTATGAATGCTATCGCTGCTTCCAGCGCTTCTATTGCATCTGTCCCATTTGCTTCAAATGTAAGAATGTCTCCCTTTACTGCATCCATTGCCATAACTGAAACAATGTCTTTCGGCTGGTACTTTTTTGAAATCATCTTATTTTTGTAGACCAAAATGTCGCATTGATACTCTTTTAAAAGTCTGACAAGCTGCAATGCGGGCCGGGCGTGAAGTCCCAATGAATTTGTAATTAATGCACTTCGTTTTTCCATGATCATCTCCTCCCTTTCATTTGACTGCTGTCAGACTTGAATGCTAATCCAACATTTCACCGTTGCTTTCAATCACCTTTTTATACCAGTTAAAGGACTTTTTCTTAATGCGATCCATTGTGCCGTTTCCATCATTGTCCCTGTCTACATAAATAAAACCATAGCGTTTATCCATCTCACCTGTTCCTGCACTCACAAGATCTATACAGCTCCAAGCCAGATAACCAAGGCAATTCACACCATCTTCCATTGCTGCCTTCATTGCTTTTATATGGTTTCTGGTATATTCGATCCGGTAATCATCGTTAATGCTTCCATCCGCCTCGATTTTGTCAGCGGCTCCCAGACCATTTTCCACAATAAACAGCGGTTTCTGGTAGCGGTCATATAAATCATTCATTGTGATACGCAGTCCCATGGGATCTATCTGTCTTCCCCATGGCGTAATGTCCAGATGGGGATTTCTCAATGTATGAATGGCATTACCGTCAGCAACCTTACCGCTGATGGCAGGACTCACACCTGCCAGGCGGCTGGAATAATAACTGAATGCAATATAGTCAACTGGATTACAGCGCAGAATTTCTTCATCGCCGTCTTCCATGTTCAGAGAGACTCTTTTCTCTTTCCAGATTCGTCGCGCATAGGAGGGATATTTTCCGCGTACCTGTACATCGATAAATAAATAGGAATCCTGATTCTTTTCTACTGCTTCCCAGACATCGTCCGGATTGCAGCTATAGGGATAAAAGGATCCTGCCGCCAGCATACAGCCAACGTAAAGCTCCTCCCCGCACTCATGAGCCATTTTAACTGCCAGTGCACTGGCAACCAGCTGATGATGGGCCGCCTGGTAGACTATCTGGCTGGTATTTTCTTCTTCCCGTATCACCATTCCACCTCCGAAAAAGGGAATGTGTGTAATCATATTAATTTCGTTAAAGGTTATCCAGTATTTAACTTTTTTTCCAAACCGTTTTAACAGTACCCTGCAATATTGTAAGTACAGGCTGATGAGTGCTCTGTTCTCCCAGCCGCCGTATTTTTTAGTCAATGCAAGGGGTGTATCAAAATGACAGATGGTTACAACCGGTTCCATATGGTGTTTTCTGCATTCGTCAAACAGGCTGTCATAGAATTGAAGTCCTGCTTCGTTTGGCTCCCCTTCTCCATTTGGAAAAATACGTGCCCAGCTGATTGATGTGCGGAATGCTTTAATCCCTAATTCTTCCATCAATGCGAGATCTTCTCTGTACCGGTGATAAAAATCAATGGCACCATGACTGGGATAATAATTATACTCTTTTTCGAGTGCCAGTTCCGGATGATACATTGCCTCTTTTCTGCCCAGCTGGGCAGATGGAAGGATATCCATAGGTGATAAACCTTTTCCGTCTTCCAGATAAGCTCCCTCACACTGGTTTGCAGCCACAGCTCCTCCCCAGAGAAAATCTGTTTTCATTTTCATAATAACTCCTTAAAGTACAGTGAAAAGTGGCTGACCACTTTCAACATTTCCCTCTTCACTTGCAATTATATCCAGATAATTTCCTGTATTGGTCACAATAACAGGGACTACTGTTTCGTATCCTGCTGCTTTAATTGCCTGTTTATCGAATTCTATGAGAAGATCCCCGGTTTTTACAATATCTCCATCTGATACATGAACGGTAAAGTGTTTTCCTTCCAGTTCCACCGTATCAATACCAATGTGGATCATTAATTCTACACCCTCACGGCTCCTTAGCCCGATCACGTGCTTTGTTCGGAATATAGTTACAACCTCGCCGTCAAACGGAGATGTAATTCTGCCATCTGCAGGTTCTACTGCCATTCCTTTTCCAGCAATTTCTTTCGCAAACGTCTCATCATTTACCTTTGAAAGTTTCACCTTCCTGCCAGTAACAGGACTGGATATAATAATTTTTTTGCTCTTTGGTCCCTGTTCCTTTGCTTCGCCGTAATTATCCTGTTCCCGATCCGCTTCATTTTCCTGTTCTTTAAATCCATAAAACCAGGTTAATACAAAGGTTATGCAAAATCCAACAGCACAGGAAATGAGCGCATGTACCACATTCATTGGATTTTCTCCAACAAAGATCGGCAGGGAAAGAAGGCCGGGAGTTCCTGATGTATAACGGACAACGCCCATCAAACCGGCATAAAATCCGCCTGCTGCACCTCCAAGCATAACCGACAGAAGTACTTTCTTATATTTAATGGTAACTCCATACAGGGCAGGTTCTGTAATTCCCATCAATGCAGTGATTCCTGCTGAGGAGGCCTGCTGTTTGAACTGCCTGTCTTTTGTTTTAAGTGCCACGCAGAACGCAGCAGCTCCCTGACATATGTTTGAAACCAGACTTCCAGGCCCCATAACTGCTTCATAACCGTAAGTAGTGTAGGATGTCATCAATATGGGGAGAAAACTCCAGTGCATTCCTGTTAAAACCAGAAGCGGCATAAAAGCACCCATGAGCATGGGAACCAGCCAGCTTACCCGGCTATTAAGAAAATCCGTTACAGCCGCAATCACAGTACCAACATAAGAGCCCAAAGGACCCAGAACAATCAAAACAACCGGTGCAACAATTAATATGGTCAAAACCGGTTTCATGAAAAATTTTATCGGTTTTGGTGAAATCTTATCCGCGAACCGTTCCACATAGGTCATCAGCCAGACTGCCAGTATAATCGGGATTACACTGGAACCATAATTAACCAGTTTAACAGGAATCCCCAGAAAGAAAACCGGATCGCCCGCAGATACCATTTTAGCAAAATTGGGGTGAAGCAAGACTCCACCAATCATAACTGCCAGATAGGGATTACAGCCAAGTTTCTTAGCAGACGAAAAGGCCAGCATAACCGGCATAAAATAAAAACCGGCATCTGCAATGAAGTTTAATACGGAGTAAACCTGGGACTCCTTATTCATTCCAAGGAGAACACAGATTACTAAGATAGCTTTAATCATACCTGCAGCAGTAATTGCCGGTATAACCGGCGTGAAAATGGAAGCAAAAATATCCATTAATGTATCTAATTTTCCTGCTTTTTTCATCGGCACTGCTGATTCGTCAATCTGCCCCATCTTTCTTATCTCATCACAAACGTTTGACACATCGGTACCTATAATGATCTGATACTGTCCCGATTTCTTTGCTGCGCCCAGCACACCGTTTATTTGTTTTATTTTATTTAAATCAATCTTTGATTCGTCTTTAAAATTCATTCTAAGGCGGGTAGCGCAATTGTTTAGCTGTGTTATATTTCCGCTCCCCCCTGTATGCTCTAAGATTTCTTTCGCCAATTCATAATGATTCATAATTTTCTCCTGTTTCTAGGTTAATATCTATATGAAATAAAAAGGTGTCGACGTTCCTTTTTATTAAATCCTGGTTCTGATATTACTGACTTCACCGGGTTTCGTTTCTGTTCTCTTTGATTTCCCTTTCTGCAACCCGGTTGATATGGAGCATAAAATAGATCATTTCTTCCTGGGAAATTGTAATATCATATTTTTTGATGAAATAGTCCCTGACTTTATCCGCACATGCTTTCGCCTGAGGCATTTTAGCTTTTATCTGATCATAGAGGAAATTATCTTCTGATATAAATATTTCTTTTTTTAACAGCCTTCTTGCAAAGAAGCGGATATGAGTGACAAAGCGGCTGTAGTTTAACGTATCTTCGTTTAATTCGATCTGATAATGATATTTAACAAGGTTTAGAATGTCATGTTCAATCTCAGCTACTGCCATCGTCTGCTGAATCTCCTCACCATTCTGCTGTGCATTTATAAAGTGAAGTGCAATAAATCCAATTTCATCATCAGAAAGATGAATTTTTTCATAATATCTGATCAGATTGAGTGAATTTCCTGCTGCGTGATATTCCTTTGGATAATAGTTCTTTATCTCCCAGAGTAAGGCGTTTTTTATCGTCAAACCTGTCTTGTATCTGGATATGGTATAACTGATGTGATCTGTTAATCCAATATAGATACTGTCATGAAATGTAACCTTTAGCTCTTCCTGGGCCTGTTCAATAATTTTATTTGCCAGCTCTACCTGATTTAACGGAACTTCCTTTAATAAGGTAATATATTTAGAATAGGTTTCGGGGGATTCGAATATAAATTTTTTATCGATCTTATCAATGTCTGCTAAATCTCCGATCTGTTTTTGAAATGCGATTCCTCTCCCCAAGAGTATCACTTCAGACATCTTATCATCTTCCGCTAAAATAATATTGTTGTTGTATATTTTTTTAACACGAAAATTCATCTTCTGATTCCTCCTCTTTTAAATAAAAAACACCTAAATCAGTATGCATAGTTTCATACGCACACTAATTTAGGTGTTGCCTGCTGAGCAGTTACAATCCCGCTATAGTAGTATAAGTATAACATATTACAGTGGGGTATAACAACTGTGTATCATTACATATTAACGAATAGTTTTTTGTGCATTTTCCACAACTTTTCCGGTATAACCGCCTGCTTTATCAACCATTCTTATTCCTCTGCAGTATGTCTCCAATACGTCATAAAAATCATTCAGTATAACAAGATCCGCATCATATCCGGCATTCAAACGCCCTTTCCTGTCATCCACTCCAAGACACTTTGCCGGGTTTATAGTGCAGGAATTAAGTGCAGAATCAAAAGGCACCATGGCTTCCTCCACCAGAAGCTTTAGCCCCTTGTTCATCTTTAAGGTACTGCCTGCTATGGTTTCGGTTCCTTTTAAATAAGCAAGGCCATTCTCCCTGACTTCGATTTCATGGCCGCCCAACTGGTAATGACCTCCTGCCGGACAATTCTTGGCTCTTAAGGAATCACTGATCATGATGGCATAATCCCTGCCTTTTGCCGTATAGTAGTTGTTTAAAGCTGCCAGGTGACTGTGACAGCCATCACATATGATTTCTCCGTAAATATCCCGTACTCTGAGTGCGGTCCCTACCAGCCCCGGATCCCGGTGATGATAGGCTGTCATACCATTATAGACATGGGTCATGGAAGTGACTCCATTGGCAATTCCCATGATGGCCTGGTCATATGTAGCTGCTGAATGGCCCATACTCACAACCACACCATGCTTTCTGCAGTATTTTGTAAGAGCAAAGTTTTCGTCCCGTTCGGGGGCAAGTGTGATATATTTAATCTTTCCTTTTGCCGCCTTCTGATAACTCTCAAACTGCTCTACGGAGGGTTTTGCTATGGCCTCCGGAGGCTGTGCTCCCTTGTATTTCATGTCCAGATATGGTCCTTCGAAATGAATTCCCAGGATCTCAGCGCCTTCATAACCTTTATTTACCACATCTGCTATGTTGGATACTGCTTTTTCCAGAACTCCGGGCATCTGTGTAACTGTGGTCGGCAAAAGTGCAGTTACCCCCTCTTCGGGAATTCTTTTAATCCAGTCCCTGAGGCCCTGAGGCTCACCGTCATTGGTATCATAGCCATATGCTCCATGGGTATGGATATCAATAAATCCCGGTACAATCCGGCTGTTTCCATAATCATGATCTGCCGGATGGGTTCCATACCCGATCACTGCCGAAATCTTTCCTTCTGACAGTTCAAGCTGTGCCGCAATAAACTGTCCCGCAATCCAGACTCGTTTGCTCTGTATTATCATATTCGTACTCCTCTCTCCTTCCGGTTTCTTATACTGGTGTGACAGACTGAATCTGATCTTTCTTCCAGTATAAACAGTTATTTCCCGGTTTTCAAGAAGTTTTGGAAATATTTTTTATTTTATTTTTAATTTTGGAAATCGTATCCTTACATAATAGGCCACCGTATTGTTACCCGGAATAAATCAGCCTCTGTTTCAACTGTAAGTTTTCCGTTCTGCAGCTCCACAAAACTTTTGGCTATTGCCATTCCAAGGCCGGAACCTTCTGTATTGCGGGCCTGATCTCCTCTGGCAAAACGTTCCGTTATCTCCTCCGGATTAAAGGTTAACTCTGCAGCTGAAATATTTTTTAATATAATAACGACCCAGCCATTGTCTTTTTTCATGTCAATGTAAGCACGCGTACCAGGCATTGCATATTTTATGATATTGGTCAGCAGATTATCAAAGATACGATAAGTCTTCTGGCTGTCCAGCGAAAGTATGATTTTCTCGTCGGGTAAGTTCCAGCGAAAATCAATGGTTGATTCCTCAATCTTATCACAAAGCTCAAAGCTGACCTCTTTTAACAGACTGACAATATCAACATCTTCCAGATCCAGTGTTACATTGTTGCTGTTCGCTTTGCTGATCTCAAATAAGTCCTCGATCAACGCCTTTAACCGCATGGATTTCTGTTCCAGAATATCGATATAGGCTTTGCGCTGTTCCGGAGTGGCATGGTCATCCTTTAATAAATTAACATAGGTTATTATGGCAGTAAGGGGTGTCTTTAAATCATGAGACATATTGCTGATTAAATCGGTTTTCAGTTTCTGGCTTTTTACCTCTTCATCAACTACCACCTTAAGCCCGCTTTGTATCTTTTGAATTTCTTTCTTAAATGCTTCAAACACACCCAGATCCTCTTCAATTACTACCTCTAAATTCCCTTCGGCAATCTGATTGGTTGCTTTTAACAGCATATTATATTTGCTGCTTAAATCCAGGTAGTACTTTCTCATAACAAAAAACAGAATAATGGAGTAAATAAATATTGCACCGATACCCAAAAACCACAGACTGCACAAAACAGTAAGAACAATAAAATTTACTGCTGCAATTTTGAAGATTGTCCGGTCTGATTTATCTTGCAAATTGATGTTTGTCAGATATCCGAACAATTTTTTCAGACTTCTTATTACCCAGCCCCAGAACAGACCGCATATGGTTCTCTCCCTTAAATAACGGCCGATACCGATGTGAAATACATCTCTGATACACAGGATGGACCAGTAAATAAGAGCAAAGGGCATCAGCCACCAGAGAAAATTCCACAGCTTTACCATGATATCCGCTACTACAGGAAGAAAATTGGCACGTAAAAGGGCATTGTATAAATCCCCCCGGTTTGTCACAGCTACCAGGCTTGTAAGCCCTGCGCCAAAGGCAACAGCACCGGCCCCGATGCCTGCCACCAGTTCGAATGGGGTTCTTAAAAGAGCAACGCTGTCTGCAAGCGTCACATCAAAGCAGGAAATGAACAGAGCAAGAGCAGCCACAGCACAAATCAGTCCGATAAATATTCGGGTAACACTTCCCGAGTTTTCATACGCAGTCCAGATATTACCGTTCGTATCCTTCAAAGCGGAGATCTGCTCCTCTGACATACCATAGGCAAATGTCACATTTCTTGGATTTGAAAGCCTTAACTTCCCTTCAGGAAAGTACTGTTCATCGTAATAACTCTCCATGGGATCTACATCGCCGAAATCCTGAAGCGAATTAAGTAAGTAAGCTGTATTCTCCCCTCTTACACATGATATATCCATGCGCCCCAGCTCATCGTAATGCAAAACTGCCTGAAATACGTAATGGCTATTGTTGGGGATAAACCGTCCTTGTGAATGATCCAATATCACTTTTCCGTTTTCATCTATCATCTGATAATCAACGGAGTTTCGAATGCTCCCGAAATACCGGTTCCAGTTTTCATATTCCCGGATACAATTCTTGCGCAGACTCCTTAAATATTCAGTTTTTCCGTCCCCGTCATCTGTTAAAATCTCATCCTCAAGTGTCACAGCACTCTTTTCATTTTCACCACTGCTTCCGGCTTTCAGCTCTGTCTCTGCTTCCGGCAAAAAATATTGAAAGGGCGAAAGTATCTTATTCTGCTCTGCCTGCGCATCTTCCATTGCCAGAACGTAGTTGCCGAAAACCAGGTGCCTTAAAAAAGCATTTTCTTCATATACCGGGGCTCCGTTCCGTGAAGATTCATTTTCAAAAAAGGGATACAGCTCCACCATAACGAACGCCGCTGAAAAAACAACTGCAGCCGCAAGAAGCGCACTGATTCTATGCCTGTTTTTCAATTTTATATCCAACTCCCCACACCACCTTTAAATATTTAGGTTCCTTCGGATTTAATTCAATCTTTTCCCTGATTTTTCTTATATGCACCATAATGGTATCGGTATTGATGGCCCGCTCATTCCAGACTCTTTCATAAATTTCTTCCGCCGAAAATACCCTTCCAGGATTTTTCAGAAGAAGCGCAAGGATCTTAAATTCAATGGGAGTCAGCTTTACCAGTTTTTCATCTACTGTAACCTCAACCGTATCTTCATTTAATTCCAGCCCTCCGATGGAGTAGACATTGCTTTTCTCTTTCTGTTCCTTCGCTTCCAGCATATCCATATATTTTCTGTACCGCCTAAGCTGGGAATTCACTCTGGCTAGGAGTTCCATGGGGGTAAAAGGCTTTGCAACATAATCATCCGCCCCGATATTTAGCCCCATTATCTTATCCACTTCTTCTGACTTGGCAGACAAAATAATCACCGGAAAATCAAATTTTTCCCGCAGCTTCACAGTCATGGTAATTCCATCCATCCGCGGCATCATGACATCAACAATTGCCAGATGAATTTCCTCCTTTTCCAGTATTTTAAGGCCTTCTAAACCGTCTGCAGCCTGAAACACTTCGTATCCCTGACTTCTTAAGTATATTTCAACTCCCTCCCTGATTTCTTTGTCATCTTCAACTAATAAGATGTGGTTTGTGTCCATGTGATCTCTCCTTATCTATCATAATCCGCTGTTTCCTCCCAGCGTTCCATGCATTTATTATACCTCACTCCTATATGTTTTCTCTACATTCTTAGGATAAAATACCATTCTTAAATTGATTTACACAGAAAACGAAAGAAATTCTAAAATTCCCCGTACTTCTTCGCATGCAAAAAAGGTGCTAAGGAAAAACAGCTTCCTTATGCACCTTATAATCTAAATCTCGTTTGTAGTTTTTCTGATATTTGTATCCATCAGTCTGTTAAATCCAAGCCATCCGTTATTGTCACCGGCGGCTTTCAGCACCTCGATCATCGTCTCCAGCTTTGCATCTGTATTATCCGCAAAGTTAAGAGCCAGCGCCTCTATAAGAGCCGGTTTTTTCGGGGAACCGTATTCCAGTTCTCCGTGATGGGCTAAGATACAATGCTTTAATTCAGTAGCAGACTTCTCCGGGAATCCGGGAATGGAACGGATTCTATCTCCTACCATCTCTGTTCCGATGATAATGTGGCCAAGAAGCTGTCCGTCATCGGTGTAATCATTCTCAGGAAATGTGGAAAGTTCTTTTGTCTTTCCGATGTCATGAAACATGGCAGCTGTCAGCAAAAGATCCCGGTTAATCAATGGATAGAATCCTGCATAATAATCGCAAAGCTTCACTACACCCAGGGTATGCTCCAGCAGTCCGCCTACAAATCCATGATGTACGCTTTTGGCTGCAGAGTGGAACTGGAACGCCTTGGCAAATGCTGCATCCTCTATAAAAAAGCTTTCTAAAAGTGCTCTGTAATGAGGGCTTTTTACAGAACGGATAAAGCCTGTCAGTTCTTCAAACATCACTTTTATATCTTTGGAAGAAACAGGAAGATAATCTCCCGGAATATATTCTCCTTCTTCCGCTTTCCTGATTCTCTTAATATTCAGCTGATTGGAATTCTGGAACACTGTAACATCTGCATCTATGTATACATAATCCAGCGTCTCAAAGTTTCCGATTCCCGGGGATCCCAGATCCCAGATCTTAGCATCTACAGTCCCGGTTTTATCCTGAAGTATCAGGTTACCGTACTCCTTTCCTGACTTTGTCAGGGAAATCTGCCTGTTTTTGCATAAATACACATCAGAAACATGCATTCCTTCCCGGAATGATTCAATATACTTCATTTTTTTCCTCCATATCTCACTGACAGCAACAAGGAAGCCAGGATATTTACCTGGCTCCGATGGTTACCTGATATTGTATCTTTTTATATTCTTCCCGTCCATTACGGGATACAGTCACGGGAATGATTTGCCCCGGACTGGATTTTTCCAGAACCACCTGAAAATCCTTCATGGTAACAATGGCTGCTCCGCCCATCTCGGTGATAATATCACCGCTCTGTATTCCTGTATTATAAGCAGGGCTGTCTGTATTCACTTCCACCACGTATACCCCTAGAGGCATACCGCTGCTGTTCATGACCGAGGTCACTTCCTGACCTTTTATTCCAAAATACGGGAATGGCGCACCATTGCTCATCTTTTCTAAAATACTCTTATAATCGGATATGGCCATGGCTGCCGTCATATCTTTACTGCTGTCGTTCTTATACTGGTCTGTCACCCATCCGATTATCTGACCGGAAGTGTTCATGAGAAACGTACCGGTTCCGGCATTCCCCCTGACATCGGTATACAGGATTCTGGTCATACCATCTATCGTCTGAACATTCTTTGTTATAAAAGAAATAAAACCATATCCGGTGGAATGAACCATTCCTGCAGGAGCTCCGATTGCAACCACAATATCTCCCTGCTTTACCGAATAAGAGTTGCCAAGTTCAATCGCCTTAATCTCTTCCAGCAGGGACCTGTTAAGTTCAGCTGTGGAAACGCTGACGATCGCCATACCGGACAGCTTATCTGTCTGCTTAATCTTTCCCTGAACCTCTGTTCCATCGGAAAAAGCAACACGAATCGCTTCCGCATCTTCTACCGCGCCTTCCGGCGTCAAAATCAGAAGCTCCTGGTTAGCAGTTGCTGTAACCACTCCGGAAAACAGACCTGAGTTTTCTACCGGATTATTAAACCAGTCCGTCTGAGTCTTAACGGAATGAACCGTAACGATTCCCTTGTCCGCCTTTTGAACCGCAGATCTTAAGCTTCCGTAAAGAGTATTTAAATCATCCACGGAAAATGGATACTTTTCCATGGCAGACTTAAGTATATCCTCTATCGGTTCCGTCTCAGCCACAGTTGAAGAGGTTTCAGCCGCAGAAGTAACGGTCTCAGGCTCATCCTTTGGTATGGTCACCGGAGTTGTCTCACCGGTGGATTCTCCCACAAGTAATCTCTCAGCTACAGGTTTGGATATGACAAATGTAACCGCCGCAACCATTCCGAAAATAACTGCAGTCACTAAAAGACCCAGAAATCTCTTAAGCATATCCCTTTTTGACATGGGCTGTTTTACAATCTTTTCATTGATAAAACGGCGAGGCTCCGCCTTTCTATCATCTGGCCCGTTATTTTCCGGCATACTTACCCTCCTTTTCAGAAGACCTAAGTACTATTATAAGGTTCTTCCCGGTTTTATGCAAGAAAAACATATGAAACAACCATAATAACCAGGAAAACAAAAACCAGAGGATTGCAGTTTTTGTCTCTCCTATGCTATACTGTAACCGATCCCATTATTCAAGAACCGGTTATGACACCGTTCAATTATCCATAAAGAAAGCAGAATAATAAGGTATAATTTATGAACCAAAAAGCATTGAAAACATTAGAATACCATAAAATAATCGAGCAGCTCACTGAATATGCCTCCTGTGAATCCGGAAAAGAACTTTGCCGTAAGCTGGTTCCAGCCACGGATTATGAGGAAATAACCACCTCCTTACGGGAAACCACCGATGCAGTCACCAGAGTCCGTCAAAAGGGTGGAATTTCTTTCGGAGGTGTTAAGGATATCCGGGCTTCCTTAAAACGGCTGGAGGTAGGAAGTTCTCTTGGAATCATAGAGATTTTATCCATCAGTTCACTCCTCACTGCCTCCGCAAAAGCAAAGGCTTATGGCCGTCATGAGGATCAGGAGATTTCCGAAGATTCCCTGGAAGAATTTTTCCGCATACTGGAACCACTGACTCCTGTTAACAACGAGATTAAGCGCTGTATCATTTCTGAGGAAGAAGTCAGCGATGATGCCAGTCCGGGGCTCCACCATGTCAGGCGTTCCATGCGCTCTATCAATGATAGGATCCACACACAGATGAATTCCCTATTAAATTCCAGCCGTTCTTACTTACAGGATGCGGTTATTACCATGAGAGACGGAAGATACTGTCTGCCGGTAAAGGCTGAACACAAATCCCAGGTTACCGGAATGGTACATGACCAGTCTTCTACCGGTTCCACACTCTTTATAGAGCCTATGGCAATTGTGAAGCTGAATAATGATTTAAGGACTCTGGAAATCCAGGAACAGAAAGAAATCGAGATGATCCTGGCCGATTTAAGCAATCAGCTGGCACCTTATTTAGAAGAGCTGGAGACGAACTTCCATACTCTTACCAGACTGGATTTCATCTTTGCAAAGGCGGCACTGGCCAAACATTATAACGCCAGTGAACCTATTTTTAACACAAAACATGAGATTCACATCAAAGACGGGCGTCATCCTCTGCTGGATCCAAAAAAGGTTGTCCCCATTAACATTCACTTAGGGAAGACCTTCGACCTTTTAATTGTTACAGGTCCCAATACCGGCGGTAAGACAGTATCCTTAAAAACAGTAGGTCTGTTTACCCTGATGGGACAGTCCGGTCTTCATATACCGGCATTTGACGGTTCGGAACTGGCAGTATTTGATGAAGTGTTTGCGGATATCGGAGATGAACAGAGCATTGAACAGAGCCTCAGTACCTTTTCCTCTCACATGACAAATATCGTACAGATCTTAAGCAGGGCAGACAGCAATTCTCTCTGCCTGTTTGATGAGCTTGGAGCCGGTACCGATCCTACAGAAGGAGCAGCCCTGGCAATCTCCATCCTT
Organism: Bacillota bacterium; assembly: GCA_023460575.1. Lineage (GTDB taxonomy): Bacteria > Bacillota > Clostridia > Lachnospirales > Lachnospiraceae > Lacrimispora. Next base: position 19,710 of record JAEWPQ010000257.1, read on the forward strand.
TCTTTCCTTCACAATATGAAGTGCCGTACCATGGCAACCACTCATTACAGTGAATTAAAGGTCTTTGCCCTCACTACTCCCGGCGTGGAAAATGCCTGCTGTGAATTCAATGTGGAGACACTGCAGCCTACCTACCGGATTCTGATCGGCGTGCCAGGAAAAAGTAATGCCTTTGCCATCTCAAAGAAGCTTGGACTCCCGGAATATATCATCGATGAGGCAAAAAATCATCTGGAAGCAAAGGATGAGACATTTGAAGATCTGCTGGCACATCTGGAAGAGAACAGGGTTACGATTGAAAAAGAACGAATTCAGATCGCCTCCTATAAGCTTGAAGTGGAACAGTTAAAAGCACGCTTAACCCAAAAAGAGGAGCGGCTTGACGAACGCCGGGATAAGATGATGAAAGACGCCAGGGAAGAGGCCCAGAAAATCCTGCGGGATGCCAAGGATACGGCGGATCAGACCATACGCCAGATTAATAAGCTGGCTTCCGATTCCGGAGTCAGCAAGGAACTGGAGGCAGAACGAAGCCGGTTAAGAAATAAACTCCAGGATGTGGATTCTTCTCTGTCTTTAAAGAGGGAAAAGAAACATCCGGGAAAGGGTATTGATCCGAAAAAGCTGAAGCTGGGAGACGGAGTCAAGGTTTTAAGCATGAACTTAAACGGAACCGTGAACTCCCTGCCTAATGCCAAGGGTGATTTATACGTCCAGATGGGGATTCTCCGGTCACTGGTTAACTTATCGGATCTGGAACTGCTCTATGATGATTCTGTTTCGGCTTCTTCAAACAACGGAGCTAAGAAGGCAGGAAGCGGAAGCAGTTCTACCCGTATGTCCAAATCCTTCTCCATCTCACCTGAAATCAATTTAATCGGGATGACCACAGATGAAGCGGTTCCTCAGCTGGATAAGTATTTGGACGACGCTTATCTTGCCCATCTTCCCCAGGTACGGGTGGTTCACGGACGCGGTACCGGTGCCTTAAAAAATGCGGTCCATAAGCACTTAAAGAGATTAAAATACGTGAAAGAATTCCGGCTTGGTGTCTTCGGTGAAGGAGATTCCGGAGTAACCATTGTCATATTTAAATAAATTTAGAACGGGGGATCCATTATGGCAGAGAAACAGCGGATATTAATTGTGGACGACGACAGCAATATTGCAGAGCTCATTTCCCTATATCTTTTAAAGGAATGCTACGAAACAGAAATCGTGGGAGACGGAGAGGAAGCGCTTCGGGTCTTTCCTGAGTTCAAGCCCAACCTGGTTCTGCTTGATTTAATGCTCCCGGGTATGGATGGCTATCAGGTCTGCAGAGAACTTCGAACCGGATCCCAGGTGCCCATTATCATGCTGTCAGCAAAGGGCGAGGTATTTGATAAAGTACTTGGTCTGGAGCTGGGCGCTGATGACTATATGATTAAACCCTTTGATTCCAAAGAGCTTGTGGCGCGGGTGAAGGCAGTATTAAGGCGGTATCAGACATCTCCTGCTGCTGCCGCTTCCCACACAGACCAGCAGGGTGACTATGTGGAATATCCGGATCTGATTGTAAACTTAACCAATTACTCCGTTATTTATATGGGGCATTCTATTGAAATGCCTCCAAAGGAGCTGGAACTTCTTTATTTCCTTGCCTCCTCTCCCAACCAGGTATTTACCAGAGAACAGCTTCTGGACCATATTTGGGGTTATGAGTATATCGGCGATACCCGGACCGTGGACGTTCATATCAAGCGTCTGAGAGAAAAAATAAAGGACCATTCGGGTTGGGCACTTTCCACTGTATGGGGGATTGGGTATAAATTTGAGGTGAAGAGGTAATTTCAGGCGATTAATAAGAGGCTGTCGCAAAATGAATTTTTATAAAAGATTTGATGCCGGTCAGAAGACCAGAAACCATATCTGAATGAATCTTGCATTTTGCGGCAGCCCCTCTTTTAAGTTTCACTTAACTGTCTTTTTTACCTGGGTGATTTGTTCTGATTTATAACCATATCATATAATAAGCGAATCACTATTGGAACAATAATAATGAACCACAATAGCTCATGCCTGAAAATGGTTCTTAGTCTGCCATACCCCTCTGTTAAACCATAAACATTAAATAACTGTATAAAAAGCCCGATTCCTATAACCTGAATGATACAAAATATTATGTCACCAATCAAAAGGTCTTTTAATTTGATCTTTCTTAACAGCAGTACAACTCCGGTAAAAATAAAGAATAAGTAACAGGATATGAAAAAAGCATTTGTAAAATAACCTGAATATCTTTTCAGATTATCAGCCTGCAGGACCATTAATTTTCTTACTTCCTTAGGCGTAATATCATTGACCTTTAACATGATATCGAGATAACGATACACAAGCCCTAATGCAGCCATATGCAGCATTAAAATTATTAATGAAAATACAATTGAACAAAACTGATAAACATGGCTATATTTATATTTTGTCACACAATCAACCTCCCCTCCATTATTTTCCATGCTTTAATATTATATCATCTCCAGACTCACTTCAATGCTAATGTAATATTTATCCACTCCAGACAAATGAAAATAAGGAATGACATGAATACTAAAAAGATGTATACTTGTTGCATCAGATACTCGAAATATACATCTACACATTTATATAAAACGTTATTGTTTGAGGTAAACATAAAATGACACACTCCTTGTATTACAAATTTATCATGGGTTACTTACTCTTTGGTCTTTTAGGTTTTGTAACCATCGCATCCTTCTCTTCAAGGATCACGGACCAGTACCTCCTTCGCCAGCAGTCAGAATGTCTGTATGACGAAGCCAATCAGATTGCCACATCCTTCAGCAGCATGTATCACGGAAAGGATATGAAGCTTTCCTCATCCTATCCGGGGCTTGTGAATGAAGCGGATTACCTCCATGCCCGCATATGGATTGTGGACCGCCAGGGTAAGATCGTATCCGACAGCCTGCAGCCCGGTAAGGAAGGAGATATGATAGCGAACTTTGATCCTACCATTATGGGGAATAAATCCTACACAATCGGCAATTACTACAATGAATTTTCTTACGATGTATTAAGTGTTCATGCCCCCATAACAGGAAACTATACCACTCACGGATATGTTGTCATTCATCTTCCCCTGTCCGATTTACAGTCCCAGAGAAACGGCATTTTAAATATTGTATACATTACCTCAGCGGTAGTATTCGGTTTTTCTCTTATAATCCTGCTGGTCTTTACAAAAAATGTTTATATCCCTCTGAAAAAGATCACAGCCGGAGCCAATGAATATGCCCAGGGTAATTTAACTCATCATATTGATGTAAATACAAGGGATGAGATGGGATACCTGGCCGCCACTCTAAATTACATGTCCGATGAGATCAATAAGATGGAGGAATACCAGAGGACCTTTATCGCTAACGTTTCCCATGACTTTAGGTCCCCTCTCACTTCAATCAAAGGATACTTAGAAGCAATACTGGACGGCACAATTCCGCCTCAGATGCATGAAAAGTATTTAAACCGGGTTATTTCTGAGACGGAAAGGCTGAATAAGCTGACGCAAAGCATGCTGACCCTTAATTCCCTTGACTGCAAAGGATATTTAAACCGTACCAATTTCGATATTAACCGGGTTATTAAGGACACGGCCGCCTCTTTAGAAGGTACCTGTAACACAAAGAACATTACCTTTGATCTCACCTTCTCTGACAGCATTCAGATGGTACATGCAGACCTTGGAAAAATCCAGCAGGTCCTTTATAACCTCATTGATAATGCCATTAAATTCAGCCATCACGATTCCACTATATACATACAGGCTTCCAGCAAGTATGAAAAAATCTTTGTCTCCATTAAAGATACGGGAATCGGTATTCCTAAGGACAGCATTAAAAAAATATGGGAACGATTCTATAAAACGGATCTTTCCAGAGGCAAGGATAAAAAAGGAACGGGACTGGGACTGGCAATCGTCCGGGAGATTATCCAGTCTCACGGAGAGAATATCGATGTGGTAAGTACAGAAGGGGTAGGGTCTGAATTTATTTTCAGTCTTCCGAAATCAACTAATTTATAAGTAGTTCCTCATAATAAAAGATAAGGCAGATATAATCAGACTCTTCGTCAATCTGATTATATCTGCCTGTATTCTACCTGCTCATCCATTCACCGTTACTTGAAAGCGCATATTGTTTTCCGTCGATTTCAAGGGTTGTATTCGTAACCATGGCTCCCTGATTATCAAAATAAAACCATTTTTCATTGTATTTTAACCAGCCCGTAACATAGGAATGATTCTTTACATAATACCAGCGCTGATTATTTATATACCATCCATCCGGGCGGTCCGCTAGATTCACGGCTTTCGTTGTCTTCTTAGGTACAGCATTCGATTGCAATTCTTCCATTGCACCGTCAGCTCCTAATTCATGTCCCTCTACAACAGTATTTTTTAATTTTACTCCATGGTTATCATAGTAATACCAGTTTCCATCTGTATTAACCCAACCGGCTGTAACATCAGCTATAAGTATATTTTCAGCATTTAAAGCATGAACAGGTATGTTATTAGTAAGTATTACAAATGCAGCCGCTGTACATCCCAATACAGCGCTTGCCTTTATTTTATAAGATCCCTTTTTAAACCCTTTTATTAACCAGATTCTATCATGTATCTGGGTTTTTGTTTCAAAAAATACTGGTAATTGTGAATAGTGACGTGTATCTCTATATAACTTCGAAAGATTTAAAAGAGTCATTCCATATTCCACATTCTCTTCTTCATTCAAAAGTTCAAGGACACAGGCATCACACGCACATTCTCTGCATAAATTCATCTTCTTAACTGCAATCCACACAAATGGATTAAACCAATGAAGGAAAAGTGCAAGGATTCCAAAAAAATTGTATATCAGATCTTTCCTTTTATAATGTATTAATTCATGCAGGAAAATGTGGGAGAGCTGATTTTCATCATTCATATGCAGCACATATGATGGAATGTAAATCCTGGGTCTTAAGATTCCTGATATACAGGGACTTTTTATGTCATCACACAAGTATACCGGAATCCTGGTTTTTATATTACACTTTTTAATCAGATTATCGATCTCAATATCACATGCGGAGTCTTTTGTCTTTTTGGTGAAATTAAGCTGAGATACAATTAGAGATAAGGTTAAAAAGCTAAAACCGGCAAACCAGACAGCGGACACTGACTTAAATAAAATCAAACGAAAATCCTTATTTTCATCCATTGACGCTGAAACACCGCCGTAATTATCACTGGTATTCAGCTGATTGGAATCTACATTCAAATCAGACTGATTAGTCTTTCCATAATTCTCCTGTAATGTACTAAAAATATTTGTATCCGCGTCCCCGCAAACAGGTATGAGTATTTTTATAAGCACCAGAATCCATATCCAGTTTTTCACTCTTATACTGATTTTCTTATTGAATATCTTTAAAACTCCAATAACAATTAATATAAGAATGCTTCCGGTCAATGAAGATTTTAGAATACACAAAAAAATACGAACTAACCAATCCATGAGCAGATCACCTTCATCTTATAAATTTTCACTTTAGCGGCTCCTTGTTATCAGATGAATTTTTTACCTTTTTGTCCTTAAGAATACTTTCCAGTTCTTCGATCTGCTCCAGTGACAATTCTTCATCCAAAAACTTTGTAAAAAGCATATTTAAGGCGCCGTCATAAACTTTTTTCAGGAAAAATTCATTCTCTGAACTGATACATTCCTCTTCAGAAAGCAGAGGATAATAGCAATAAATTCTTCCCTTTTTTTCAAATCCGATGGCTCCTTTTTTAATAAGCCTTGTTATAAAAGTTTTAATTGTCTGTGCTGACCACTTCATTTTGGTGGATAACTGATTAATGATCTCTTCTGAAGTTAATGGGTTTGACTTCCATATTAATTTCATAATTTCCCATTCTGCCTCAGATATTTTAGGAAGTGTGCTCATTTATATAACTCCTTTTTTATGGTCTACATTTGTAAATTTCTTTTTAAGTTTATACCTGTACGATATTTTTGTCAATTCAGAATTATGATTCTTTATTGGTACACTTCCCCGTTTCTGAAAATATATAATCTTTGCCTTCAATTTCCATTGTCGTATTATTAACCATTGCACCCTGTTCGTCAAAATAGTACCAGCTGTCTTCCACGTTCAGCCAGCCTGTTACATATGCATGATTCTTAATATAATACCATTTTGGTTCCTTCTCTTTTTTATTTACGTACCAGCCATCAGGCTGATTCAGCTCCTCCTCCATAGACACAGTTTCTGTATTTAATGCATCATCATCTTGTGACTCAACCATTGCACCATCGGCGCCTAACTCATGTCCCTCTACAACCGTGTTCTTTACCATATCTCCCTTGTCATCATAATAATACCACTTCCCCTCTGATTGTACCCAGCCGGTTGTTTTGGAATTACAGGCTGACATTAACAAAACCGCCGTTAATACTATACCTGCCAATGCTGTAATCATTATTTTTTTTAATACAGTTGTTTTCATGTGTTTCTCCTTTTTATTCAATCTACAAATGTAAACTATTAATTTAGTTTACATTTGTAGATTGAAATTGTCAATACCTTTTTCATTTTTACCAAATTAAAAAGACACTCATGATTTAAAAAGGACATGAATCAGGGCTTGTGTCAAAAAAATATATTATGAATACTATGATATTGTAAGTAAGTATTTGGAGGGCGCGAATTATTATGAAAGTACAGGAAAATGCTTTAGAAGAATTGAAAGAAGACGTATTAAGATCAATAGAGGGAAAATCAGATATTGAAAAAAGGGAATTCTTAAGAAATAAATTTAACATTGACTGGGACATCCCCAGATGTTGCGAACGCAGACCTTGTAAAACATGGTATGCACAAGTTTTCTCTTATTGCAGCATAAGTGAATTAGAGAGAGAACTAAATTTCTTCTTGTTCTTAATCAACCTCTTTGGTCACATTTTTGGTTTTTGTTTCAACCATGAGAATACAGTATTTTTAGGTTCCTGCCATTGCGGTAATAAGCAGGTAATTCTTTATTATACAATTGTCTTTAAAGATTAATAATCTTGTCTATAGATGTATTTAAGGTTTCCCCGGTTCATTTACCGGGGAAACCTTTTGAGTATTAAATCTACATTCGCTTCACCGCATCCATTGCCAGCACAGACCGTTCGCATTCCTCTGTCTGCAGGCTGATCTGCCAGCATAAAGAGCTTCCTTTCATATGTTCTGCAGCATAGCTGAGTCCGTTGGTCCGCTCATCAAGAAACGGGCGGTCAATCTGATTAGGATCCCCTGTTTCACCCTCAGCCTTTTTTAAGTGGTCCAGTTCTTCCAGTACTGCTACCGGAAGGACCACCCGGTTATCCTCGAAGCAATTGATGGCGTAAGGGGCCTGAATCAGAACATTGGTATCTACCACATAGGTTTTTATCATTTACCGGACTCCTTTGCAATTTCAGAAACTTTGGTTTCTGTAAATCCGATTATACCCTTTTCCAATTACTGCTGTAACCACAGTTTCGTAAAAGAAATGTAAAAACAGATTCATTTTTCTGGAATCCGGTTCCAGATATCCTAAATTTTATTATATATGCTCCTGTTCGTCTTCCTCCAATGGCTCTGTGTGGGCTGATGGTTTTACCAATATCTTTTTTAATGACCAGATGATCATAATTGCACCCGAAATAAAAAACAATGTCATAAAGAACAGCTGAATTATGTTTCTGAACCCGGAAGAAATAAGAAGTTCCGGCACCAGCTGAAATGCCAGCCAGACTAAATATCCTCCTCCCGCCAGCCTTAAAAACAGGGTAATTGGTGCAGGGGGCTCCCCCTGCTGCTTCTTCTTATCTTCACTCATATTCCCTCTCCTATACTCTGACGCGTACGGAATCCCGTTCCACTGCCTCAGAATCAAAAAGATAATTCCCATCGAAATAGGGATTCTCAATCATCCGAATCATGTTTTCTGCCGTTTTTTTACCCAGAGCCTCCATTGGGTGGGGAAATGAAGTAATGGAAACCTCACCCAGAGATGCAAGCTCCGAATTGTCTATACTAACCAGGGATAGCTCTTCTGGAATCAGAATCCCCCTCTTCATGCAGATTCCTGACAGCATATAGGCCACCTCATCATTATAACAGACCAATGCCGTACAGTCCTTTAACCGGTCAAAAAGATAATCGGACCAGGATTCCAAATCATTCTGACTCTCCGAATCAATCCAGACGATCCCCCTCCTGTCAATGGCGAGACCAGCCTGCTTCATTGCCTTTACAAATCCCAGGTAACGAAGATGCCCCTGCCCGTCATCACATTTAAAGATGCCGCCGATTCTACTGTGCCCTGCACGGATCAGATACTCAACAGCTTTCCTGGTCACCAGTTCATCATGCAGTGCCACGCAGGGGAAGGGCAGCTGTGGATAGCTGCTGTTAAAGAACAAAACGGGAAGCTGCCGTTTCGCCAGCCTGCGGTAGGAATCCAGATTCGGGTTTGGCAGCGCACTTTTCGCCGGTTCCACGATCAGCCCGTCAATGAACCCTTTTTCCAGCAGCTTATTAAGAATTTCTCCTTCTTTTTCAATCCGGTTTCCCGTAAATGCCACCTGCATGGTATAGCCGGCTTTTGATAATGTCTTTTCAATCCCTTTTAAAACGGGCGGAAAAATATAGCTGTCCACATAGGTACTGATCACTGCAATATTCTGATATCGTTCTTTTCTCACTTCCCGGATTCCCACACCTAAATAGGTTCCGCTGCCCCGGATTCTGGTCAGCATATTTTTCTGTTCCAGCACATCAATGGCATGACGGACGGTCTGTCTGCTCAGTTCAAACTCACGGCTCAGTTCGTTTTCAGACGGCAGCTTATCCCCTGTCTTAAACACTCCGCTTTGAATCTGCTCCATGACCCAGTTTACAACAGCCATATATTTTGCTTCCTGAGACTGCATCTTTTCTCCCACTGTCATTTATTATTTTTTCCTTTTGGATAATAAGTCAACCGTAACTGCTCCTAATAGTACAGCGCCTTTTACGATCTTCTGAATATCCGTGGACCAGCCGTAAAGAGACATGCCGTTGTTTAAGATTCCCATGATAAATGCTCCTACAACCGCACCTATAATGGTTCCGATTCCTCCTGAGGTGGCAGCACCGCCGATATAACAGGAAGCAATGGCATCCATCTCAAACTGGTCTCCTGCCTTAGGCGTTGCCGATGCATTTCTTGCGGAAAGAACGATTCCTGCGATTGCACACATGATTCCCATGTTGGTATATACCCAGAAAAATACTTTTTCCGTATTAATACCGGACAAACGGGCTGCTTTTGCATTACCTCCCAATGCATAGATCTGCCTTCCTGCTACAGTCTTGCTGGTAATAAAATGGTATAAGGCAACCAGAAGTCCCATAATAACAAGGACAAAGGGAATTCCGTTGTAACGAGACAGTTTATAGAAGAAAAACCACACAATAATCATGATTACGCCCACCTTGACAGCCGTCTGCCACAGCGGATTAACAGGAAAATCGTACTTCTTTTTTGTTTTTATACTTCTTATTTCCGATAGGATAATGAAGACAAAGGCGATGATTGCCGCACCAATGGATACCAGATCCAGTGTTCCCCCTCCAAAGGGGATTTTTACAGTTGGAAGAAATCCTGCACCTATGTAGGTATAATTTGCCGGAAGCGGACCTTTGGTCTGTGCTTTTAACAGAGTGTAGGTAAGTCCCCGCCCCATAAGCATGGTGGCAAGTGTTACGATAAAGGGAGGTATGGAAAGCTTTGAAACAAAAAATCCAACGAACATACCGGAAAGCGTACCAATGGCCAGTGCTGCCAGAATTGCCACCCACATGCTGGTTTTATAATCTACAATCATAATTCCCACAACCGCTCCGCACACGGCAACAATGGAACCGACCCCCAGGTCAATATTACCGGTCAGAACACAAAGAAGCATGCCTACCGCAAGAATTACAATATAGCTGTTCTGCATGATTAAATTGTTAATGTTTGCCGGAGACATATTTTTTCCGCCGGTCATTGCCGCAAAGATTAAGAAAACCATGATTAGAGCCAGAATCATACCATACTGCTTCATGTTTATATTAACTGTTTTATTCTTATCCATCTTTATTCTTCCTTTCCGTTGTCTTCCATGATACACTTCATAATCTTTTCCTGTGAAACCTCTTCCCTGGTAAGTTCTCCGCAGATATGCCCTCCGTTGATGACATAGATGCGGTCACAGGTTCCGATTAACTCCTGAAGCTCTGATGATATGACAAGAATGGCCTTTCCGGCCTTCGCCAGATCATTGATGACGCAGTATATTTCATACTTGGCTCCAATATCAATGCCCCGGGTGGGTTCATCAAGTATCAGAATATCAGGCTGGGTCAGCATCCATTTGGCGAGGACGACCTTCTGCTGATTTCCTCCAGACAGAGAGCTGACTGACTGGTTGATGGAATTAGACTTAACATTAATTCTTTTCCGGTAGTTTTCTGCGGAAATAATTTCATCATTTTTGTTAACAATTCCTCTTTTGGAGAAAAAGTTTCTTAGGGCTGCCAGCGTCATATTCCCTTTCACAGTGTCAATGAGAATCAGTCCGTAATTCTTACGGTCTTCCGATACATATGCCAGCCTGTTGTTAATGGCATCTCTCACATTCCTTATAATGACCTGCTTCCCGTTTATTTTTATGGTTCCGCTGATTTTCTGCCCATAGGATCTCCCGAAAAGACTCATCGCCAGTTCCGTTCTTCCTGCACCCATCAGTCCGGCAAATCCCACCACCTCACCGGCCCGCACATGAAAGGATACATCCTGAATCACATGGCGCCCGGAATCGTCGGGATGATAAGTATTCCAATTCTCCACCTCAAATATCTTATCTTTTATTTCGCTGGTCCGCTCCGGATAACGGTTGGTCAGTTCCCGGCCTACCATTCCCTTTATGATCCTGTCTTCACTGATATCATCTTTCCCTTTATCCAGAGTCTCAATGGTCTTTCCATCCCGGATAACTGTAATGGAATCCGCAACATAACTGATTTCATTCAGCTTATGGGAAATCATAATGCACGTAATTCCATGCTTTTTCAGTTCCAGCATAATGTTTAAGAGGCGCTTGCTCTCTTCATCATTAAGCGCTGCCGTAGGTTCATCTAAAATCAGAAGTTCCACCTGTTTGGCCATTGCTCTTGCAATTTCAATTAACTGCTGCTTTCCAACTCCAAGACTGCTTACGGGGACATTTAAATTTTCATTGGCAAGCCCGACTTTCGCCAGCATTTCCTGTGCCCGCTTATGGGTTTTGGTCCAGTCAATCACGCCTTTTTTTCCTGTCTGCTCATTACCAAGGAAAACATTTTCTGCTACAGACAGATATGGACTTAATGCCAGCTCCTGATGAATGATTACAATACCCTTTGCCTCACTTTGTTTAATGTTATGGAACTGGCACACTGCTCCGTGATAGACAATATCACCGCTGTAGGTTCCATAAGGATAAACGCCGGAGAGTACGTTCATAAGCGTAGACTTCCCGGCCCCGTTTTCTCCGCAGAGAGCATGGATTTCCCCGCGTTTCACCTTGATATTCACATCATCAAGCGCCTTTACACCATAAAATTCTTTGGTGATGTGATTCATCTCCAGGATATAATCGGCCATCTTTCCAACTCCTTTTCTTTTTATCCTTCACGAAAACAGGCGGCAGTTTTCTTCACCGCCGCCTGTATGTACGTCTCTGCTACTGTGCCAGCTGTTGTTCTGTATAATAACCGCCTTCAATAATAATCTTTTTGTAATTGTCCTTGTCAACTGCAACCGGTGTACACAGATAAGAAGGAACTACTACCTTACCGTTGTTGTACTGGGTTGTATCGTTAATCTCAGGCTTTCCGCCTTCTAACACTGCCTGAACCATAGTTACACATTTTTCAGCCAGAAGTCTGGTATCTTTATAAATCGACATGGTCTGATAACCGGAGATAACATTTTTTACTGCCATTAATTCTGCATCCTGACCAGTTACTAACGGCCAGTCAACACCTACTTTATAGCCTGCTCCTTCTAATGCAGCCTTGCAGCCATAAGCAAAACCGTCAAATGCAGACGCACAGATGTCAAGCTTTTTGTCTGCATAGAAGCCAGTTAAGTAGTTCTCACAGTTCTGCTGAGCCGTTTCCTGAGACCATCTTAAGATACAGGTATCTTCAAATGAGGTACGTCCGGATTCGCATTTTAAGGTTCCGTCATCCAGATATGGCTTTAATACTTCCATCAATCCATTATAGAGAAACAGTGCGTTGTTATCATCAGGAGATCCCATAAAGAATTCAATAGTATAGGATTTTCCTTCAGCTTTTGCCTTATCTAACTGCTTTGCTTCTTTGATGTACTCACCAATGGCTGTACCTACTCCTTTATTATCAAAGGTTGCATAATAGGAAACAGCATCTGTATCCATCAGCAGACGGTCATAGGCAATGATCGGGATTCCGGCGCTCTTGGCCTGGGCTTCCACGTTGACCAGAGCTGAGGAGTCTATGGACGCAATTACCAGACACTTAACTCCGGAAGCAATCATGTTCTCAATCTGGGATACCTGCATCTGTACATCATCCTCGGCATACTGTAAATCCACCTCATATCCCAGCGCCTCCAGCTGTTTCTTCATGTTTGCACCGTCATTGATCCAGCGCTCAGATGACTGGGTGGGCATCGCCACACCTACTTTTGCGCCGCTTCCCGCTGCTTTAGCCGCTTCAGTGGCTGCAGTAGTTGCCCCGGCTGATGTCTCTGCCGCTGTTGTCTCTGCCGCTTTGGTTCCCGCCTCTGTGGTTGCAGCTGTCTGGGAAGTGCTGCATCCAAATAATGCAGATGCCGCCAACACTGCACTAAGCATGACTCCAAGTACTTTTCGTTTCATCATTTCATACCCTCCTAATAATAACATTTTTAGTATATACAATTTGCACATAATGCAAATGTGTATTTTGTTTTATTCGACATGTTTTGTCGAATTATGGCAGATGTTGTATGTAATATTTGTTATAATATTTTTTATCTACCATATTTTTCTAGTTATTTTTACTAAATTTAGTTATAAATCTAATATATAATTTCATCATTGTTTTGTCAATACATTTTTTAACATTTTAAGTAAATTCATTAAGTTGTATGTACAACTTTGCCGGATTACCAGATTATGCTCGACAGTTTCAGGCATGAAATTACAAAAAAATGGCTTGTCCTTAAGAACAGGAACAAGCCGCAGAAATCATTAATCATCATAGATAATCTTTTTAATAAATAACATGAAGCTTTTTATCATAAGCATTACCTAAAAGGGTCTCTATGTAAGCAGAGGGTGTAAATCCCGACATTTTCACAAACTCTTTTATAAAGTGAGACTGATCATAATATCCTGATATCAGAGCCGTATCTGCGCCATTTGCACAGTGAATGGTTTCCACCAGCCTGCTGACTGATTTCTGAAAGCGGATAAACCGGATCAGGTTTTTGGGGTTCATTCCAAAATCCTCATGGATTTTCTGATTTAAGTATCGCTCCGAATAGCCTGTATAGCTGCTTAGTTCCGAGAGTTTCAGATTTCCGTCTGAATTCAGGATCCGCTCGTGAATTACGTTCTTTAAACTATGTTTATCTTCCGGATGATTAAAAAAATACTTCAAATAAAAGTCAAGAAATACTTCCGTTTTTTTATGAAAGGACCCAGCCTCGTGCAATAGCTCCAGTAAATCTTCTCTCTCTCCTGCACTGGTTATAATGTCCTCCAGGCTGATCTCGTTATTCACCAGCTCACTAAGCTTCACATTACTGGTAACAGGATTCACTCCAGGCAGAAAGCGGACTCCAAAATACTGGCAGTTTAATTCCGTTTTCGTTATTCCCTTTTCTAAGAAGGTACCGGCTGCCTTGGCATTTATTACCCCATTCTTTTCCCAGAACAGCATATCAATACAGGCATCTGGAATCACTCCCATATGGTCTGATTCCGCAGTAAACTGATAGAAATGGGAAAGGTTATATTTCATAAGACATTTCTTTGAATAGTCAGTCGTTGCCAGCACAAACTCGGGCTGCCTGGGACTCAGCGTTACAGCCTCTTCTTTTCTCCAGCCATTACTCATATTGCCTGCTCCTTTCTGTTTTATCCTGATTTATAGGGGAAAAATAAATTCCTGTAAAAACGCAAAAGACACAAAGGGTTCAGAACGCCTTTGTGTCTTTTGAAGCATTTTATCATCTTATCTTTTCAAGGTCAAGAAATATTCACATTTACGCTTTGTCATTTCTTTCCTTTTGACTTCCGATTTTTACAATACCCGTATACCGGAAACAGTTAGAATGACAAAAAAAGACAGCGAGGTCTTATGATTCCACATCATAAGGCTTTTTTTATGGAAGGAGGTACACTCAGTGAAACGTATCAACTTTTCCTCCGGAGCTCCGTTAGAAGAGATGGTGGGATACTCCAGGATGGTAAAAATCGGAGAACATATTTATATTGGCGGCACTACCGCCGTTCTGCCTGACGGAACCGTCTACGGCGAAACAGCACTGGAACAGGCAGATTATATCTTCAGGAAATTTATTGACTTATTAAAAGAAGCAGGAGCAGCCGCCAGTGATGTGATAAGAATTAAGGCTTATGTAACTGATATGAGTTATGCAAAGGCAGTGGGAGAAGCTTACTCCCGTTATTTCAAAGACGTCCGTCCTTTATTTACCATGGTCGAGACACCAAAACTCAACCGCCCGTCTCAAATGGTTGAAATTGAACTGGAAGCATTCATAACTGACGAAAATTAAGAAAGCAGAGGAAAAACATATGGCTTATCCTGAGGTTGATTTTATTTATCTGAATGAAGAAGACATGGTAAAGGCAGGGGTTACGGATATGAAAGGCTGTGTAGAGGCCATGGAAGAAATGTTCCGGCTTTTGAAAGCAGGCGATTTCCGAATGGGCGGTTCCAATGCCAATTCACATGGCATTATGATGACATTTCCGGAGGCTTCCCCTTTTCCAAATATGCCCACAGACGGACCTGACAGACGGTTCATGGCGATGCCCGCCTATCTTGGAGGCAAGTTCGATATGGCAGGCATGAAATGGTACGGCTCCAATACGGAAAATCGAAAAAAGGGACTTCCCAGATCCATTCTCATGCTGACACTTAACGATAAAGAAACCGGAGCACCGCTTGCCTATATGTCAGCAAATATTTTAAGTGCTTTCCGGACAGGAGCAGTGCCTGGGGTTGGAATCAAATATTTTTCAAGAGAAGATTCCAAAGTGGTAGGTATCATCGGACCAGGCGTTATGAGCAAAACTGCTTTTGATGCCGCAATGGCAGTCAGAGATCAGATTGAAACGGTAAAAATCAAAGGAAGAAGCCAGAAATCAGTGGACGGATTCATCCAGTATGTCAGGGAGAAATATCCTCAGATCAAAGAGCTGATTGTAGTGGATACGGATGAAGAAGCAGTCCGGGTTGCGGATATAGTAAGTATTGCTACTTCAAGCCCAACCGGAGATCCTTCCCTGTATCCTTACATTAAAGAGGAATGGATCAAACCAGGTGCCATCCTCTGCTGTCCGGCAGCTGCCAGATTTGACGATGACTTTATCTTAAACCGGGCAAGAAATGTGGCGGACAACATTCAGTTATACGAAGCCTGGGCGGAAGAACTACCCTATCCTTCCTACAATTCGGTTCCCATACCTGCAGTTCACTGTATGGATTTAATAAAGGACGGAGTCATGAAAGCAGATCAGGTGGATGATCTTGGGGATATGCTCACCGGAAAGGTTCCTGTTCATAGAAAAGAGAATGAAATCGTTATTTATTCCGTTGGAGGAATGCCAATTGAGGATGTGGCATGGGGAACCATTGTTTACAGAAATGCCCTTAAGAACGGCATCGGGACCAGACTGAACCTATGGAAAGAACCCTACCTCGCTTAAAAAATTCAGGAACAGGAGCTGACAAAATGAGAATAGAAGAACACCCCATACTGGGAAAACCGGAAGAGAGTAAAGTCATTCCATTTACATACGACGGTACGCCGCTTACTGGTTATGAAGGGGAACCGATTGCCATGGCTCTGGAAGCTGCAGGCATAATGATTCACCGCTACACAAAAAAATACCACAAACCAAGAGGGGTTTTCTGCGCAATCGGCCGCTGTACGGACTGCGTTATGGTTGTAGACGGAATTCCAAATGTCAGAACCTGCATCACTCCTTTAAAAGAAGGTATGGTGATACAAACCCAGTACGGGGTATCGGCACAGGAGGAATAAGCATGAATCGATATGACTTGATTATTATAGGAGCCGGACCTGCGGGATTATCTGCCGCCATCAGTGCCGCTAAAAACGGGCTCTCCGTGATTGTTTTCGATGAAAATTCCAAACCTGGCGGACAGCTCTTTAAACAGATTCATAAATTCTTCGGTTCAAAAGAGCATAAGGCAAAGATCCGGGGCTTTCGGATCGGAGAAGAATTATTAAAAGAAGCAGAAGAACTAAAGGTAACGGTAGTATTAAATGCAATTGTAACAGGGCTTTATCAGGATAAGGAAATAACCGTAAAAATCGGAGAAGAGATCTGCCACTATAAAGGTGATTCCGTGATTGTAGCTACAGGAGCCACTGAAAATATGGTTCCCTTTGAAGGCTGGACACTTCCGGGCGTAATCGGAGCGGGCGCTTCCCAGACCATGATGAATTTACATCATATAAAGCCAGGAAACAGGGTTCTGATGCTTGGAACCGGAAACGTAGGACTGGTGGTAAGCTTCCAGCTGCTTCAGGCTGGCTGTCAGGTTGCTGCACTTGTGGATGCTGCTCCGAAAATAGGGGGATACGGTGTGCATGCAGCCAAAGTGGCCAGATGCAGCGTTCCCTTTTATCTCTCCCATACCATAATTAAGGCAGAGGGAGAGGACCGTGTCAGGGGAGTCGTAATCGGAGAGGTGGATTCTTCCTTTCAGCTGATCCCCGGAACAGAAAAGCACTTTGATGTTGACACCATCTGTCTTGCAGTGGGCTTATCTCCCATGTCACAGCTTCTACATATGGCAGGCTGCAAGATGCAGGATACTCCGCTGGGATATGTTCCTGTCATTGATGAAAACGGTGCCACCAGTATACCCGGAATTTATGCCGCAGGTGACGTCTCCGGTATTGAAGAAGCCAGCTCTGCCATGATAGAGGGGCGTATTGCAGGAACAAAAGCTGCGGAGTATCTGGGTTTTCTTTCAGAAGATGCAGCGGAAGAAACAACGGCTGAATTAGAACTGGCATTGGACCGTTTAAGAAAAGGCATGTTCGCACCTGAGAACCGGGGAAAGAAAATCATCCTGACTGACGAAGGAATCCCGGTTTCAGTCAGCCTTTTAACAAAAGGATATTTAGATGAGAACGAATTGGATCGTTTTCCTGGAATCGCAAAAGGAAAAGGAATTCACCCTGTAATGGAATGCACCCAGAACATTCCCTGCAATCCCTGTCAGGACGCATGTCCCAGAAATTGTATTAAAATCGGGGAAACCATAACATCTCTCCCGGTTATTGATGAAGAAAACACATGCAGCGGCTGCGGAATGTGCGTTGCTTCCTGCTCCGGGCAGGCAATCTTTCTCTTAAACGAGGATTACGAACCGGGGTACGCTTCCATTACTCTTCCCTACGAATTCCTTCCGCTTCCGGCGAAAGGGGAAACAGGGACCGCTCTTGACCGAAGTGGAAAAGAGGTATGTCAGGCGGAGATTATTGAAGTAAAAACTTTAAAAGCCTTTGATCATACCAGCTTACTGACTATGAAGGTTCCTCTTGGTATGGCAGCAAAAACAAGATTTTATAAAAGCGGGAGGTATTCTCATGAATAAGCGAAACGACCGTTTTACAGAGACCGGACCATTCATTCCCCAGCCGGATGATGATATGATTATTTGCCGCTGTGAGGAAGTGACAAAGGGCGAAATCAGAAAAGCCGTACACGAAGGAATGTTTACTCTGACAGAAATACGGAGGTATTTAAGGGCAGGAATGGGACTTTGCCAGGGACAGACCTGCTCCAGACTGGTAAAATCCATTGTGGCAAAGGAACTGGGGCTTACTCCGGGTGACATAGAACCAGCCGTATCCCGCGCTCCCATGCGCCCCATAGAAATGAAGATTTTAGGCAATGACAGAAAGGAGGTATGATGGAATGGGGAACTGTGCTGATGTGATTATCATAGGCAGCGGAATAATAGGAAATGCAACCGCTTATTATCTTGCAAAAAAGGGCTGTTCTGTCATTGTCCTGGAGAAAAGTGACCACATAGGGGGCGGAGGTTCTTCCAGAAACGGCGGCGGCGTCCGACAGTCAGGCCGGGACAAGCGGGAACTTCCCCTGGCAATGTACGGAGCTTCCAACCTTTGGCCTCACCTTTCCGAAGAGCTTGGAATGGATGTTGAGTATTATCAGAAAGGTAACTTACGACTTGGAAAAACTCAGGATCATCTTAAAATATTAAACGGTCTTACGGAGCGGGCGAGTGCCCAGGGTCTGGGAGTCACCATGATTGACGGGAAAGAAGCAAAGGATATCTGTCCTTATCTTTCCGACGAGGTAATAGGCGCAAGCTGGTGTCCCACAGATGGTCACGCAAACCCCATGCTTGCAACCCTGGCTTACTACAGAAAGGCAAGACAGCTGGGCGTGCATTTCATTACCGGAGAAGAGGTTACTGAGATAAAAAAATACAGGGGAAGAGCAAGGCAGGTCATTACAGACAGCGGAATATATGAAGCAGAGACCATCATACTGGCAGCCGGATTCGAAAGCCGGAAAATTGCAGCTACGGTTGGTGTGGATATTCCCATGACCCAGGCACTCTTAGAGGTTCTGGTCACAGAAGCCCAGCCACCCATGTTCTACCAGATGCTGGGCACCGCAATGGCTGATTTCTACGGGCACCAAAGCACCCACGGTTCCTTTGTCTTTGGCGGTTCCTCCGGATTTGAGGACTTTAATAAGAACAATGGAACTCCTGTAACCAACAGCCAGACTGCCTCCTGCATCTGCCGGGGCATTATGAAATATTTTCCCTGTCTCTCCGATGCAAAGATCGTAAGAACGTGGGCGGGATTTATCGATGTCTGCGCCGATCACGTTCCCGTTATCAGCCATGTGGAGGAAGTTCCCGGACTGATTCTCGCCTGCGCATTTACCGGCCATGGCTTCGGAATTTCTCCTGCGGTAGGAACCATTTTATCCCAGATGGCTACAGGAGAAGAGACGGTTTTAAGTATCAAAGATTTCCGGTATGACCGGTTTCATACAAAGATCTGACACAATGGCAAAGACGTCTTTTTTTAAGATGTCTTTGTTTTTTCACTTTATTGACCGCATAAAAGGAGGAGCTATATGAACAGTAAAAAAATGGGACTTGGAAGTGCAGTTTCCGTATGTGTTGGATTAATTGTGGCAACCAGCTGTCTGTTGTCGCTGGGACTAGGTACCGGACTTGCCGGAAAGGGATTTATTATTGCCATGTCCATTGTTGTAATTTTAAATATTCTTCTTGCGCTTTCCTTTCGTGAGCTTCACGATTTAATGCCGGAAGCCGAAGGGGGACTGGGGCAGTATACACTGGCTGGACTGGGACCTGTTCCTTCCATTGTCTCCAACCTTTCTGCCTATGTCATTACCAATATGCTGGCCGGATCCGTAGAGCTTGCCATGTGCGGACTGGTAATTCAGGAAACCTTTTTGAAAGGAGTTCCTGTACTTGTAATCAGCCTGTCACTTCTCGCGTTCTTAACAGTTGTCAATTATCTGGGAATGGATATTTTTGCTAAAATACAGAACTTTACGGTCATAGCGCTGATCGGATCTCTGATTCTTCTGGGAGTTATCAGCACTTTAAAATCAGGAGTCGGAACACCTCTTGCTCCGGGTGCCCAGACACCACCTGTAGTGACAGGATTTTCAGGAATCCTCTCTCTCACCGCTTTGGCATTCTGGATGTTTATTGGAATTGAATTTGTCATCCCGGTTTCAAAGGACTTAAAAAATCCCAGGCGGGATGTTCCTCTGGCCATGATCCTTGGTGTATGCCTCCTGTTTCTTGTTCAGAGCTTATTAAGCACCGGTATGAGAAACTACGTTTCACTGGAGGAGCTTCGTACCAGCAGTATGCCTCACATTCTCTTTGCAGAACGGGTTATGGGTAAAGCAGGGAGCTACTGGATGGGACTTATTACCATACTGGCAGGAGTCAGCACCATCAACACGGTACTGGGCAGCGTGACCAGAATTTTAAGCGGTATGGCAGAAGCCGGTTTAATGCCATCTTATTTTAATAAAAAAAATAAAAGAGGAACTCCAATGCCAGGTCTTTTCCTTATGACAGGTGTCATCTCTTTCATTCTGGTGAGCGGCATCGCAACCTCTTCCGGATTAACCAACTTTCTGCTTGCTGCCTCCTGTTTCTGGCTCACCTCCTACATCCTGGTGAACCTTACAGTCCTGGTGCTGCGCAGACGTTATCCCAATGCTCCGGGAAGGGATAAAAGGTTTACTTTATGGGGCATTCCCCAGTTTATCTGTATTATTGGGGATGTATATATGATCTGGAATATTGCAGAAGGAGATGCCAGGATCTTTATTTACAAGATTTACTTTGCACTGCTTATTATTATTTTACTTTTTGCGTTCTTCTGGGTTAAGATTATAAAAAAGGCAGATGCCTTCCGTCCGGTTTCATTAGATGAGATCAATGATGTGAAACTGGAAAATCAGGCTGAGGATAGCCAGGCTCCTGCCTCTCTGCTGGTTAATTAAACACATTTTTGTATAAAAATACGCCTTAACCATCCAGGCCAGGGCGTATTTTTCATATTATTCTTTCCAATGCAGATGATGAAGTTCCCCCTGCATGGTCATTCGTTCAAATCCATTCTGCCTTAATGCCTCGTAAAGAACGATGGATACCGAATTAGACAAATTGAGGGAACGTATGTCACCCCACATGGGAATTCTCACACAGCGGTCCTCATTGTCCACAAGTATCTCTTCGGGTATTCCGGCGCTTTCCTTTCCAAACATAAGAAAGCAGTCCGGCTCATACTTTACATCAGAGTAAACATGATGCCCTTTTGTAGTTGCCATATAAATTTTTGCCCCTGGGTTCCGGTCCAAAAAATCCTGATAATCGCTGTATACGGTAACATCTAATTTATCCCAGTAATCAAGTCCCGCCCGTTTTATCAGCTTATCATTCAGCTTAAAGCCCAAGGGCTGAATCAGGTGAAGCCTGGTGTCCGTAGCAACACAGGTTCTGCCGATATTCCCTGTATTTGCCGGCATCTCCGGTTCCAATAGTACAATATTCATAGTGATTACGCCTTTCCATCCAATCTCTTAATAAAGCGTTCCATACGGCTTAAAGCTTCCTTTAAGCTTTTTAAGGAATATGCATAAGAAATACGCAGATAACCCTCACCGCAGTCTCCGAAAGCAGTTCCTGGAACAACCGCCACTTTTTCCTCCATCAGAAGCTGGGTGGCGAATTCATCAGAGGTCATGCCAAATCGTTTGATACTTGGAAACATATAAAAGGCACCGTTAGGCTCAAAGCATTCAAGCCCCATTTCCTGAAATGCATGCATTAAATAACGTCTTCTCTGATCATAGGATTCCCGCATGACTGCCACATCCTTATCCCCATCCCGCAGCGCAGCAACTGCTGCATACTGGCTTGTTGTAGGCGCACACATAATGGCAAACTGGTGGATCTTTAACATCTGTTCTAAAATCAGTCTGGGGGCAGCGGCATAGCCAAGCCTCCAGCCGGTCATTGCGTAGGATTTGGAAAACCCGTTAATCAAAACAGTCCTGTCCTTCATTCCCGGAAAAGCGGCTATTGTGAAGTGATCGCCCCCATAGGTAAGCTCAGCATAGATCTCATCAGAAATAACAAATAAATCCTTTTCAATAACAATTTCTGCAATCTGCTTCAGCTCACTGGCATTCATAACAGCCCCCGTCGGGTTGTTTGGAAACGGAAGAATGAGAACCTTTGTCTTTGGAGTGATCTTCTCAAGAAGCTTTTCCTTTGTCAGCTTAAATTGATCTTTTGCTTCCAGATCAATGATAACAGGGACTCCGTTGGCCAGAATAGTACAAGGTACATAGGAAACATAGCTGGGCTGCGGAATCAGTACCTCATCACCAGGATTCAACATGGCACGCAGTGCAATATCAATCGCTTCGCTTCCACCTACCGTTACCATTACCTCATGATCAGGATCATATATAACTTCAAAGCGGCGGCTTAAATAACTGCAGATTTCTGTCTTAAGCTCTTTTAAACCGGCGTTTGAGGTATAGAATGTCCGTCCCTTTTCCAGAGAATAAATACCCTCTTCCCGGATATGCCAGGGTGTATCAAAATCAGGTTCTCCCACACCCAGGGAAATGGCATCCTTCATCTCAATTACAATATCAAAAAATTTACGGATTCCCGAAGAGGGAATTTCTGTTATTCGGTCTGATAATGGATTTCTCACGGCGTAATCAACATCCTTTCATCCGGTGTTTCTTCCGCAAGAACCGTCCCGTGATCCTTATACTTCTTTAATACAAAATGGGTGGCTGTGCTCAGTACGGATTCCATGGGGGATAGTTTCTCAGATACAAACTGTGCTACTGCTCTCATCGTCTTTCCTTCAATGAATACGGTGAAATCAAAGGCGCCTGACATTAAATAGACCGCATTAACCTCGCTGTACTGATAGATGCGTTCTGCAATCTTGTCAAAACCCATGCCCCTTTGCGGTGTAACCTTTACCTCAATTAAGGCCACAACCTTTTCATCGCTTGTATTATCCCAGTTAATCAGGGTATGATATCCGCAGATGATATGTTCCTTTTCCATATCGGCAATCTCGTTGGCAATGGCTGCCTCACTTTCTCCGAGAAGAACCGCCAGATCCTTTAAATCAATTCTGCTGTTTTTTTCAATAATTGCCAGTATCTTTTCTCTCATATCCTACCTCCAATTTACTTTTTTTGGATAATACCTTATAAAGCTCATCCTCTGATGGGCGGTCAAGATAACCGATCCCGTCTTCATGAACAATAATCCGTTTGATGCCGCCTGTCACTTTCCCGATGACTGCAGCTTCCAGCCCATGCTCTTTTAAGGCAGATACTAAATCTCCACCGTTATCTGCTGCCAATACAAAGCAGCCATCCGAGAAAAGCCGGTATGGGTTTAAGTCATACCTCTCACAGACCTCTATGGTTTCCTGCTTTACAGGGATTTTATGAAGGTCAAAACGAATGCCCGTCATATATGCGCCGGATAAATCCCAGAGAGCCTTTAATATTCCACCCTCAAATGCAGGCTCCCATTCAGTTGCTCCCAGATTCTTAAAAAACTCCGGTTCTTTTACCGCAAATAAAAAATCCCCATTTAAAATCCGGTCAATATATTGCGAGGAGAACCACTGATGCAGTTCTCCTTCTCTCTCTCTTACTATTTTTACCGTTCCGGCTAATCCTGCAAACCCTGCTGTCACAAGATCCTGCCCCGGTCTTACCGTTCCCGTATTCTCTCTTTCAATCCGTCTCATCGTCTGTACTTATTCTCCCGGTCCTGCTTCCGGACTATCCCCGGTATCTTCCCATTCAGGTGCTGGCGTTACTCCGGATTCAGGCGCCTGTGCCGTCTCCTGAGATGGCTGTGTAACAATCTGGGGGGGTTCAGACGGCTGAACCGGTATGGGTTCTGCCACTGCCGGTGCTGCCGGACCTATATTTATGATTGCCTTGGAAGGATTATAGGTATCTGTATGAAGAATCTCTCTGCTCTGTTCTGCACCGTCTACATAGACAATCTTCCAGAGCCGTGATTTAATGCCTTTATGAGCAGACTGAACCTGTTTTCTTGTTCCAGGCGGCATAGCGGGATCCACTACCTCTTTTGGTGCCCCCGGATCTGTTACACTGAGTGTTTCTGAAACAAATTCAAAGGTTCGGTTTGCAGGTCTGGTTTCTTTTCCATATATGGTAAAGGTAAGAGTCTTCCCCGATGTATAACCCTCAACATAAATCGGTGTGCTGTAATTGTTGGTGAACTTAACGTCTTTATAAGTTCCGGCAATTGCAGCATCCTCCGACGGTCTCACATAGCTTACCACCATGGAATGATTCTGTCTCTGGCTGATCTCTAATTCTGCCCTGAGTGCTGCATTATAAATCGTAGTTGCGATCTGGCACACCCCGCCTCCCACACTGTCAACCACCTGCCCGTTTTCATATGCAGCAGCAGTGGCATAACCATTGCCTACAGTAAAGGGATGCATGCAGTCATAACCGGATAAAGTCTCTCCAGGCATCAGCACATGGCCGTTGATCTTACCTGAACCCACCTTGAGGTTTTTTGATCTGGAAGCACCGCTGGAAGAAAAGTTGGTGGAGAAGGTTCCCAGCACATCCTGAATCGTGGATAAATCTTCCGTTGTAATAGACGGTTTTACTTCGGCAACAACTGCATTTACCGTAACCGGATCTTTCAGACCATTTGCAAATGCCGCATTCAGCGCCTGCTTTGTAGCTTCCACATCCACTGTTTTTCCAATAACAGAAGGCGTGACTGTAAACGCTCCATTCTGGCGGACAATAGTGGCATTCTTTGGCTCAGTAACCGCAGGCGCACATTTTTCAGCTACAAATGACGCTAACCTGCCGTCATCCAGAGCGGGCTCCAAAGGAATCATCACAGGATTGTGTTCAATATCCTTTTTATTTAAATATCGCTTTAATAAATTCCCCCCCTGCCAGGAGGACGCTGCCTGGGCAACCGCTTCCGGGTTGCTCCAATGAAACCCCAGATCCTTAGCTGTCGTATCCACCGGCTGTCCGTCTACAACCAGTGTGATTTTCTGATTTTCCATTTCATTAACCAGGCCCTGAACTTTCTGCCCGGCTTCTTCCTCTGTCAAACCGCCCAGATTATAATCTCCGACATAGATACCGTCCGGAAGCGTATCAGCCATAACGTATGCTGGTGAGAAAAAACCAATTCCCACTGCCAGCAAGGAGGCTGCCAGGCATATGGACAAAGTTTTCTTTTTCATATTCTTTCCTCTTACTCTATTGTTTCCGACTTACACTCTGCCAGGTAAAAAAACTATCTCATAAAACTTAACATCATGGGAAGTACCATTGCTATAATCAGTAAAACTACTACTACAATTAAAACTACTGACATTAACTTCTTATTGTTCTTATTATTAAAATTAATCATTTTGTATCACCTCTCTTATATTCTTCCATATTGTGCAATGATTTTATCCGTGATTCTGGATATTTCATTTCTGGATAAATGATCCAATTGCACAGATAAAGCTATTTTATGATATTTTAATAAATCCTGCAAGTGTTCTTTTTGTCTGTTTGACGCCGGCTGTTCCTTTTTTACCTTATAAATCAGTACATCTGAGTCAAACGCTTCAGATTTCGCCTGGCTGTACTCCCTTTTCATTGCCTGATACAGTTCATGAGCTGCGAACGCATCGCATAAGGCACGGTGACTCTGTTTTATTTCTATACCGAAATACCGGCAGGCTGCAGAAAGACTTTTGGGCCTGTCTTCCGGCATAAATCTTCTTGCAAGCTTTAACGTATCAATTCCCTGCCGTTCATAGCTTAAACCCCGGTTTACTGCTGCGCGTTTTAAAAAACTGTAATCAAAAATAACATGATGTCCCAGAATGGGCTGATTTCCTGCAAAATCAAGGAACCGGCCGATTACGGTTTCAATCCCCTCTGCCGGTTGTAGCTGACCGTCAGTAATTCCAGTCAGGGAGATCACATGCTCCTCAAGTCTCCGGTACGGATTTACAAAGCACTCAAAAGTATCTCCTGCCTCGCCCTCTGTCACCCGCACTGCTCCGATTTCAATAATTTTATCCCGCTTAGGGTCAAGACCGGTAGTTTCCAAATCCACAGCAACATACGATGATATCACGTCCTGTTCTTCCTCTCCTCTTTTTCCCCCGTCACAGCGCTGGGACACAGCTCCTTTAAAAAGCAGTCTCTGCATTTGGGATTTCTTGCAATGCAGATAGATCTCCCCAGCGTGATAATCTGAATGTTCCACAGGATCCAGTGATCTCTTGGCAGTATCTCCATCAGTTCATACTCGATTTTTTCAGGATCATCGGATTTGGCAAATCCCAGTTTTTTCGATATCCGCTTTACATGGGTGTCAACCACAATACTCGGTTCAAAATAAATATTCCCCAGTATTACATTAGCCGTTTTTCTCCCAACTCCCGCCAGACTTGTCAGCTCCTCCATGGTCTTTGGTACTTCACCGCCGTACTTTTCCATCAAATCCGTACAGCACGAAATAATATTTTTGGCCTTCATATGATAAAATCCCAGGGAATGGATATCCTGCTCCAGCTCTTTTAAATCAGCCTTAGCAAATTTCTCCGGCGAGTCGTACTTCTGAAATAAATCTGCAGTCACCATATTGACTCTGGCATCGGTGCACTGGGCGCTCAAAACAACTGCAATCAGCAGCTGCCATGGTGTCTCATGGTTTAAATAGCAGATATATTCCGTTCCGTATTCCCGGTCAAGAGCCGCTAAAACACTGTTTACTCTGGCTTTTTTCTCCGCCTTTGTCTCTTTTTTAGCCATCATCTCCTCCATATGCCAAGCTCATGGACTGCTGCATTATGGGAGAGCACATCTCTCCTCTTATAATCGAAAAGAACTGCTCTTCCATTATGAAATACTTCAATATGAGCCATCTTTATCAACTGTCTGGCTTCAAATCCCTCATAACCATCCTTTAAGTAACGATACCTAACCGCCTCATCAGCAAAAAATGCCTTTATCTGGTCCTTATAAGGCTCCTGGTCAGCGGAAAAATCAGGGCGGCTTTTTAAGTTCTCCCTCAGATATAAGTCATATACCAGAAGATCTCTGTAATAAGACTGCTTTTCGGGAACCCTAAGGCTGATAAACTTCTCTAATATCTCGTACCTCGCCATTCGGCTGTGGCTTAGCCTTGACAATTCCTGTTTATCATAATATTCAGCCAGTGCCTCAAACATATCAAAGGGAGTATCAAATTCCCTGCAAAGTTCTTCCATCGTCGTTTGAAACTGTCCGCTGTTGCCATAAACCTCAAGCATCTCTTCCAGTCCTTTTAATTTAAGAACCTCTCCATAGTCAAGCCATCTGGTAGATAAGACCTCATAAGGAGGCTTTTCCTTATATTGTATCTCATAATTTTCTGCCTTCTGCGACATATAGGAACCTTTTAATACCTTCAAAAATCCAAGCTGAAGCTGTTCCGGCTTCATCTCATAGACCTGGTTAAAGGAACGCCGAAAGCTTTCGTAATTTTCAAAGGGAAGTCCCGCGATTAAATCCAGGTGCTGGTGAATGGTTCCATAGCTGTTTATGATTTCAACATTCTTCCTTAAAACAGACAGATCCATGCTCCGGTGAATCTCCTTAATGGTAGTTTCATTGGTACTCTGCACCCCGATCTCCAGCTGAATTAACCCTGGTCTCATGCGGGACATCAGCTGTAATTCCTTCTGGTTCAGCAAATCTGCGGAAATTTCAAAATGGAAATTAGTTATCCCATTATCATGCTGGATTAAATACTCCCAGATACGAAACGAGTGGTCCCTGCTGCAGTTAAAGGTTCTGTCTATGAATTTTACCTGAGGAACCCTTTTTCGAAGAAAAAATCCCAGTTCCTTTAATACCAGATTTGTATCACGGAAACGGACAGATTTATCAACAGATGAAAGGCAGTAGCTGCAGGAAAACGGGCAGCCACGGCTGCTTTCATAATAAACGATACGGTTTTCAAAACCAGTCATGTCCTCATACAGAAATGGAATCATGTTCAGATCAACAGTTGATTTTAAAGGATTTATAACCGGTCTTCCATCTTTATCCCTGACTGCGGTTCCATCGATCTCCTGAAAGGCTGATTTATCCCATCCCGTGGTTTTTCTCTGCCGGTCCAGATAACAGCAAACCAACTTTTTAAAGGTTTCTTCCCCTTCTCCCATCATTATGCCGAAAACATGAGGTTCTTCTGCTAAAATCCGGGCTGCATCGTAAGACACCTCAGGACCTCCCAGCCAGATCTCCACATCAGGGAGAACTTTCGGAAGGTCCCGTACCAGTTCTAAAATATAGGAAATATTCCAGATGTAACAGGAGAATCCCACTGCATCCGGTTTTCTTCTATAAATATCGCTTAGTATTTCATCCATCTGATTATTAATGGTATATTCCCCGATTTCTATCTGAAACCTTCCGTCCCTAATCTCCGGTTCTCTGATCCACGCCTGTGAATAAGCCTTTAAACTGTAAACTCCCGGATTGGAGTGAATATATTTGGCATTCAGCGCCGCCAGTAAGAACTTCATATTAGACCTCAATCTCTATTTTTCTGCCGGATGGCTGATATTGATAATAGCGGACTCCTGCCGCATTGAGCATGCGCTTGGAGGCATTTACTGCAGGTGTCCCCGCATACTTGTCCGAACCATAAACTATTGTTTTAATTCCAGACTGAATAATTGCTTTTGCACACTCATTACAGGGAAAAAGTGTTACATAAAGTTTAGAACCTTCCAGACTTCCCCCCCTGTAATTAAGAATAGCATTTAATTCACTGTGAGTGGAATAGAAATATTTGGCATTATAGGGATCCTCTACGTCATTGTCTCTTCCCCATGGAAATTCATCATCGGAACATCCCAGTGGAAATCCGTTATAACCCATGGATAAAATTTTATTATCCTGACTGACAATACAGGCCCCTACCTGAGTGCTTGGGTCCTTGGATCGTTTTCCTGACAAAACAGCCACTCCCATAAAATATTCATCCCAGGTAATATAATCTTCTCTTTTTCCAGTCATCCTTCCTGCGCCTCCCTGTCAAACTTTAATAATGTGGTAACCGGCCGCCTTAGTCAGCCGGTTCATAATTGCCTGTCCCAGATGATTTCTGGAAAAGCTTTCAGAAAATATATAGTCTGCATTTAAATCATCAAATTCACGCAAAACTGCGTATAAATTATGGGCAATGGATTCCTCCTGTACACGGCTGCCAATGCTCCTTATCATGCCCTGTGGATATAAATTTAAAGTCTCATCAGTGCAGATCACACCTACCCGATATCCTGCTTCCAGTTTTTCCTGTACCAGCTTATTAATGGCGGCTGCCACTGCATCTTCTCCGCCTTCGACCAGTGTAAGATCTGCTTTGGGCGCATAATGCTTATACTTCATTCCAGGCGCTTTTGGCCTTACATCAGCCTTTAACGGCCCTGAGGTAATTGCAGGATCCAGACAGATCTCTTTTCCTAAAACAGCAGAAGCCATCTCCTGTGTAACCGCTCCAGGCCTGAGTATCATTGGCTCGTCCCCGGAAACATCAATAATGGTGGATTCCACACCGATTCCCACAGCACCGCCATCCACAATCATCTGAATCTTTCCGTTCATATCCTGCCATACATGATCAGCAGTCGTAGGACTTGGACGGCCTGAGGTATTAGCGCTGGGAGCTGCGATTGGAACTCCTGCCAGCCGGATCAGAGCGCTTGCTGCGGGATCAGCAGGCATACGGACTGCTACAGTATCTAACCCGCCGGTGGTTCCATAAGGAACCAGTACGCTTTTGGGGAAAATTAAAGTCAGGGGACCAGGCCAGAATGCTTCCATGAGTTTTCTCCCAGCCTCCGGAACCTCAGTTACCAGAGGAATCAGATCGTCAAAATCTGCGATATGGGCAATCAGAGGATTATCTGATGGTCTTCCCTTTGCCTTATAAATCTTTTTTGCAGCCGCTTCGTTTAAAGCATTGGCCCCAAGGCCATAGACAGTTTCCGTAGGAAAGGCTACCAGACCGCCCTCCCGCAGTATTTTCGCCGGTTCTCTAAGCTGCTCTAAATCCGGATGCTCTTTGTCTTTTAATATAATTCGTTTCGTATTCATACCTATCTGCTCTTTTCTATTCACTTCCATTTATCATATCACAGCGTACAAGCTCATGCAATGCTTTTACCCCTTGCAAATGGGGCTTCCCAGCCCTTTGCAAATAGCAGTTGTAAGTTTTTCGTATCAATGATACCATAATAACAGTATATATTGGAAGAGGAGAAAAACATGGAACTGATTATACCGCAAAACTATGATCCCAGGCTCTCTGTCAGGGAAACTCAGGAAGCAATTAAATACATAAGGGATACGTTTCAAAAAGAACTTGGCAGGGAAATGAACTTAGAGCGGATTTCCGCCCCCTTATTTGTGGAACGAAGCAGCGGATTAAACGATAATTTAAACGGAGTGGAACGTCCGGTCCAGTTTGATCTTTCAGGGGTCCCCGGTGAAACCATGGAAGTGGTACACTCTCTTGCCAAATGGAAACGCATGGCACTTCACGAATATGGTTTTCAGCCAGGTGAAGGACTTTATACCAATATGAATGCCATCCGCAGAGATGAGGATCTGGATAATCTTCATTCCTGTTATGTGGACCAGTGGGATTGGGAAAAGGTAATTACAAAGGCAGAAAGAAACGAAGATACATTAAAAGAAACCGTGAAAATTATTTTTAAGATTATCAAGCACATGGAGCATGAAGTCTGGTATAAATATCCCCAGGCGGTAAAGCAGCTTCCTGATGATATTACTTTCATTACCTCCCAGGAGCTGGAGGACCTCTATCCGGATCTGACACCCAAGGAACGTGAAAACTACATAACAAAAGAGCATGGCTGTGTCTTTCTCATGAAAATCGGGGATAAATTAGGCAGCGGAAAACCTCATGACGGCAGAGCACCTGATTACGATGACTGGCAGCTGAATGGAGACATTCTTTTCTGGTTTGAACATTTAAACTGTGCACTGGAGATCTCAAGTATGGGAATCCGTGTAGATGAAACAGCCCTGACGGAACAGTTAAAGAAAGCCGGGTGCGAGGACCGTAAGGAACTTCCCTACCACAAAATGCTTCTAAACGGCGAACTTCCCTATACCATTGGCGGCGGAATCGGACAGTCCCGCCTCTGCATGCTTTTATTAGACCGCGCGCACGTCGGAGAAGTTCAGGCCAGTATCTGGCCCGCCAAAATGCGGACAGAGTGCAGGAAGAACAATATATTTCTTCTTTAAATTTTACATAGGAAGTGGATGGAATGAACGTATTTCTTTGTGATGACCAGGCAGAGTTTATGCATGGATTTGCAAATGATCTGAAAGGATATTTTCGTAACAGGAAAATATCCTTCCGGCTTTTCATTTTTACAGATGGTGCAAAACTTCTTAGTTCCGGCATAGCTCCTGACATCATTTTTCTGGATATAAAAATGGGAAAAGAATCCGGCTTGGAAACTGCCCGTAAAATCAGGGAGACCAATACACGGACGAAAATTGTATTTCTGACTGCTTATAAGCAATATGTATTTCAGTCCTTTGATGTGGAGGCGTCACATTATCTTATTAAGCCGGTGAGCGAACAAAAGCTTTATGCAGTGCTGGATCATGTAATCAGACAGCTTAATCCGTTAAAAGAGCCTCCCATTGTAGTGAGATCGGGACAGACAACCTTATGTGTTTCCTGCTCTGATCTTTTATATGTTGAAGTAAATAATAAAACGGTGACACTTCATAATAAAAATGACATAACAGAATTTTCAGGAAAACTGGAGGCCATTGAAGCGAATCTGCCTGCCCGGTTTTACCGGTGTCACAGAAGTTTTATTGTTAACATGGACTATATTGTCCGCTTTGACAAAGTGGATCTTCATCTTGCGAACGGAGAATCAGTTCCAGTCAGCAAAAGAAAATACCAGGATTTTTCCAGAGCCTTCCTGAGACATATGAAAAAGGAGGGCTTGTTATAATTCTTCTCTTTTTTACCGCTTATATAAACTATCGTTTTTTTGGCAGAATGCTGAAATGCCGGTATCACAAGCTTTTTACGCTTATTGGTGTTGCCGTCTTTTCTGAAGCTTCCAGTTTTATCAACATTAATTTGGGGCTTTACCGCATTTTTCCACAGGAATTGTTTTATTTTCTTACTTCACTGTTGATGATCTGGGTTTTATTCCAGTCCAGTGCTGGAAAAAAGGTGATGATTGCTATTTTCACTGACGGACTGGGATATACCTGCAATTTTGTTTTTCTGCCTCTGATTCAATACTTCAGCAAAAATTTAATCGAAGGACCTGTCTTCCATGATCTTGCTTACAAACTATGCGATATCTTAACCATACTTCTTTACTCCGCTATATTGGAGTGGGTTGGAAGGAAATACTCTAATCTTCATGGTGAGATTACGATGACTGAGAATCTGTTCCTCCTGATTTTATGTTTCTTCACCAGACAGGCCGTTATTAACTATGGCTGTAGCCAGTTTCAGCACAACAACACTCTGATTTCGAATATAATCGCTACTGCAGTGGCGACCGGCGGTGTTTCTCTCATTACTTTCTCCTCCTACTATGCAGACCGGAAACTGAGTCTGCTGCTTGCTAATGAGAAAAACGGAATACTGGAAAAGAGGATAGCAGCCTGGCAGGGAGAAGAAAAGCAGCTGGCATGCTTTCGCCATGACTTTAAAAACCATATGCTGTGTCTTAAAAATCTTCTCTCAATGAATAAAAATCAGGAGGCTATAAAGTACCTGGATTGTATAACCGGGACCGTTAATTCTTTTTATCCGGAGTATTCTTCGGGAAATGCTTATGCAGATGCAGTTATACGGGAAAAGCTTGCTCTTGCGCGCACCTGGGGAATCCGCCTGGAAACAGATCTCATCTTTCCCGCCTCCGATCTGATCAATCCTGCTGATCTGTGTATTATTTTAAGCAATGCACTGGACAACGCACTGGAAGCCTGCCGGAAATTAAACGGTCAGACTGATCCCCCGCTTATAAAAGCAGATTCCTGTGTCCGAAGCTCTTTTCTTATAATTGAAATAACGAATCCCGCACCATATGCCCAAAAGCTTAAGGCCACCCACTTACAATCCACAAAAGAAGAGCCTCATCTCCACGGAATTGGTCTGTCCAATATCCGTGATGCCGCAGAACGCTGTCATGGTACCCTGGAGCTGTCGATTTCGGAAGATGTATTTCATTTCTGCGTCATCCTTCCCCTTTTCCCTCCATCTCTTTAACCTGAAACCCGTTTATACCAGTATCTTTACCGTTTACGCCAAGATGATTATATCATCATGATATCTGCCGAATTATAATCAGAACAAAAGGAGGGAATGAAATGTATATAGGTAAAATGGAAACTCAGCCCGCAAAAATAAATATTGCTTCAATCAATCGTTCCGCTCATCAGAAGTACCAGGCACTCTACGGAAGAGATAAGGAAAAGGAACAAACTGATGATGTAAAAATTTCCCCTGCCGGGAAAAAGCAAAGTATGATGAAACAGCTGATGAACCAGAAACAGTTTATCATGGAAAGAAAGCAGGAAATGCTGAATTCTGACCAGGCAAACGGTGCAGACAGCATGAATGAGAAGCTGAAAGAATATGAGAAGCAGCTAAAAGCCATTGATGAACAGATCGCACAGCTCCAGACAGATGAACCGGATGATGCAAAATCCGATTCCACTGACCAAACCGGTACTATCTATAAAAAACCAAGGTCCAAAGAAGAAGCACAGGCAGAACAATTAAATGAGATAACAAAATTATCATCCGGAGTGTCCCAGACAGAAGTAATCTCATCAGCGAAAGACCATATTGACGGGAAGATAAATCTCCTGAAAAGTGAAATTGAATCCGGATATGGAAACACGAAACAAAAAATTGAAGATGTGGGCAGGCTGCAGAGCCAGTCCGATAAACTGGCCGCACAAAAGTCTGAAAAGCTGGGTGAAGTAAATAAGGCCGCGTCTATTCAGACTGAAGCTTTAATACACGGCACTGAAACAGACAGCGAAAATGAGAAGGCACATGAATTACAGACAAATGAAGAAACCCCCTACCGCTGACAAAAAACAGGAACCTCTTGCTTATGGGTTCCTGTTTTTTGTCTTTTCCATTTATCTTTCATTCAAATATCTCATGATTCCCATATGAATGGTCCACGCCACCCGATCCTGATAATCTTCCGTATTTAAGAGTGCCGATTCTTTTTTATTTGTTAAGAATCCGCATTCCACAATTACAATAGGCGTCCTTACATGAAGCAGCAGGTAATAGTTGTCATTCGGCTTCGCAAGTCTTGTATTCTTCTCTCCTAATAAGAAATCAAACCGGTCCTGGATAATTTCAGCAAGCTTTTTCCCTTTTTCAGACTTTTTATAATAAAAAACCTGGCCTCCGGAAATCTCCTCCTGATGATAACTGTTTTGATGGATGCTCACAGTCAGCGCTGGCTTGGTTTTATTAATGATCTCACACCGTTTGGTCATATCAGCCATCTTTTTTCTGTTATCTTTAACTGAGTAAAGTCCATTGTCATTATCTCTGGTAAGAACAACATCCACATCCGATGCTTCTAAATATTTTTTCAGCTTCATAGCGATCTGAAGATTAATATCCTTTTCCAGGCTTCCGTCTATCCCGATCTTCCCAGGGTCATTCCCGCCGTGACCTGCATCAATGACTACCACCGGTCTTTTCTTTCCCACAGATGGGACGTTATTTACTGCTGCCATCTTTCCCGCCTGGCTTGATATGACATAAACCAATATCAGCAAAATCACAGCCATAAACGGTTCCCATTTTTTTAATTTCAAGTTTTTTACCTGATTCACGTTCTTAATGAATTATACTTTTTGGTGAATTAAAAAAGAACCGGTACAAGTGACTTTCCTTCTAATTAACGCTTAATGTATTATAATCTCTGGCACCATCGGCAGTAATCCACTCAAGGTACTGGGATAAAATGCTTGGATAACCTTCTTCCTGCCACAGTTTATATCCCTGCTTTGCCATAACTTTCTCACGAATATCCGCTACTTTTCCCTCATAACATGCTAAATTCAGCTCCGCATACACCTTAGCCATCATATCCTTCTGATTCTCAGTAAGACCGTGGAGGGAATTTAAGCTCTTAAACTCATCCTGTGCCTGGTTATAAAATACCTTGCTTAAATATTTTTTTCCATATGTACTAAAATTCAAAAGATTCTTATCTGTGTTTCCTGTTTTCTCCGCCCAGGCTTTCATATCAAGAGATTTAGTATGGTAGTTAAACGTTCCCTTCGCTCCATACTCCAGTATTCCGTAAAGGCAGGGCGGCGTAGAGAGGGAACCTGTTACTATCTCATAGATACCGGAATCATCATGGGACCTCTTATAGTGCTGGACATGAAGGTGCCCGCTTAAAAATAAGGGGACTTCCCAGCTCTCCAGCTGGTCAATGAGCTGTTCACTGTGCTCAATGGTACAATCCTGAAGATAAACTTCACTTTCATCAAGAAGATTGTGATGGGCTACAGGAATCACGTTCATCCCCAGATTCCAGGCTTCCTCCATCTGTTCTTCAATCCAGCTGTATGTATCATCCTTTATCATACCACCTACCAGATTCTTAGGATCATACTGGCAGCTGTCAAGCATCAGAGCTCTGGTCTTATCATTGATCTGGTAAATATAGCTTAATGAGGCAGGGTCCCGGCTGACCGCCTCGCTATAACCGAATTCATCATAAATCTCTTCAAATTCCTGGGGAGTGATACTCTCCGTACTAATTAAGGACTCTCCCTCAAACCGGCAGGCCTTAGGATTATTGATGTCGTGGTTTCCAGGAATGACGATAACAGGAATCCCTGCTTCCTCAATGGACTCCAGCTTTCCTGCGAACTCTATATGGCTTTCCCGTTCCCCGTTATAGGTTAAATCTCCCTCTAATATTACAACATCCGGCTTTTCCGCCTTCACCTCTTCAACGAACGCATCTGTAATCTCCCAGATATACTTCATCACTTTCCCGTCACCATGATCAGCCGTGTATTCATAGCTTTTCTGCATATCTGTCAGATCCCTGGCCAGATAATGAATATCCGTAGCTATAATGATCCTGGCTGTTCCTTCCTCCGGTGCCTTGGTTTGTTCTGGAAGTGACTCTCCGGCTGTCTCAGGAACTTGCGCTGTGGAAGGAGTCTGCACCCCGGTAACTGCTGTCTCAGGCTGCGCTGTACTCTCTCCCTGTGTATGCTCCGGCACTCCTTTTTTAAAAGAACACCCGGAAGATACACAAACTGCTGCCGCCAGCGCTGCCAATAATACCCTCTTTTTCATAACCTGACCTTCCTGTTTATCCATTTCTTTTGTTATTCCTTATCAAGCCTGACTTCATCCCACAAATCAGCCGGCTCAAATCCAAGCTTCCAGCATGCCACACCAGCCAGATCGTACTGACGGATCAAATTCATCTTCAGACCAATGGAGCGTTCCTCCTCAAGCCATACGGTCTTTTTACCTTCTTCTGTCTGAAGTTCTCCAAAGTACTGTCCCAGCTCCTCCTGCCAGTACAGCTTTACATCATTTTTCGTAACCCATTCCTTGGATTTCGCTATGCCGATGGAAGATGATGAAGTTTTCCCATCCGCTCCTTCCGTCCATATTCTGGTGTAAAAAGGAATCCCGTTAATAACCTTTTCTTTGGGAACTACTTTAAGAGTATTCTTAATTCCATCTTCCACATATTGAATGGAAGACACAGATCCAGCCTCTCCTCCGGCATAATGTTCATCATATCCCATAATAATCACATAATCAGCCACAATTCCCTGTTCCTTACGGTTGTAAAATTCATTTCCCGGAACTGGAACGTAATTATCCACAGACAGGATAAGCCCGTTCTTTCTGCAGGGGATTGACAATTCTCTTATAAACTGAATATAATGTGGTCCCGCTTCCTCCTTAATGCCTTCAAAATCCAGATTAATACCGTCAAATCCATAGGTTTTTGCTTCTGCCATCAGAGCATCTATGAGCTTTTTCCTGGTGGATGTTTTAGACATCAGGATCTCAGTATTCACATTGTCACTGAAATTATTAATAAGCGCCCATACTTTTAATCCTTTTTCGTGAGCCTTTTTCACATAACCCGCATCTGCAAGTGATCGGAAACCTCCTTCATTATCGGTTAATTCATACCATGTGGGAGAGATCACGTTAACTCCTGCTGTATTGCCAATCAGACTGTCAAAGGAAGAGTTTCCTTCTGCCGAGGTCACCTGATGCCATACCAGACAGACAGGCTGATCCATCGTTGTATTCTTGTAAACCGGCTTTTCAAAATTACTTACAGATTCAACTTTTTCTATTTCTCCAAGACGTCTGCGTTCCACATAACCAATAAAACCATCCTCTGTCCTGATTTTGTTCCATTTATCCATAGAATCAAGAACCGTTACCTTGCTTCCCTCAATAATATGAGTTGAAATCGGGCTCTTCACTCCGCCTTTGACACGCACATTGCCGCTTTTTACAACCTTTGCCTGTTCTTTTTCTGTCCAGTTATTGTTGATAAACACCCTCTTATTTAAAGCGGTATCATATGCCGTAAACCCGGCATCTGTATAATTGGCGACAAGACCCAGGGATAAATATACTCCATCCGTTTCCTCCTGAATCAGGGATTTCCCGGAAGGGCCTTTTGTATCACGGTCTGCATAAACAATGGAATCCGGCAGAGCATAAACTAACAGCTTCTCGTTGCTGTCCCAGTAAAAACGCTCATTTAAATTTTCATTAATCCAGCTGATGGGAAGATAGGTCTGACCCTCTGTAAAAAGACCTTTGGTTTCCTGAAGATTATCATTTAAATAAACTGCCACCTCATCCCCTGTAACTCCAAAAACCTCAGTCAAATCTGCCTGCTCACTGGATGGAATATACCGCTCCAAAAACCGGATTCCGAAAAAACCGGCAAGAACCAGCAAAATCAATCCAAGCACCACCATAAGCGGCACTGCTTTCCTATTCATCTGTTTTCCTCCTGATCATGGATCGTATCTTATGAACTTATTTCTGTAATATCTTCTAGATTATATCATACTTCTTTATTTTTGGAATTTACATTTTCATTACATTCTTTCCCCTAACCCTCCCTGACGCGCATAAATTGATTCACTCCGGGCTGAAGATGGAATCCGTCGGCACGCCCCTGATCACATGGTCCCAGAAATTACCGGTTGTACACACGGTCAAATCTGATTTCCTGCAGCTTACCAGTTTCCTCATTGGGAACATAGTCTGCCATATAAAAACTGTCATCCTCCCTTATTTCAAATATTTTCCCCCAGTCTGTCTCCGGGAGCTCTTCCCCATCAATTACTATGGGGATTCCTTTATTTCTGTACCTTTTCAGTCCTTCCAGATACTGATCTCCATTACCTTCTTTCCTCTTACTGCCGTCCTCTTTACTCATATTATTTTCTCCCCGCTACCTTTTCTTTTGTACTTTTAAAATAATTGCTCGTAAAAACTTATGGTCTCAGAAGTGACAGAAAATGGATCTAAAGAAAACGGAATTCTTCTGACAGGAACCTTCAGTCTTTTTTCCAGACTTTTTCTTGCTTCCTCACTGCCAAATGATACCAGACTTTCCCAGCTTCTTTCCGCTTTAATCTCCCTTTTTTCAAATTCCAGGAACTCACTTATCTGCCACTCGCTAAGACTTCCTATTACTAATTGCCTGCCGCATCGAAAAAACTCTCCCAGATTGCCTTCCTCAGCAGTTCCATAATCCACAATTACAGCCTGATAGCCGGACTTTTTACACAACAATAGCGTATCAATCCCCGCTTTTGCGAAATAATCTGTCTCTAAAACCCGAAATGAATTTTCACCTTTCTTTTTACCACAGCAGACAGCCCCCATGGCATAAAAGGACTCATGACTGTTCCACTCAAGAACTGCACACCTCATTCTCATTACACCGGTTAAGTATCCGGCTGTCATGACCGCAAAATGAGTCACTCCTGTACCTCTTCCGGTGCCAATGATACCAATTAATTCCGGTGCTGCTGCTCCTTTAAATGATTTTATCAATTTCCAGCCTTTTTTTATGATTTCCTTCATAGAAGTTTAATCCTTTCCCGACCGATGGTGCTCCCCTGTTCTGAATCTTTTAATCATACCTTTTATCCAGTATTTAAATTCAAAATTCAGTTTATGATTTCCATTTTTCCCCACCAGTATTGCATTTGTGACAGCCTGATAAAAAATCTCCGATTCATCACAGACTGTAAAGGGATCAGGGAAAAAAGGAGCCCGAAAGAAAGCTGATTGCCCGGTTCCTTTTGGAGTAAAGATCTTCATGCCATTAACCCAATGGTTATATATGACGGCATATGGAATTTTGGATTTCACTACTTCCTCCACAGCTTCGCAGGCATGTATTCTGTTCCAGATACTGGCATCACACACCAGAATCACGGCATCAGGTTCCATACTGACCGCCTGGCTTAAATTCTCTCCCCAATCCATCAGACGTACCCGGAAGGGAGGATCCTTTAATTTCACTCCGGGTCCGTAATAAGGCTTTATGATTAAATTTCTGTAATGCAGCAGCCCGAAACTGTCACGCTTTGCTTTTGTGAATTTAAAAAGACCGGCCCCCATGAATGAATCCTGTTTTTCTTCCAATAAGTTGGGATATCCCTGATTTCTAAGGTAGACAGACAGGCCGATTCCTATGTGGGTTGTACCTGCCCCAGATTTGCTCCCTGAAAGAGCAATTGTAAGAGATGATGATTGCAGACGTTTTTTTGCATCCGTTCCCGTTTCTTTTAACTGACAGAGCCGTTCCATAAGCTCCTGTGCCGTTGAAAACCTGTTTTCTTTCTCTTTGCAGACGCACTGACCGATAACAGCTGCCAGGTCCGGATCCATCGAAGGATCTGGTATAAAGGGCAGCACAGGAAATGTTCCGGTGTACAGAAAACAGAGAATTGTTCCAATCGCATAAATATCCGTTCTTTCATCAAGCACTCCGTCCGTCTGATACTGCTCCGGGGCAGCGCAGCCCACTGTACCGTACCGTTCTCCCGGCTCATTTGCTTCCTTTATAGACGCAGCCAGGCCAAAGTCGATGAGTTTTATGGTATCATGGCATAATAACAGGTTTTTTGGCTGTAAATCCAAATGTAATATAGGGGTTGTTCCTGCGAGATGCAGGTAATTAATGATGCTGGCAAGCTGAATTCCATAGAATACGGTCAGCTCCCGCGACAGATGACCCTGCTTTTTCACAAGATCATATAAAGAATCTCCTTCCAGATACTCTTCGATTAAATAACTGTAACTTTCATCTTCCTCTAAGTCGAATATAATGGGAATTCCAGGATGGCGCAGCTCCTTTAAAATAAATGCCTCGCGCCTGAATTGTTCATAATTGAGAAAGCTTTTGGATACACGTTTCACTGCCCTGTATTCCTCAAGCCCTAGATGAACCGCCAGAAAAACTGTCCCTTCCCGACCGGTTCCCAAGATACCGCATAGCTGATATTTGCCAAAAAGAACGGTGCTTACTAAAATCACCTCCTTGTGCCTGTCCAATATCATCTCTGGAAATTATTGTAATATAATATTCTTTGTTTTTCAACCATTTTATAATTTTTTTACATTTTTAGTGAGCATTAACATAAGGATATATTAATTATAGTACATGGCATTAACATATAGATATATATCCCAGTAATTAGATAGGATATCCGTTTTTTTGCATATAAACCTTAAATTTAAGGTTGGGGATTGTCCACTGTGAAAGCATTGAATTTCCTTGTAATTTCATTGCGGAATCATAGACTATTGCTTGATTTGCTGTCCTTGCTAAAAATAGTAGTATCATTTTAGTATCATAGTGACAACAAAGTGACGTCACTTTTACTTGCAAATAGAGTACTTATGTATTAGAATAATATTAAAGAAACAACCGCCCCAATACAAGGGGTTGGCCTATTAGAAGATAGAAATCCACCCTCAAACACGCCAATGTTTTACAAGGGTGGTTTTTCTATGCCTGTTTCCAGGACTTTATAGAAAAACGCTACTTACAATTTACGAAAATAAAGGTAAGTAATGCGATTATGAACATACCAAAGGCCATAAGGTCTTTAAAATCATATTTCATCCGCACCACCTCCCATCTATGTATGATGGAAGGCCAACGCCCTTGCAGTGACACGATTGTTCCTTAAAACATGTTATCATATATTTCCCAAGTACACAATCTTCTTTTCGTACTAACTGCTTATCCTGGACCCAATACCCCTTATACAAAAAAAGAGGCAGGGTTGACCGCCTCTGTGGAAACATCGCTATATGATGATTTCTATGTTTCCATGCTCATAGATTTGGACTTTTCTCCACACCTTATAGCAGAGCGGATCAGTGACACGGTAGATATGGTAAATAATGTATATGGACACTTATATCCAAATCGCCACATCGAAGTTGCAGAGAAATTACAGGAAATAGTATCATATCAGTATCTCACTGAAAATCCAAAGCATTAAATCCCAGTAATTAGATAGGATACCCGTTTTTTTGCATATAAACCTTAAATTTATATAAATTTTTTCACATAGTAATTGCCTTTTTGCTATAATATATAGTATAGTTATGTTGAAGAAGTATGTAAAAAATATTCACCATTTTAAAAAGAACAGGAAGTGATCCTATGAAGATAGAACGTATCAATGAAAATCAGATCCGTTGTACGCTTACAAGCTTTGATTTAAGCGTCCGAAACCTAAATTTAGGCGAACTTGCCTACGGCAGTGAAAAAGCCCGCAACCTGTTCCGCGAGATGATTCAAAAAGCCTCTAACGAAGTGGGATTTGAAGCTGAAGACATTCCTCTCATGGTAGAAGCAATTCCGT
>JAEWPQ010000258.1 GCA_023460575.1 Bacillota bacterium
AAAAAGTAAAAAACGAATATTTTGTGATTGGATGGTTGAAATTAACAATATCTTGTGGTATATTCATGAATATAGCTTTTAATAACAGTTATTGATATTATTATAACGTGACAGAATGGCAGGAATCAGAATGGATGAATTATACGGTAAAAATGAGATATTGGCATATTTTAAGGAAGTCCCTGAATTAAGTGGGGTGTTTGATGAGATAGAGAAGGAATGGATTCTTCCGTCTTACAGTCTGGATAAACTTTATATAAAGTTTATGACATTTTTTAAAGAGGACATGATACTGAAAGAAAAGCTTTCTGCTCTGATTCAGGCAGCAGTAGAGCTCACAACCCAGGAAGCATCCGGCTGGGAATATATCAGCGCCAGAATCTGTCTGGTCCGGTTTGGGATAATCCGGGAAGCTGAGCTTAGCAGGTATAACATAAAAAGCTTCTATGATAAAGTTGTTTATTTAACTGGAGAGAAGCTTTACGGGAGTTATATTCTTGAAAACTACAGGAAAGAAGAACTTGACCGGTATGAAGCTTATATCGATCATACCAGAGACCGTCTGTTTACTTATTCCGGCCTGGAGCTGGTGCTGAACCGTTACGTAATCCATAGCAGGGATAACGTTCCTCTTGAAACACCCCAGGAGATGTTTTTGGGAATTGCCATGCACCTTGCCATGCTGGAAAAGGAGGATCGGGACGGCTGGGTAAAGCGGTTCTACGATATGCTCAGCACATTGAAGGTGACTATGGCAACCCCCACGTTGTCCAATGCGAGAAAGCCTTATCATCAGCTTTCTTCCTGTTTTATTGATACGGTGCCGGACAGCCTGGATGGGATTTACCGAAGCATTGACAGCTTTGCAAAGATCAGCAAATTCGGCGGCGGCATGGGCCTCTATTTTGGAAAGGTCCGGGCAGCCGGAAGCTCTATACGGGGGTTTAAGGGGGCGGCCGGAGGCGTGATCCGGTGGATCAAGCTTGCCAATGATACGGCTGTTGCAGTGGACCAGCTGGGAATGCGCCAGGGGGCGGTAGCGGTATACTTGGATGTGTGGCACAAAGATCTCCCGGAATTTTTAATGCTTAAGACCAACAATGGAGATGACCGCATGAAGGCACACGATGTTTTCCCGGCAGTATGCTATCCCGACCTTTTCTGGAGGCAGGCGAAGGAAGACATAGAAAGTGACTGGTATTTAATGTGTCCTCATGAGATTCTCACTGTAAAGGGCTGGGCCCTGGAAGACTGCTGGGGGGATTTGTGGGAGGAACGTTACTTCCAGTGCGTGAATGACAGCAGAATCCATAAGAGGGTGGTTCCCATTAAGGATATCATACGGCTGGTTTTAAAGAGTGCGGTGGAAACAGGAACTCCCTTT
Source organism: Bacillota bacterium (assembly GCA_023460575.1). Taxonomy (GTDB): domain Bacteria; phylum Bacillota; class Clostridia; order Lachnospirales; family Lachnospiraceae; genus Lacrimispora. The sequence continues at coordinate 1,385 of JAEWPQ010000258.1, forward strand.
ACATTTAACCGGGATGCAGTGAATAAAGCCAATCCCAACAGCCATAAAGGGATGATCTACTGCAGCAATCTCTGTACGGAAATTGCCCAGAACATGAGTGCAGTGGAGCAGATGAAGCAGAGTATGGAGACTGTGGATGGAGAAACCGTGGTAGTAACGGTGACAAAGCCAGGGGATTTTGTCGTCTGTAATCTGGCCAGTCTGTCTCTTGGAAAAATAGATGTAAACAGCAAAGAAGAGATAACCCAGCTGGTGAAAAGTGCAGTCCGTGCGCTTGATAATGTCATTGATCTTAATTATTTTCCGGTTCCTTATGCAAAGGTGAGTAATGAGCGTTACCGTCCCATTGGTCTGGGAGTCAGCGGCTACCACCACATGCTTGCAAATAACAAAGTTGCCTGGGAATCGGTGGAGCATCTGGCTTTTGCAGACAAGGTTTTTGAGACGATAAATTATGCCGCAATTGAAGCCAGCTGTGATATTGCGAAGGAAAAAGGAACCTATTCCTTCTTTGAAGGAAGTGATTGGCAGACAGGGGATTATTTTAAGAAGCGCGGCTATGAATCACATGAATGGGCGAACCTAAGCAGAAAAGTAAAGGAATGGGGAATGAGAAACGGCTGGCTGATTGCAGTTGCGCCGACAAGCAGCACCAGCATGATCGCAGGAACAACGGCAGGACTTGATCCGATTATGAACCGGTACTATCTGGAAGAGAAAAAGAACGGGCTTGTTCCCAGGGTTGCGCCTGGACTTTCACCGGATACGTTCTGGTTATATAAAAATGCTCATTACATTGACCAGAAGTGGTCTGTAAAGGCAGCAGGGGTCAGGCAGCGCCATGTGGATCAGGCTCAGAGCATGAACCTGTATATTACCAATGACTATACGCTCAGGCAGGTGCTGGGACTCTATATTCTGGCTTGGGAATCAGGGGTAAAGACCATTTATTACATTCGGTCCAAAAGCCTTGAGGTGGATGACTGTGAGGCATGCTCCAGCTGAGGAATAGAGAAAACGACATAACAATAAAGGAGAGTGGAACCCATCTCATGGAACAGTTAAAGAAAAGACCTCTTTTTAACCCGGAAGGATCCGTGGAAGTAAGAGAGCGCCGGATGATAAACGGCAATACCACTAATTTAAATGATTTTAACAATATGAAGTATGCCTGGGTAAGTGACTGGTATCGTCAGGCAATGAATAATTTCTGGATACCGGAGGAGATTAATCTTTTAAGGGACAGCAAGGATTATCCTCTTTTAAGTCCGGGTGAGCGGAGAGCGTACGATAAGATTTTATCGTTTCTGGTGTTCCTCGATAGCATTCAGACAGCCAATTTACCGGCCATCAGTGAGTATGTAACAGCCAATGAGATCAACCTCTGTCTGGCGATTCAGACATTTCAGGAAGCGGTTCACAGCCAGAGCTACAGCTATATGCTGGATACGATCTGCGAACCCCAGACGAGAAATGAGGTTCTGTATCAATGGAAGAATGACCCTCATTTACTGGCCCGCAATACCTTTATCGGAGATTTATATAATGATTTCCAGAAGGATAAAAGCAGCCGGGCATTTATGAAGGCAGTAGTTGCCAACTTTATTCTGGAAGGAATCTATTTTTACAGTGGATTCATGTTTTTCTATAATCTTGGGCGAAATCACAAAATGACAGGCTCTTCCCAGGAGATCCGTTATATTAACCGGGATGAGAACACCCATTTATGGCTGTTCCGCAACATCATTCTGGAACTGAAAAAGGAAGAACCCCAGCTGTTTACGCCGGAATGCGTCAATGAGTACCGGAGTATGATCAAAGAGGGGTGTGAGCAGGAAATCGCATGGGGAATCTATGCCATCGGAGATGAAGTTCCTGGATTAACAAAGGAAATGATTACTGATTATATCAAATACCTGGGCAATTTCCGGTGCGAAAGTCTGGGCTGGGAGCGGATTTACGAAGGGCATGAGAGAGAACCGGAGAGTATGTCCTGGGTCAGCCAGTACAGCAATGCAAATTTAATAAAAACTGATTTTTTTGAAGCAAGAAGCACCGCTTATGCAAAAAGCAGCGCCCTGATTGACGATCTGTAAATGGAAAGCAGTGGAT
>JAEWPQ010000259.1 GCA_023460575.1 Bacillota bacterium
TGCAAATGTAAATGCCATCAGCGCTGTGGTTTTTTTCGGTATACCAATAAAACCAGATGCACCGCCTGTCAGTTTGGTGGTTCTGTTCAGCAGAGCGGTAATTGCCTCTCCAAAGCCAAGTGTAACAAGAGAAATATAGTCTCTCCTCAGCCGAACGGTTGGAATACCTACTAAAAATCCAATGCCAACCGCAATAATAACAGCTGCGATACAGGCAAGAGGAAAGGGAACCCCCAGCTTGACGACAAAAATACCAGATACATAAGCGCCAACCGCCATGAATGCAGCCTGACCAAGGCTGAACATTCCTGTAAGTCCCGTCAGAACGTATACGCCTGCTACTGCTACAAGCGTAATACATATCTGAGTGAAAATATTCATGTATAATACCATTGTAAGTACCCCCTATGCCTTTTCCTGAATGTTGCAGCCGGCAATTCCGCATGGACGGAGCAACAAAAACACCAGCATAATAAGGAAAGTAAATACCGGGGTATATCCCGAACCCACAGTACTGATTAACAGTGTCTCAAGAAGCCCGAGAAGCACGGCTCCGATAATTGCTCCCGGAAGGCTTCCAAGACCCCCGATTACTGATGCAATAAATCCTTTTACTACCAGGCTGCCCAGTGTCGGATACAGGGTGTAGTTAATTCCCAGAAATACACCGGCAAGTCCGGCAAGAGCACCAGAAACGACAAATGCGAACTGAATAATACGCGTAGCATCAATTCCCATCAGATTCGCAGTATCTCTGTCAAAGCTGACACTTCTGAGTGCCCTGCCGATTCTTGTCTTTTGAATAACATAAGCCAGCACAAGGAGTGCAACAACGCTGCTGCAAAACATCAAAAGGTCTGATGTGGAAACAACAACTGATCCAAACTTAATTGCCGCCTTTTTAAAAAACTGAGGATAGCTGTAAAAATTTGCACCAACTTTTACGGTAACAAGCCCTTCATACAATGTTCCCAGTGTAATAGAGGAAACGAAAAAGTATACGGAAGAGCTGTTGCGCTGGATAATACGGCGAAATGCCACAAATTCTCCAATCAACGCAATGCAACTGCCTGTTACAACAGCAACCAGAATCGTTGGAATCAGTCCCAGTCCCACGGAGGCTGCTAAAAAGTACCCAACAAAGGCACACAGTGTCATGGTAGCTCCATGAGAAAAATTTGAAAATTTCAAAACATTAAATATCAACGAAAAGCCCGTCGCAATCAGCGCGTAAACAGAGCCCGTCGCAAGGCCGTTGATTATAATCTGCAGTGACATGTTATGCCTCCATCCATTTAAAAGCTTTAGTTATCTGCGCTGAATCTTTCCAACATCTTAGGTGTTGTTCCCTCATAAGTAAACATAACCATATCCAGACCAGTAGTCATATGAGTCTTTGGATCAATAGAGATATTTCCGGTAAGACCCTTAAAGTCCTTTACATTTTCGATCGCAGTACGAAGCGCAGCAGGATCATCTGTTCCTGTTTCTTCCAGACTCTTAGCAGCAATCTTTACAATATCATATCCAAGGAAAAACTTGTTGGTAGCTTCTATTCCGGTTTTTTCTTTTACTGCTGCAATCATTTTCTGAAGCTCTGGCTCTGTGTCATCTACATTGTTAATACAGAATACTCCGTCGCTGCTTCCACCAAGCATGGTGTTGAAAGGAGGACATGCATCCAGACCGCAGATGATGGCGCCTTCATAACCAAGGGCACGTGCAGCCGTAACAATGTTTACAAGATCCTTGGTGTAGTTTGGTGCATAGATTGCATCAACATTTGCAGACACAATTGGGGACAGCAGGGTTTTAAAGTCAGTATCGTTTGCATTGTAAGCAACCTGCTGCTTTTCATTAACAGTACCGCCGTTTTCAGTAATTGCCTTTATAAAAGGATCTTTTAAAGAAAGGGAGTATGCATTGCTTTCGTTATAAATAACACCAAAAGTCTTAAATTCGTTTTTCAGAGCATACTTGGCCATAATCGTTCCCTGCTGGATTGCATTAGGCTGGAAACAAAACATGTTCTTATATGGAGTGCCATCTGTCTTAAGCTGAGCGCTGGGATCCATGGCAAGACCCATGATCGGTACTTCGTACTGTTCGGAAGTTTCCTTAATGGCCAAAGCAATATTTGCTACAGGCGGTCCTACGATAAGGGAAACCTTGTCAGAAGTTACCGCTTTTGTGTAAGCATTGATTGCTTCTGTTACATCTGCCTTGGTATCATAAGTGTTCATAACAAGTTTTTTTCCGTTTACTCCGCCGTTTGCATTAATTTCTTCTACGGCCCATTTTGCTCCTGCCTCCACCATCTGACCAAGACTGGAAGTGGCTCCGGTTATGTCCTGGAGACATCCGATTAATATTTCTCCGTCAGCTTCTGCTGCTTTTGTTTCCGTACCTGCAGCGGTTGAATTGGCTGCAGTGGTTGGAGTTGTCTGGGAACTTCCGCATCCCGCCAGGCTAAATGTCATAAGCCCCGTTAAAATTATTGCCATTGCTCTTTTCATATACACTTCTCCTTTTTTCTTTTGAAAGTGTCAGTATCTTACATCAGATACTTTCTTCCATTTTTCATGATACTTTAGTAAATTTCCTATCTTTCCCCAATATGTTAACGTTTTCATATGGGATTTAAAAAAAATCTAAGAATGACATCACTACTTTGCTTAATTATCACTCATTAAATTCAAAAATATCATACATCTTTTTTATTTATATGTCAATATGTACAAAAAAACTTTTCAAAAATATTTATTTTATATATGAAAAGGTTGTCATATATCTCAGTTTTTATGCTTTTTATTGACAGACCAAAGGATTTGAGTATAATTTAGATAAAAAGAATTGAAAATACGTGATATACAATTGCCAACCAAGGAGATTTAAATTATGGATAAAATACTGAATAAGATACAAAACACCGGCATTTTACCGGTAGCGGCACTTGATGATGTCAGGAATGCTTTTCCACTTGCACAAGCCCTCTGTGCCGGAAATATTTTCTGTATTGAAGTCTTATCCGGCACCAAGGCTGCAGAGGAATCCATTGCCAAAATAGCTGATGGTTTTCCTCAAATGCTGGTTGGCGCCGGAGATATCCGGACTGTCCAAGAAGCCAGCCGTGCAGTGAATGCCGGTGCAAAATTTATTATTACCCCGGAGTTTTCACCCTCTGTCATAACATATTGTATTGACAGAGCTATTCCGGTAATACCAGGGGTTTCTTCTTCTGACGAACTGGAAACAGCAATTTCATTGGGGCTTCATGCGGTAAACCTTTTTCCTGCCGGACAAGATATGGAGCGACTTACGATCCAGGCCAGCCAATCCTCCCATAACCACATAAATTTTATTCCGGCTGAATGCATCAATGAAAACAATGTCAGTGCTTACCCGTTCTCCGACCATGTCCTGACCTGTAAATGGAACATGGAACCAAAGTTGATTCAGGCAGGAGAATTCGGAAAAATACGCGATCAGGCATCAACGATCATCCGGACCATGCTGGGCTTTGAATTTGCACATATAGGAATAAACCTAAGCACCAAAACAGAAGCTGACAAAACAGCCGGAATGTTTGATGCCATGTTCGGATTTCAAAAAAAGCCGGGAACTGACTCCATATTTGCCGGTGCCTCCATTGAATGCATGACTCCTCCCTGCTTTGGTACAAAAGGCCATATCGCAATTGCTACCAACTCCATTGTCAGTGCTAAAAGTTATTTTGAATCGGCCGGTTATAAATTCAATGAAGCTTCTGCCAAATTCATCAATCAAAAAATGATTGTAATCTATTTTGAGGAGGAAGTGGGAGGCTTTGCAGTCCACCTCCTCCAACGGTGATTTCAAAAAAGACTTCCAGTCTGATCCGTCTGAAAGCGCATGGAGGGACAAACTCTCAATGCTGCTGTTCACCAGATATAAACACTACCATGCAAACAGAAAAGAGGGTCTCCTGCATACCGGGAAACCCTCTCCTGTCTTCACACAATTCTGATGCAAAGTTCTTTATTTCATATCTTTTAATATATCGCAGAAATCAAAGGTTGCAAAATAGTCCCCGGGAGTCTCGGCTCTGCGGATCATCTGCACTGACCCATCTTCCTTTAGAAGAAGTTCAGCTGACTTTAATTTTCCATTATAATTATAACCCATAGCGTAACCGTGAGCTCCTGTATCATGAATGAAAAGCAGATCGCCTTTGTCTATTTCAGGCAGCATTCTGTCTATGGCAAATTTATCATTATTTTCACAAAGAGATCCAACCACATCGTATTTGCGGCTGCATACATCTCCCTCCTTTCCCATGACCGTGATATGGTGGTAAGCCCCATACATGGCCGGTCTCATTAAATTTACCGCACAGGCATCCACGCCGATGTATTCTTTATGGGTGTGTTTTTCATGGATTGCCTTTGTAACCAATCCGCCGTAAGGCCCCAGCATAAAACGTCCCAGCTCTGTATAGATTGCCACATCTCCCATGCCTTCCGGTATGAGGATTTCTTCATATACTTTCCTGACACCTTCTCCAATGGCCTTAATGTCGTTTGCCTCCTGATCAGGACGATACGGGATTCCAATTCCCCCTGACAGATTGATAAAGGAAATATGGGCCCCAGTCTCCTTTTGAAGCTTAACTGCAAGCTCAAAAAGCACCTTTGCAAGAAGGGGATAATATTCATTGGTCACAGTGTTGCTTGCTAAAAATGCATGAATTCCAAAGTGCTTTGCTCCATTGCTTTTTAAGATACGGAACGCTTCAAACATCTGCTCCGTTGTCATGCCATATTTGGAGTCTCCCGGATTATCCATAATATCGTTGCTGATCTTAAATATGCCGCCTGGATTATAACGGCAGCTGATTGTCTCCGGAATATGTCCGATGGCCTTTTTTAAAAACTCAATATGGGTGATATCATCCAGGTTGATGATCCCTCCGATTTTATCTGCATATTGGAATTCCTCAGCAGGGGTATTATTGGATGAAAACATGATATCAGAACCGGAAAATCCCAGGCTGTCAGACATCATCAGTTCCGTCATGGAGGAGCAGTCAGCACCGCACCCATAATCCTTTAACATATCTAAGATAAACGGATTGGGAGTGGCCTTTACTGCAAAATACTCCCGGTACCCTTTATTCCAGGAAAATGCCTCTTTCAGCTTTCTGGCATTCTCTCTGATACCCTTTTCATCGTATAAATGAAAAGGCGTGGGATATTCTCTTACAATTTCCTCTAATTTTTCTTTCGTAACAAACGGTATCTTTTCCATAGCTTTCTCTCCTCTCGTAGCTTACCATATAGAATCATAAATCTGCTGCTGCAGTGCAATCCTCCCGGAGGGTTTTTATCGTATTGGACGAACTTTCCTATACGATAAAAAGAGTCTCTCTCCGGCAAATCTGCTGGTAAGCTTCATTGTACCGGGGATAGACTCCTTTGTCTACACTTTTTTTGTATAAATATTCATAGCATGCAGCTATATTAATCTACAGTAACCACACGCATAATATTGGTATGGGCGGCCGGCTCGTTCTTTCTCACCGGGCTCACTACACCTGCAGTAACAATAACTATATCGTTTTCCTTTACGACACCCTTAGCTTTTAACAGCTCCATAGAAGAATAAATTAAAACATCAGTGGATTCTGCACGTTTGGCATGGAATGGCTTCACTCCCCAATATAACTGCATCTGGCGAAGAGCGGAAGAACTTGGGGACAAACCAATGATCAGGCTTTCCGGTCTCCATTTGGACAGCAGCCTGGCAGTAAAGCCGGTGATGCTGGGTGCTACAATCGCATTTGCTCCCAGATCATGTGCCGTTGAAACGGAAGAATAGCATACTGCATTGGATACATTGTGAATATTGACGGCAGAAACCTTACGCTGTCTGTATGCATTGTAATCCAGGTGTTTTTCAGTCTCCTCCACGATGGATGCCATCATGGAAAGAGCCTCAACCGGGTATTTGCCCATGGCGGTCTCTCCGGAAAGCATTACTGCATCCGTTCCATCATAAACAGCATTGGCTACATCTGTTACCTCAGCTCTGGTAGGACGTGGATTACGAATCATGGAATCCAGCATCTGGGTGGCTGTAATAACAGGCTTGCAGGCTTCATTGCACTTCTGGATGATCCGTTTCTGGATAAACGGTACCTCCTGTGCCGGGATCTCAACTCCCATATCGCCGCGGGCAACCATGATTCCGTCACTGGCTTCGATGATATCATCAATGTTTTCAATGCCTTCTGCATTTTCGATCTTAGCGATAACAGAAATATTGGAACCATGATCCTCCAGAATTTTCTTTATTTCACAAATGGCATCTGCCGTGCGGACAAAAGAAGCCGCAATAAAATCAAAGCCCTGCTCAATGCCGAACTTTATATCCATTTTATCCTTATCCGTAAGTGCAGGGAGCTTTACCTTTACATTAGGTACATTAACACCCTTTCTCTCTCCCAGCTCGCCCCCATTGATAATCTTACAGGTTATTTCTTTTCCCTTTACCTTAAGGACTTCCAGTTCAATCAGACCATCGTCAATGAGAATGCGGTTTCCTGGGGCCACGTCCTCATTTAAGCCATCATAGTTAATATGGCCTTTTTTTTCATCTCCAATGATTTCTTCTGTAGTCAGGACATAGGTATCTCCCTCTTTTAGATTAACCTTATTGCCATCCTTTAAAAGTCCGGTACGGATCTCGGGTCCTTTTGTATCGAGAAGCGCTGCAATCGGAAGGTCCAGTTCATCACGGATGCTCTTTAATGCATCCAGGCGCTTTTTCTGTTCTTCATAATCACCATGTGAGAAGTTAAATCTGGCAACATCCATTCCATGTTCAGCAAGTGCCTTCATTAGTGCGCGATCATTGGTATTAGGTCCCATGGTGCAAATAATCTTGGTTCTTTTCATCATTATCCTCCGTGCTAGTTGGTCGTATCACCGGTTGTGGGGTTGGACGGTGTTACATGTTTATGTGTATATAAATGCTCGGTGCAGTATTCATAACTGCCTTCACATTTTGAACAATAACGGAATTCCAGGTTCGGGGCGTCCTTTTCTGTCCGTCCGCACACGGCGCAGCGGTGGTGCGTCCAGCCCTGGGGCTTAATCTTCATCTGCTTATGAAAATTCTGCTTCCTTTTGATCTCTTTTGGATTAAACTTGCTTAGATTCCGGGTCAAAAGGAAAAAGAGGATAAAATTAAATAACGACATAAAGATGGTAACCCTGGTTGCAATGTTGCCGGTAATAAAACCATACAGAAAGTAGACCCCGTTAAAGATGGCCAGCCATTTGGCTTTTATGGGAAGCACGAAAAACAAAAGGAATTCTAAATCCGGAAACGTGGCTGCAAAAGCAAAAAACAGGGAATAATTGAGAAATTCCGTTGTTAAGTACACTGTCTCTCCCATGAAAAGATACACGACCAGCGCCGCCGCAACATGACCAATGACTCCCATGAAAAAGTAGACGTTAAAACGGAATGCACCCCAGATCCTCTCTAAGTTCACTCCCAGCATATAGTATAAATACATGCTGATCAGACTCATGAAAATGCCGCTTCCCGGCGGGTAAATCATGAAGGTAACGATCCTCCACACCTGACCTCCCAGGATTTTTCCTGCGTCAAGTGATAAATATTTCCAATAAAATCCCGGTGCGAGCATTTCCATCAATAATCCCACACCATACATACCGATGATATAGTACATCAAATTCGGAACCGCATACTTTCTGAATCTGCGTTCAAGATTATAAAAAAACTTCATTCTTTCATCCTTTTCCTATCTTCCGCCCATTCCTTCCAGGCACAAAGGAACACCCTGAGGGTGTTTCCCGTTTTCTGAGCTTCCATGTAAATCAGAACAGATCCTTCTTGGAAAAAATCCACGCCACAATCAGCGTCAGTGCCAGGGTCAGGCCTAAAACAATAGCAAAGCCATAGGGACTGTCTGCAAAGGGCATTCCCATGGAATTGACATTCATTCCGTAAAAGCTTGCCACCATGGTGGGTATGGACATGACAATGGTAATGGTTGCCAGAAACTTCATTACAATATTTAAGTTATTTGATATGACGGAAGCAAAAGCGTCCATTGTCCCGCTTAAAATTCCGCTGTAAATATTTGCCATCTCAATGGCCTGCTTGTTCTCAATAATGACGTCTTCCAAAAGCTCCGTATCCTCCGGATACTTCTTGATTTTTTCATTTCTCATGAGTTTTTCAAGAACCATCTCATTGGAACGGAGGGAGGTGGTAAAGTACACAAGACTCTTTTCCAGCTCCAAAAGCTCAATAAGCTCCCGGTTCTTGGTGGATTTATGAAGCTTTTCTTCGACCACCCCGCTTTTTTTATCAATAATTCTCAGATATTGCAGGTATAGGGATGCATTCTTATACAGGATCTGCAGGATAAACCGGGTTTTCATATACGTATGAAAATCCCTCACCCTGCCATCCATAAATGCATTGAGAACTGTAGTTTCCTCCAGACAGACTGTTATAATGGCTTCTTCTGTAGTTATGATACCCATTGGTATGGTTACATACCAGTCCTTGCCTCCACGTTCCTCTACCGTAGGAACGTCAACCAGGATGAGCGTGTAATGGTCCTCAATCTGAATACGGGAACGTTCTTCCTCATCAAGAGGCGCTCTTAAATCATCGGGATCGATTTTACAGGTGTTGGCGATTTCCAGAATCTCCGTGGCAGTGGGGTCTGTAAGGGCAATCCAGGAACCCGGAGAAAGCTCATCCTTTTGCTGAATCAGGCCTTCTTCTGTTTTATAAATCTGAATCATAGCTTTTCTCTCTTTCACTGAAAAATCTTATTGGAAACGTTGGCAGACTTTGACTTATACATTATAATTTCCCCGGCCATTTTTGTCAAACGAAATGAAACCCCTTTTCGTGAACTTAAACAATTTTTACTAGTTTTAACATTTTTTTAGCATGTTATAGCAATTGTATTATTTCTTATTTTATGTTAAACTGATGTTCGGTGAGCCAGAAACTTACTTCTACACAAAAGGAGGCAGGGGTTACCCCCGCGCATATGACTACATAC
>JAEWPQ010000260.1 GCA_023460575.1 Bacillota bacterium
TGTAATATCCAGGGAAATGTGTCCGGCAACAATTATTTTTCTATTTCCCTTCTCATCTGGCATATTAATTCCCCCTCTCTGCCTTCATCATAGCAATCGTGTGAGGAAAGTCAATAATATTTATGCATATATCACTAATGATATTAGTTATGTGACAATTGTCATGTGCAAATTGCACAATGTATTTTAGCCTGTTCCAGGCGGGATATCTGATGACAGAATTATCTTTTTAATTTTACTGTTGACAAACGCAATTAAAGTCCTTATATTAATTGTTAATATATTAACTTCATACGAGATCACAAAGACGAAGACGTTTCCTGTTTGGAGATCACCTTCGTCTTTTTTATTTGCTCTATTGTTTATGAAGCTGCCGGAAGGAGGTATCTGGTTGTACAGCATCGGCGTGGATATAGGAACCAGCACAACGGAAATTATTATCAGCAATATTAAAATCGCAACCAGGCTTGGGCCTTCTCTGCTGCCTACAACTGAAATCGATGAGACTGAAGTTGTCTATCGCAGTCCGGTGATCTTTACACCGTTTATTTCTAAGGATATTATCGATTTTGAACAGATACGGGAGCGTGTTAAAGAGGCCTTTAAAGAGAGTGGAATCGGAAAAGGAAAAATACAAACCGGTGCAGTTATCATAACGGGAGAAACAGCCAGAAAAGACAATGCCAGACAGGTAAATATCTGGTTATCAGAATACCTTGGTGATTTTGTTGTTGCTACTGCAGGTCCGAAGCTGGAAGCGGTTTTAGCCGGAAAGGGAGCCGGTATCAGTGAGGAATCCAAAAAACGATGCAAAAAAATCATCAACCTGGATATCGGCGGGGGAACTTTAAATGCCGCAGTATTTGAAAGCGGTAACTGTACGGATTCATTTGCAATGGACATCGGGGGAAGGCTGATCAGACTTGATGACTCTCACAACGTAACCTATATTTCAGAACGAATTACCCATATTCTTGAGAAAAATCAATTTCCCATCAGGCAGGGAGAAAGCGCAGATATTGAAGTACTGGAACGTTTCTGCGGTTATCTGGCAGACTGCTGTCTTCAGGCACTTGGGTTACGGGAAATGAGTGAGGATACCTTCCCCTTATATATCACTGATTTTATCATTCCGGAAGGTATTGATTTCATATCTGTATCCGGCGGAGTGGGCGAATATGTGGGATCATTAAACGAAAGTGCAGACCAGGAACAATGGTTCCAATACGGAGACATCGGTCCTCTGCTGGGATTCAAATTAACCCAGGCTCTTTCCCCATTTCGCAGCAGGCTTATCATTCCGGAGGAAAAAATAAATGCAACTGTGATCGGAGCCGGAAGCCACGCTCTGTCAGTCAGCGGAAGTACGGTTGGGGTTGACGAATCCATGTTACCCATGCGCAATATTCCCATAGTAAAATGCCCGGTGGCTGCGGACCAGTGGGAAGATGTATTTAGAAGTACCAGACCTCTTATGGAGCTTTATGAAGAAGATGTTGTTGCAGTGAGTATTGAAGGCAGAAAAAGTCCCGGATACGGGGAACTGAAAATTCTTGCAGGTCAGATCTCAAGACTTTATGAGGGATTAAAAAGTCCTGTGATTGTACTCTTAAAAGAAGATTTTGCAAAAGCACTGAGTCAGATGATCCGGATTCATACATCCTGTGGCAAACCCGTTATCTGTCTGGATCAGATAAAGATTGAAAATGGTGACTACATTGATATCGGTTCCCCTGTTGGAAGCGCTGTTCCCGTCATTATTAAAACTTTAGTGTATAAATCCTGATGAAAAAGAAAATCAGGATTCAGAAAAATAAAATCATGAAAAATCAGGAGGATTCCATTATGGAAGAAAAAAATTTAAACAAAGCTCTTACACCTGTTAAGCTGTGGGCGATTATCGTAGGTGCAGTTGTTTCCGGAATGTATTTTGGATGGAATTATTTATTTGAAAAAACTAATTTTACAGGAGCCTTAATTGCTGCTTTCATTGTCACTCTTTTTTATGTTTCCTTTGTATTTTGTTACTCTGAGCTGGCAACCGCCATTCCTTCCGCAGCCGGTCCTACGGCGTATGCTGAAAAATCATTCGGTAAGTTTGCAGGCTTTCTTGCAGGCTTTTCCATTCTCTTGGAGTATATCTTTGCAACGCCAGGAATCGCACTTTCCATCGGCGCTTATGTTCACGGATTATTTCCTGTTATTCCGGCGAATATTGCTGCGATTACAGCTTTCTGCATCTTCGTGTTTATTAATATGCGGGGAATTGAATCAGCAGCGATTGTCAGTGTGATCGTTACTGTATTTGCGATTCTTGGTGTGGCTGTTTATTTTGTAGTTGGAATTCCAACCGTAGACGTACATGGCCTGTTTTCTTCCGGAACACCCATGAACGGCATGCATGGCATATTTGCTGCCATTCCATTTGTGGTCTGGTTTTATCTGGCTGTGGAATCGGGAGCAATGGGCGCAGAGGAATGTAAAAATCCTCAAAAAGACATACCAAAGGCCTTTGTTTCAGGCATCGGTGCCCTGGTTGTTATGGCAGTTGCTGTTCTTTTCGTTACTGCCGGGAACTCTGCATCTGATTTGTCGGCTGTTGCATCTACTGATAACCCTCTTCCCGCAATTTTATCAAAAGTCTATGGAGAGAATTCATTCCTGGTTAAACTGGTGGGCTTTTTTGGATTATTCGGTCTGGCGGCCAGTCTTCATGGAATTATGATCGGATACTCCAGACAGGCATATGCCATGTCCAGAAGCGGTTATCTCCCAAAAGCACTTTCAAACCTTGATAAAAATGGTACTCCGGTCTTTGCTCTTGTGAGCACCAGCCTGATCGGTCTGTTTTTTGTAATTACCGGAAACGTAGGCAGTCTGGTTGTATTCTCCTGCATCGGATCGTCTGTAATGGCAGTTTTATCCATCGCCTCCTGGTTTGTTCTCAGAAAAAAAGAGCCGGAGCTGGCACGCCCATACCGGTTAAAGTCAGCACTTATTCCAACCATTGCAGCAGTTACCTGTGCAGTTGTAGTAGTTGCGCTTGTGGTTTCCCAGGCTTCACTTCTGTTCCTGGCAGCCATTGTTTATGCAGCAGCCATTCTCTATTATCTTATAAAAGAAAGACTTTTTGCAAATGATTTTTCAACTGCAGAAAAGGAATTGGAAGCATAGGAGGCTGGAAACGTGAAATTAAAAACAAGATTATTCGGAAAAACCTACGAATTCCGTTCAGTGAAGGAAGTCCTTGCAAAGGCAAATGAAGAGAAATCCGGTGATACACTGGCTGGAATTGCAGCTGCAGATGCGGCAGAACGCATTGCAGCCAAAGTGGTACTTGCCGATTTAACCGTTTCCGATTTGCGCAACCACCCGGTTGTTGATTATGAAGCAGATGAAGTCACAAGAGTCATTCAGGACGGTGTTAATGAGGAAGCTTATAAAAGAATCAAATCCATAACTCTTGGAGAACTGCGGGAATTTATACTGTCCTCTCCTGCCGCTAATATTGAAGAGATCCGGGATGGTCTTACCGCTGAGGTGATTGCTGGTGTAACAAAATTAATGAGCAATCTCGATATCATTGTGGCTTCAAAGAAGCTGATTGTTCCGGCTACCTGCAATACGACAATCGGCCTTCCGGGAACTCTTGCCTCCAGGCTGCAGCCCAATCATCCCACCGACAGCTTTGAAGGTGTAATGGCCTCTGTATTTGAGGGGATTTCCTATGCAAATGGTGATGCATTGATCGGTTTAAATCCGGCCATAGACACGGTGGAACAAACGGATAAAATACTCCGGGCATTCCGTGATTTTATGGATAAATGGCAGATTCCCACCCAAAACTGCGTTCTCTCCCACGTTACCACCCAGATGGAAGCTTTAAAAAAAGGGAGTCCCATGGATTTAATGTTCCAATCCATTGCCGGATCACAGATCTCGAATACTGCTTTCGGAATCAGCACAGCCTTAATGGATGAGGCATATGAACTGATGAAGGAAAAAAGGAGTTCCAAAGGTCCGAACTTTATGTATTTTGAAACAGGCCAGGGCTCTGAACTTTCCTCTGAAGGGCATCATGATGCGGACCAGCTGGTGATGGAAGCAAGGTGCTATGGATTTGCCAAGCGTTACCACCCTTATTGTGTCAATACCGTAGTAGGCTTTATCGGACCGGAGTATTTATATGACGGAGCCCAGGTAATCCGGGCCGGGCTGGAAGATCATTTTATGGGAAAGCTGACCGGTATCCCTATGGGCTGCGATGTCTGTTATACTAATCATATGAAAGCCAGTCAGAATGACCTGGAAAACTTAGGTGTTCTGCTTGCCAGTGCCGGTGTCAATTACGTGATGGGAATACCGGCCGGGGATGACATTATGCTGATGTATCAGTCCTCCAGCTATCATGATGCTGCGGCGTTCCGGGAAACAAGCGGAAAACGCCCCATTGGGGAATTTGAAAAACGTATGGAGGAACTTGGAATCATGGAAGACGGACATTTGACGGAACGCGCCGGTGATCCATCTATTTTCACACAGGAGGTAACGTAGATGAGCAAGGACCTTGTAAGGGATATCTCTTCCCTTGATTTAACGGATCGGGTAACAATTGACCAGCCAGTTGACCGCCAGTCCTGCGTCAATTTAAAGAAGACCACGGCTGCAAGAATCTGTGTCGGCAAGGCAGGAACCAGATTAAAAACAGAAACCTATCTCCGCTTCCGTGCTGACCATGCAGTTGCCATGGACGCAGTCTGGTCAGAGGTGGATGAAAAAGTGGTGGATCAGCTGGGATTTTTAAAGGTTAAGAGTCTATGCAACAATAAAGATGAGTACATAACAAGACCGGATCTTGGAAGACGATTTTCCGATGAAATTCTAAAAACAATCAGTGAAAACTGCAGACACGATATAGATGTACAGATCATTGCCGGTGACGGACTCAGCTCTCCTGCGATCACCAGTAATCTTCCTGATATCTATCCCATGCTTATGGATGGACTGAAAGAAAAGGGATATACTGTAGGTGATCCCATCTTTGTCAAATTTGCACGGGTAGCAACCATGGACCGGATCAGTGAAACGTTAAATGCGAAAATCACCATGATTCTCATAGGAGAAAGACCGGGTCTTGCAACAGGAGAAAGCTTAAGTGCATATATGGCATATGAATCAAGCACGAAGAAGCCGGAATCCCAGAGAACGGTGGTATCCAATATCCATAAGAATGGAATGCCGCCGGTAGAAGCCGGCGCACAGATCATTTCTATTATAGATGCTATGATGGAAGCAAAAACCAGCGGGATTGATTTAAAGCTATAAATAGCAGTAAAGCGGGGCATGTATTCTTTTTAGAGAATATATGCCCCGCTTTGATAAATACCTGTTTTAAGTAATCACTGACGCTGCGAATCAAATTTATATGATTTCATCATACTATCTCATTGAACAAAAAGATAGTGCTTAAACAAGAAATAATATCAAAAGTATTTGAGATTAGTTGTTTTTACAACAAACAAAACAGAGAAACTATGATATGATAAACGTACTTTCAGAAACCAACTTAAACTTAACATAGAGAAAGGAATAATCATGTCAAATTATTTTAAAGCTACTGATACGATCTTTCATATCACAGAAACTTATCCGGAAACCATTGAAGTTTTTATAGCCAATGGTTTTGAGAATTTAAGCAATCCCGTTATGCGCAGAACCCTTGGAAAAACCATCTCTTTAGAAACAGCATTAGCTATGAGAAAGGTAAACCAGGAACTTTTTATTAAGAAGCTGGAGGAAGTAATCGGTCAGAAGGCTCCCAGCCTTACAGACGGACTCGCTCCCGCACAATCAGAGAATAAAGGGGATATCCGCATCGAGGGCGTACTGCCCTGTCCCATCCGCATTCCTCTTCTGGAAAAATTTGAATCCTGGCTTGAGGAAAATCAAAGTTCACTAGGGTATGAGGTGGAGTATCATTTAAAGTCGGCAAACTTAGGTCTTGATGATGTAAAGGACCGGGTTATTCTGGCAGACGGAGATCCGGACGGTCTGTCAGACCTTTATCTCTCTGCAGGTTTTGACTTGTTCTTTGATAAAAAGATGATTGGCGGCTATCAGGATTCAGGCGTATTCGAAGATCTTTCCGGGATGGAGCGGTTAAACCCTGATCTTGATAATGAGAATATATCATTGAAGGACCCACAAAACCAATATGCCATCATTGGAATCGTTCCTGCAGTATTCATGGTTAATACAAATGTTTTAGGGGACCGCCCCTTCCCTGAGAGCTGGGCAGACTTAATGAAACCGGAGTTTGAAAACAGCATCAGCCTTCCAATGAAGGATCTGGATATGTTTAATGCATTTTTGCTTCACATCTACCGTTTTTATGGTGAAGAAGGAATCCAAAAGATGGGTAAAGCTCTCTTGCTGAGCATGCATCCGGCTCAGATGATCAAGTCCCACAAGTCAAAGGATGGCAATAAGGTTCCCGCCATTACGGTTGCCCCCTATTTCTTTGCCAGCATGACAGATGAGAAAAGTCCCATGCGTGCAGTATGGCCAAAAGACGGTGCCATTATCAGTCCGATATTCCTTCTGGCAAAATCAAAAAACAAGGATAAGGTGAAACCATTCGTTGATCTTTTATATTCAAAAGAGATTGGAGATATTCTTTCCTCAAACGGAAAATTTCCATCTACCAATCCTCTGGTGGACAATCGCTTAACACCAGATCAGAAATTCATGTGGATCGGCTGGGATTTTATTCACAACAATGATATAGGAGAATTAATCAAAAAAACAGAACGGCTGTTCTTTGAGGCTGCACAGAAGGAGTTCTTATGAATCTGATTATATTTTCAGGCCCGCCCTCTTCCGGTAAAACATCAGTAATATTGAAAACAATTTCATCCTTTCATGCGAAAAACATAAAGGTGGGTGTGGTGAAATTTGACTGTCTTTACACAGATGATGACATTGCCTATGAAAAGGCTGGAATCCCTGTGAAAAAGGGTTTATCCGGTGCCTTATGCCCGGATCACTTCTTCGCTTCCAATATTGAAGAGGTGGTTAACTGGGGAAATGAAGAAAAGCTTGATCTGCTGATTACGGAATCAGCAGGTCTGTGCAACCGCTGTTCCCCTTATTTAAAAGAAGTAAAAGGAGTTTGTGTCATCGATAATTTATCCGGCATTAACACCCCAAAAAAAATCGGCCCGATGCTAAAGGCCGCCGACTTCGTGGTGATTACCAAGGGAGATATTGTTTCCCAGGCGGAACGTGAGGTATTTGCATCCTGTGTCAGCTCTGTAAACCCAAGAGCCATTACCATGCATGTGAACGGACTCACCGGACAGGGGGCTTATGAACTTGCCAGTCTTTTGTATGATGAAAATCAAAGTATTAAATCTGTACAGGGAATGCAGCTTCGTTTCCCAATGCCTTCCGCTTTGTGCTCCTATTGTCTGGGAGAAACAAGAATCGGAGAAGCGTATCAGATGGGTAATGTGAAGAAAATTGATTTAGGCGGTGATAAAAAATGACAAATATCAGCATAAAAAAACTTTTGGAGGAATATCCTTTTGCTGCCGCATATTTTGAACAGAATAAGCTTGAAATCAACGGATTTGAAGATCAGACATTTGAGGAATATTTAAATCATTTTTCAGAGGAAGACCTGGAAGATCAGGCCATTGATAAAGCGAAGCTTTTGTCGGACCTGCCTGAGTATTTAGAGCAGATGCGTCAGTTTTTAGGAATGGAACATGACAGGAAGGTACAGTCGCTGACTATTTTACCAGGCCATGATAAATCAGGAACAACGGAAGGCTTTAAGGAACTGACCGTGGAAACCTCCCAGATTATATCCATTGTAGGGCCTACCGGTTCAGGAAAAAGCCGGCTTTTGGCAGATATCGAATGGACGGCTCAAAATGATACTCCAACAGGGCGGGGCATTTTAATCAATGGCCAGGTACCTGATATGAAGTGGCGTTATTCCTCAAATAACAAGCTGGTCGCCCAGCTTTCCCAGAACATGAACTTTGTTATGGACTTAACGGTACAGGACTTTTTACGGATGCATGCGGAAAGCCGTATGGTTTTAGATCCCCAGTCGGTGATAGACAGAATCATAGCTGCAGCCAATGATTTAGCGGGAGAAAAATTTGAACTCTCCACTCCGGTTACCAGCTTAAGCGGCGGGCAGTCCAGAGCGCTTATGATTGCAGATACAGCTATATTAAGCTCCTCTCCCATTGTTCTTATTGATGAAATCGAAAATGCCGGAATCGACCGCAAAAAGGCGTTAAAGCTTCTTGTGAAATCAGATAAAATCGTTTTAATGGCGACACACGACCCCCTTCTTGCATTAATGGCGGACAAGCGGATTGTCATTAAAAACGGCGGGATCAATCATGTAATTTATACAAGTGAAGAAGAAAAACAGCTGTTAGAAAAATTAGAGAAAATGGATTCCCTCATCCAGACCGCTCGCCAGGCGCTTCGGTCAGGAAATACCCTTTCTCCTGACCTGCTGGCTGATTAAAAATGAAATTCCATCAAGTCCTCCAATAAGGTTTTAGACACCTTTATTGGAGGATTTTTCTTTATGGTTTAAGCCTGTATTGTGCGGATTAAACTCACCATTTCAATTGCTCCTGCTGCACAGTCAAACCCTTTGTTTCCTGCTTTCGTTCCGGCCCGTTCAATTGCCTGTTCAATATTTTCTGTCGTCAGGACTCCAAACATGACCGGAATGCCGCTATTTAAGGATACATGGGCAATTCCCTTGGATACCTCACTGCAGACGTAATCATAATGTGTAGTGCTGCCCCGGATGACCGCACCAAGGCAGATTACTGCATCATATTTGCCGCAGTCTGCCATCTTGGAAGCGATCAGCGGAATCTCAAAGGCTCCGGGCACCCAGGCCACTTCGATGTCCTCCTCACTGATGCCGTGGCGTTTTAAACAATCCACTGCCCCTCCAAGAAGCTTTGATGTTATAAATTCATTGAAACGTGCGGCCACAATGCCGATCCGGATATTATTTGATACCAGTGTTCCTTCAAAAACTTTCATAATAAATTCTCCTTTATGATTAATAATGTAAAATGTGTCCCATTTTCGTCTGTTTGGTTTTTAAATAAAACAAATCATGGTCATTGGCCGGAATCTGTATGGGAATCCGTTCCATTATTTCCATACCAAAGCCGGATAGCCCATATACCTTATCCGGATTATTGGTGAGCAGGCGCAGGGTTTTTACTCCTAATTCCCTGAGAATCTGAGCACCGATGTAATATTCTCTGGGATCTCCTTCAAAGCCTAAAGCAAGATTGGCTTCCAGAGTATCCATGCCTTTATCCTGCAATGCATAAGCACGCAGTTTGTTAACCAGTCCGATTCCGCGCCCTTCCTGACGCATATATAGAAGAATCCCCCTGCCTTCCTGTTCAATCTGTGTCATGGCGGCAGCAAGCTGCTGTCCGCAGTCGCAACGCATGGAGCCGAACGCATCCCCGGTCAGGCACTCAGAATGAACACGGCACAAAAGGTTCTCACCGTCGCCGATTTCTCCTTTGACAAGAGCCACATGATGTTCTCCGTTTAGTTTGTTAACGAAGCAGAAGGCTTTAAAATCTCCATATTTTGTGGGCATATCGCAGATTGAGGTCTGATCCACCAGCTTGTCGTGTTTTTTACGGTATTCCTTCAAAGCAGCTATGGTAATGAAAGGAAGCTCCCATTTCTCCGCCAGCTTTATCAGATCAGGTGTACGCATCATGGTCCCATCCTCTCCCATGATTTCGCAGCAAAGCCCGCATTCCTTCAGACCTGCCAGGCGCATGAGATCCACGGTGGCTTCCGTATGTCCTCCCCGTTCTAATACTCCATTTCGCTTTGCAAGCAGAGGAAACATATGTCCGGGGCGGCGGAAATCTCCCGCCTTTGCCGTATCATCTACGCATTTCATTGCAGTGATTGACCGCTCTGCTGCGGAAATCCCGGTGGTGGTATCCACATGATCGATGGAAACGGTAAAGGCAGTTAAATGATTGTCTGTGTTTTCAGAAATCATCTGTGGTAAGTCTAAGCGCCTGCACAGCTCCTCATTCATGGGCATGCAGATCAGTCCTTTTCCATGTGAGGCCATAAAGTTAATATTCTCAGTGGTAGCAAACTGAGCGGCGCAGATGAAATCACCTTCATTTTCCCGTCCCTCATCGTCTGTTACAAGAATGATTTTTCCCTGCTGAAGCGATATAAGCGCTTCTTCTATGGTATTGTACTCAAACATCTTACTCCTCCTAATAGCCAGATTTTATTAAGAATTCTCTTGTGATACCGCGTGGCTTCTGTTCTTCCGGGGTGGCTGATAAAAATCTTTCCACGTATTTTCCCATCAGGTCATTTTCCAGATTCACGATATCACCTGCTTTTTTGTATGACAGAATGGTGGATTTTACTGTATGGGGTATGGCAGATATGCGAAACTCTGTATTGTTAACCGAAGCTACTGTCAGGCTGATGCCATCCACTGCAATGGAGCCTTTCTCCACAATATAGCGGAGTATCCTGTCCTCAGCGGCAATGGTGTACCAGATTGCATTGTCATCCCTAACAACGGACGTAATCGTTCCAATGCCATCAATATGTCCAGAGACAATGTGCCCGCCAAAGCGTCCGTCTGCAGCCATTGCACGTTCCAGATTTACAAAATCTCCTGGATGCAGTTTTCCAAGACCGGAACGGTTTAAAGTCTCATGCATCACATCCGCCCGGAAGGTATGGGAAGAAAGCCCGGCAGCCGTTAAGCATACGCCGTTTACCGCTACACTGTCCCCGATTCCAAGATCATCAAAAATCACACTGCCCTGTATAGTCAGCAAAGCGGACTGCGCTCCTTTTTTTACCTCCTTCAGTACGCCTATTTCCTCAATAATTCCCGTGAACATAAGGTTTCACCTCGCTTTCAATTAGTATATCTTCTCCCAAATGTGTCACTTCTATGTTGGTGAGAAAAAAACCATCCTCCGGGCGGGGAACGCCTATTCCAGCAACTGGTGTTTTGCCGCCTGATCCCCCAAAAAGCTTTGGCGCAATGTATGTCTGCACTCTGTTTACGATGCCTGCCTGCAGCGCCGACCAGTTAAGAATACCGCCGCCCTCCAGTAATATGCTGTCAATTTTCTCTGTACCAAGCTTTGTCATGAGTTCAGATAAATCTAAATGTCCCTCCACTTGTTCAAGTGAGAGAATCCGGCAGCCAGCTTTTAAATAGGGCTGCTGTGCCTGCAGATCTTTACAGGAGGTTGCTATTAACGTGGGAACCTCATTTGCAGTTGCAATGATCCGGGAAGTCAGCGGAAGCCTCAGGGCTGTATCGCAGATAATGCGAAGCGGGTCACGCCCTCCTTCAATGCGGCAGGTGAGAAGCGGATCGTCTGCGAGAACTGTACCAATTCCCACCATTACGGCACTGTAACGGAGCCGGTCTTTATGCACGTTTTCCCTTGCAGCTTCACCGGTAATCCATTTGGAACAGCCTGTGTACGCTGCTGTTTTTCCGTCCATTGTCATGGCGTATTTCATGACAACGTATGGTCTTCCTGTCTGGATAAAATGGAAAAATACTTCATTGAGCCTGTCACATTCCGCCTTCAGTATCCCTTCCGTGACTTCAATTCCTTTTTCCCGCAGGTATCGGATTCCTTTTCCTTTGACCAGAGGGTTAGGGTCCGAACTTCCCACCACAACTCTTCGTATTCCTGCATTTAAAATAGCTTCTGTGCAGGGAGGTGTCTTACCATAGTGACAACAGGGTTCCAGAGTCACATAAAGAGTGGCTCCCTCCGGGGATTCTTCACAGCCTGCAAGTGCATTTACTTCTGCATGGGGAGCACCATACCGCTTGTGGTATCCTGTGCCAATTACCCTCCCCTCCTTTAGAAGTACAGCACCAACCATGGGATTCGGATTTACAAAGCCGCATCCTTTTTTGGCAAGCTGCAAAGCCAGAGACATACATTCAATATCGTTCATATCACACCGCCTTTAAAAGAAAAATGCCTTGAACACAAGGCTCAGGGCATATTTTCGGCAATCCGTCCATTATTTATGACTGTTAACACAAAAAGCTCTGAAATGAATGATCATTCCAGAGCGTGTTCATCAGCAGATGTTTCATAAATATGAAAAAAACTGCATCTTCTTTCATCCAGACTTTACTGTCGGCTTCGGAGTTACACCGAATCATGCCTTGCGGCTCGTGGGCTATACCACCGGTAGGGAATCACACCCTGCCCTGAAGATTATTGTTCAATTGGTGCAATAATACTCCCATTTCAGAGTTATGTCAAGAAAAAATATAAAATTTCTTACATTTACTGTGGCCACATATTTTCCAAACTGTTCTGAAATTTCAAAATTTTCATTATGATTATAAAACATTTAAAATCAGGCTTGCATTTCATACCAAATAGGTATAGTATGGAAGTACATAGACATGTTAGTAAATACTAACCATTAGATTCCCGTTGGAGGAATAAAGGAGGTTGATATATATGAGTCATACAATACTGGAAATTAAAGATCTCACTGTATCTGTGGAGGATAAAATAATTTTAAACGGCATTAATCTCACCATAGGTTCAGGTGAGCTTCATGTCCTAATGGGACCAAACGGAACTGGAAAATCCACTCTCGTATCCGCCATTATGGGGGATCCCCGGTATCAGATAGAACACGGGCAGATTCTTTTAGATGGGAAAGATATAACAGAAATGAAAGCAGACGAAAGAGCCAGAGCAGGTGTCTTCCTCTCCTTTCAGGCGCCGGAGGAGATTCCGGGCGTTACCCTTGAAGATTTTCTACGCACAGCCAAAGGGTCCCTGGAAAAACGTCCTCAAAAGATACTGCAGTTTAAAAAGGACTTAAAAGAGCAGATGAAAGCTTTGGATATGGATCCCGATTATGCGCAACGATACTTAAATGTTGGCTTTTCCGGCGGTGAAAAAAAGAAAACGGAAATTCTCCAGCTTCTTATGCTTCAGCCCAAACTGGCTCTTTTAGACGAAACAGATTCCGGTCTTGATGTCGATGCGGTACGTACCGTTACAAAGGGAATCCGTGCCTTTAAGAGCCGTAAAAACGGGCTTTTTATCATTACCCACAATGCCAGAATTTTAGAAGGACTTGATGTGGACGTGGTACATGTACTGGCAGGAGGCAAAATCGCTTATACCGGCGGCCGGGAGCTGATTTCAAAAATCACGCAGGGGGGATTTGGCGTTCTGGGAAAGGAGGCTTTAATCCATGAAAGACTTTAAACAGGAAAAAACCAGAGTCGACCAGGCCGACCGCACCATTTATGATGTGAAAGACAGGCTGGACCCGGCCTTTCTTACGGACTCCGGTATTACTGCGGAGATAGTGAACCAGATATCAAAGGAAAAAAACGAACCGGAATGGATGCGTCTGTTCCGCCTTAAATCATTAAATACTTATAAAGAAATACCACTGCCTTCCTGGGGACCCTCCCTTGACGAGCTGAATATGGATCAGATTGTTACTTATGTCCGTCCCAAATCAACCATGAAAGCGAAATGGTCCGATGTGCCGGATGATATCAAACAGACCTTTGAGCGTCTTGGAATTCCCAAAGCAGAGCAAAAATCACTGGCAGGTGTAGGAGCACAGTACGACTCCGAAGTGGTTTACCACAATGTCCGGGCAGAAGTTGCTTCAAAAGGCGTGGTCTATACGGATATAGAAAGCGCTCTTACAGGTCCTTACAGTGAAATGATACGAAAGCATTTTATGAAACTGGTTCCTCCGTCCGACCACAAGTTTGCGGCTCTTCACGGAGCGGTCTGGTCCGGAGGTTCTTTTGTTTATGTGCCGGCCGGAGTTACGGTTGATATTCCCCTCCAGTCCTATTTCAGGCTTAATGCACCAGGAGCCGGTCAGTTTGAACATACGTTGATTATTGTGGAGGAAGGCGCTTATCTCCATTTCATAGAAGGCTGCTCTGCTCCCAGATATTACGTCGCAAACCTTCACGCAGGCTGCGTGGAACTGTATGTGGGTAAAAATGCAAGACTCCGGTATTCCACCATCGAAAACTGGTCAAAGAATATGTACAATTTGAATACAAAGCGCGCTTCGGTAGAGGAAGGAGGAACCGTGGAGTGGATTTCCGGATCGTTCGGATCTCATATCTCCTATCTTTACCCCATGAGCATTTTAAAAGGGAAAAAGGCACGTATGGAGTTTACAGGCATCACATTTGCAGGAGAAGGCCAGAACCTGGATACAGGTGCAAAGGTACTTCATGCCGCACCGGATACCACCTCTCACATTTCCACGAAATCCATATCAAGGGATGGAGGCAATTCCACGTTTCGAAGCCTGGTAACTGTTACGGAAAATGCCAAAGGCAGCAAATCAGCCGTTTCCTGTGAATCACTGATGCTTGACAGTATTTCCCGTTCCGACACCATACCGGTGATGGATATCTCCTGCAATCAGGCAGATATCGGCCATGAGGCAAAAATCGGCAGAATCAGTGAATCCGCAATCTTCTACTTAATGAGCCGCGGTCTGTCCGAGGATGATGCACGGGCTTTAATCGTAGGCGGGTTTGCAGAACCCATTGCCAAGGAACTGCCGTTAGAATATGCGGTAGAAATGAACAATCTCATTCATCTTGAAATGAAGGGAAGCATCGGCTGAAAGGAGGAACACAAATATGAATACACAAATTAATCGACTCCCGGTTCCTACCTGGAACCGGACAGGAGTGAACTGGCTGGATAAAAAAGCGCTGCCTCCTGACAGGGAATATTCACAGGGAGACCACCTCCCTTATGATGGTGTTCTTCCTCATGGAATCAGTCTTATGGATCGCATTCCGGAAGAAATTGCCGCAATTCCAAGCGGGATGGGTGAATGGCTGGATGAGTTTATCCTGAGCCGTGCAGACAAAACCTGCTACTTATTGGGAGAAGGACCCGCCGGTGAACCTGTTATTATCACCCAGACTCTGGACCTTACCCATCCGGTTATCAGAGCCCATTATGCCATAAATGCAAAGCCAGGAAGTAATATCACAGTTATTCAGATTAATCGGGGGGACGCAAAAGACGGCGTTCTTGGAAGCTTAACACAGATTGATGCGCAGGAAAATTCCGTTGTCCGTCTGATTTCTGTCCAGCTGCTTGGACGAAACAGCCAGAGCTTTGATGCCGTAGGTGCACGCATTGGAAAAGGTGCCAGGGTAGAACTCGTTCGAGCCGTCCTGGGAGGAAAAACAGCGGCATGTGGTTCTCTGGCTCATCTGGAGGGTCAGGGAGGCGGCTATCAACAGGATACTGCATACTTTACTGATAAGGAACAGATTTATGATTTCAATGACATTGCCCGCCACGCCGGCAGAGAAACGGAAAGCGAAATGCATACAGCCGGAGTTCTTGCAGGCTCCAGCAGCAAGATTTTAAGAGGAACCATTGACTTTAATGCAGGATGCGCACACTCTGTGGGGCACGAAAATGAAACCGTGCTTCTGCTAAGCCCCAGCGCCAGAAACAGGACCGTTCCCTTAATCCTGTGCGGAGAAGAAGCTGTGGAAGGTCAGCATGCAGCCAGCTTAGGACAGTTT
Source organism: Bacillota bacterium (assembly GCA_023460575.1). GTDB lineage: Bacteria > Bacillota > Clostridia > Lachnospirales > Lachnospiraceae > Lacrimispora. Next base: position 15,668 of record JAEWPQ010000260.1, read on the forward strand.
GATGAAAAACATCTCTACTATCTGTGCTCCAGAGGGCTTAGCCTGATGGAGGCAAAGCGTATGCTGGTAGAAGCCCGCTTTATGCCTGTTCTTCATAAAATAACTCCGGATGATCTGCGCATGGAGATTCTGAATGTCATTGAAAGGAGGCTGGATGAACATGAAACCAATTCGTGATCAGTTTCCTATTCTCTCTGTCCCGGAAAATGGAAAGAAACTGATATACTTAGATAACGCAGCAACTTCATTCAAGCCTTTGTCCGTTTTAGAGGCAGTGGATAATTACTACCGTATGGATAATGCCAATCCCCACAGAGGCGTTTACACCCTGGGCGTCCGCTCCACGGATATTCATGAAAACGCCAGGCTGACTGCGGCCCGCTTTGTAAATGCCGGTCCGGAAGAAATTATTTTTACCCAGAATGCTACAGAATCTCTTAATCTGATCGCTTACAGCTACGGTATGGAATTCTTAAAAGAAGGGGACGAAATTCTTATCTCCGTAGCAGAACATCACAGTAATTTGGTTCCCTGGCAGAGAGTCGCAAAGGTGACCGGTTCCAGGCTGGTTTATCTTTATCCGGGACCAGACGGGCGGATTACAGAGGAAGAACTGGATCAGAAAATAAACCCGCGCACAAGGCTGATTGCCATTGCCCACGTATCAAATGTACTTGGAACGGAAGCACCGGTAAAATCCATCGTGGAACGCGCCCGTTTACATGGCGCTGCAGTGGTTTTAGACTGCGCTCAGAGTGTGTCCCATATGCCAGTTGACGTCCAAGACCTGGGAGTAGATTTTGCAGCATTTTCCGGACACAAGATGTATGCGCCCATGGGGATCGGTGTTTTATATGGCAAAAAAGAACTGCTTGAGAAAATGCCCCCGTTTTTAAGCGGAGGCGATATGATTGCAAGCGTTCATGAACAGACCGCTTCCTATGCAGAAGTCCCACGCCGGTTCGAGGCGGGAACGAGAAATGTAGGCGGCGAAGCAGGCCTTGCGGCAGCCATGGAATATATTAATTCCATAGGCTGGGAGACGATCCGCAATCATGAGAACGCTCTGATGGACCAGATGCTGAAAGGGCTGAATGCTCTGCCCTATGTCACCGTATACGGCAGTACAGACAGCTGTGACCGTTTTGGGGTTATCTCCTTTAATGTGGACGGGGTTCATCCCCACGATACTGCAACCATTCTGGATTCAGAAGGAATCGCAGTCCGTGCCAGTCATCACTGCGCCCAGCCATTAATGGAATATCTGGGAATTGGCTCCTGTGTCCGGGCAAGCATTGCCATCTACAATACAGAGGAAGATATTTCAGTATTTTTAAACAGCTTAAAACAGGTAAGGAGGTGGATGGGTTATGGAGCTTAATGCTTTATACAATCAGATTATTGTGGAAAACAGCCGTTCCAGTCAAAACCGTCACAAGGTATCAGAGGCGACAGCCAGTCTGGAAGGAATCAATCCCAGCTGTGGTGATGACATTGTTCTGGAACTGCGGGTAAAGGACGGAATCATTGAAGATGCCGGATTTACGGGAGAAGGCTGTGCTATTTCCCAGGCTTCCGCGTCTCTGATGATTGATCTCATTCTTGGAAAACCGGTTGAAGAGGCTCAGAATCTGCTTAAAACCTTTCTGGGGATGATAAAAGGAGAAATATCAGATGAGGCGCAGCTGGATTCTCTTGAGGATGCGATTGCCCTGAAGGGAATCTCCCATATGCCGGGCAGAGTTAAATGCGCTGTCCTTCCCTGGCATACATTAATGGGAATCATTGAAGAACCGGAAACCGCAAAATAAACGAATGATACAGCAAAAAAAACGTCCGGAATTGGTTTTGGCAGTATACCATTAAAACCATTTCCGGACGTTTTAAATTTTATTCTATAAATTACTTTTCAGCAAACTTTTCAACAATTTTAAGAAGCAGCTTCACAACCTTTTCCATGGACTGAACCGGGATAAATTCAAATTTTCCATGATAATTGTAACCGCCGGTGCAAAGGTTTGGACAGGGAAGTCCTTCGTAGGATAAGCGTGCTCCATCTGTACCGCCTCTGATCGGAGTAACCAGCGGTTCAATTCCCAGATCTTCCATTGCCGTCTTTGCAATATCGATCAGGTACATATGGGGTTCAATCTTTTCCTTCATGTTAAAATAGCTGTCTTTTAAAATCAGCTCTACTGTCCCGCTTTGATATCTGTGATTTAAATAATCTGCCACACGGGTCATAAATTCTTTCTTATCTTCAAACTTCTTCTTGCTGTGATCACGGATAATATAATCCAGTCTGGCTTCCTCCACGTTTCCACTCATGGAATCCAGGTGGTAGAATCCTTCGTACCCTTCCGTATACATAGGGTTTTCAGCAGCCGGGAGCATGTTATGAAATTCCATACCCATTAAAAGTGCATTTCTCATTCTTCCTTTGGAAGAACCGGGATGGATGCTGGATCCGTGGATTAAAACTCTGGCAGAAGCAGCATTGAAATTTTCGTACTCCAGCTCTCCTAACCCACCGCCGTCCACGGTATAAGCAACATCAGCGGCAAATCCTTTCACATCAAAGAAATCTGCCCCTCTGCCCACTTCTTCATCCGGTGTAAATCCGATTCGGATGGTTCCATGAGGAATCTCCGGATGGGCAAGTAAGTATTCCGCCATAGTCATGATCTCAGCCACACCAGCCTTGTCATCTGCTCCTAACAGGGTTGTCCCATCTGTAGTGATAATATCCTGTCCGATATATTTTAATAGATCCGGAAAATCTTCCGGGCTCATGGTAAGTCCTGTATCCGCATTCATCAGAATATCCTTACCATCGTAATTCGTTACGATCTGCGGCTTTACATCTGCACCGGAGTAGGCTGGTGAGGTATCCATATGAGCGATAAATCCCAACACCGGGACCGCTTTGTCCATGGTAGCCGGAATGGTAGCATAAACATAGCTGCGTTCGTCAATTCTTACATCTGCAGCCTTCATAGCCTGCAGTTCTTTTACCAGTTCTTCTGCAAGTATCCTCTGCTTTGAAGTACTTGGAACAGCGTCAATCTCATACTCTGACTGGGTATCATATGATACATATTTAAAAAAATGATTGATCACTTCTGTCATTGTTAATCGCCTCTTTTTCAATATTATTCTGGTTGCGGTATATAGGAATACACCCGCATTCAGTTCTCCTGTAGGTTCTGTATACTCAGATAGTATTCTCCGGATCATCCAGAAAAATTACCAGAAAGGACCATTTGGATTTCCTTATTATACCATAAGGCGCTTTTAATGTCTATGAAGCCTGAAAAACCATATCTGAATATTATTCTCTCGGGTTTCTATTCTGTTTCATCTCCGTATACCGCAATCAATTCAGAATTATCTAAATATTCACCCAACATAAATTTTACATTAGACTCCTTTAAGATAAACACATCATCCTCTTTTAAAATATTTTTTATAATAGTGATAATCCACGCATTTGCTAAATAATGAAACTTTTGCTGTAGCTGTATTAACATATCATTTATTTCATGCCTTAATACGCGGGTCTGTTTATTCAATTTTTCAAAAATCTCATTTTCAATGTTATAATAACATGTCTTTATACCTGCCAAATGGATCATTAAATCCTTCGTGCTGCCAAAGATAGTATGCTCTGGCATAACACTTAACCTCTTGCTCCGGTTGTTTTAAGTTTTCATACGCCCATGCTAACTCAATATAGGTTGAATATGCCAACTCTGGGTACGATGAACATTGAACTAAAGCTTTCTCATAATCCTCAATTGCTTTATATTGATCCTCGCTATTAAAGGAGTAGAGAGCACCTCTTCTGACATAAGCACATAGTAAATCGTAGTGATTGCTTGCCTGCCAGTTTTCCAAAATTTCTATGCATTTATTATAACATTTCAATGCTTTATCAAAATTCTCTGAATTGTTAGAATAATAGTTTCCCATTTCAAGATAGAGATTTGCCTCTACAGATTTATACTGATAAGTATTCTGATTTAATTGTAATGCCTTTTTCATATAATTAATACCTGCGTCATTACCAACATAGTTAAAATTGGCCAGTGCAATCATATAATAATTGTAGGCCCCGATTGCCTGATTTGATCCTAATAATTTTCTTTCTCGTTTTATTAGTTTTTTTGCGGTTTTAATCACCTGCTTATAACTTAATTCACTATTCAGGTATTTCTTTTTAACATATTGGTATCCAGAATCAGGCGTTTCATTGGATCTGAGATATCCTTTTCATAAGCTTCTTCTGCATAGCGGTCAACTTCATCTCTTTTATCCTGATATAGACAGCACTCTGATAAATTTGTTAATGCACAGGCTTTTTCTTCTTCCGTAACCGACAGGTCTAGAGCCGCTTTTAAATGGAGTTCTGCATCACCAAACTTTCTGAGACGCAAATAAGCAACACCTAATGCATTTTCTGTTTTTGCGTCACGCTCCAATCCCTGCAATTGCTCTATAACAGATTTAAGTACATCTCCATTTCCTTTCAACTGGGTGACCAGATACTTGTAGTTTTCCTGTTCCGCCTCCTCACAAAGCATTAAAATCCAGTTATTATCCACGATATACCAGGTATCATCTGCTAGCGTTAGCGTTCTTTTATGACAGCCTGTAAGCAGGATACTGATAATGAAAATAAAAGCTAAATATTTAAAACATTTTCTCATCATATCTCCTATGCATTCTTCAAATAAATATTTTATTATAAACCAAAATGCTTAGCAATTATTACTGCAAGTATAATAATTGACATAACCAAGCCGAAAATAGCTTGACCTAAATAAACATTCTCTTTACCAGAAACTATAAATTTTTCTGGTTTTTTTTTATCATATTTTATAATTGTTTCTTCTCCTATTGTAAAATTATTCGGACATTTATCACCAAAAGGAAATTCTTCCTGATATGTGATTCCAGCCACAGTATATTCATAAACTGGATAATATATATAAACCTTACTATTTCTTCCATTATGACAAACTTTATTTACGGAAACTATCTTACCTTCCGATCTTCCATCATATTGATGAGATTTTATATTAGTAATAAATGATATTAAAAATAATAAAAAAGAACACAAAAGTAAAAAATATATAATAAACACTAGGTTTTCTCCTTATAATTATAATTCACCTATCTCTGATTTTTTTGGTAATTTTCGTAGAATATTAAATCATATTCTTATAAAATTCCATCTACAATATAGCGGTATGTGGTGTAATAATGCTTTTTTGTTTAAGTTTGTTATATGATATATGTTCATTAACCTTAATAACTTATGGTACGTCCCTTGTATGAACGAATACAATTCACTAAAGCCGCTTTTATAGAAAGGAATAAAACATAGCATATCATAAACACATAGAAAATCATTACTAATAGCAAGATTATATTCATTATTAATTTAGCATCAATTGTTTAAATAATATCCAATCATAACTATAAAAACAGAAACCATTCCTATAAATCCTCCAATTGCCTTATGTAACCAAAATTTTTCTTTATTCATCGGTACATATTTATAAGGATTATTTTTATCATATTGAAGGATTACTTTTTTACCTATAAACACATTTTCTGTTGATTCATCGGCAAAACTAAATTTTTCTTTATATGTAACACCATTAACTGTATATTGATAGATAGGATAATACTTATATTCCTTAGTAAACCTATAATGTGTATATGACTCTGTTATACCTATTATTGTGGCCTCAATTTGATCTTTATATTTTTTAGTTCTAACTATCATTATTACACATTCAATAAATGTATCGGCAAATCCATTTAAGAATATGATACAAATCAAAATTACTCCAAACATTTTTACACTACCTTATAATAATTATTGATAAATCTATTTAAGTACTCTTCTTGATTTTCTCCAGATTTCCTCTTATCTCTGTTATAGAATACCCGCCTATTTGACTTTCATCATACTCCATGTTCATCTCTCCTCTTATTCTCCCCCATTTCTGTCACTGCCTGTTTAAGCTGCTTCTGAGACCAATTTATAAACCTAAATATTTACCGATTATTACTGCCAATATAATACTTGACAAAACAAATCCTAAGACTACCCTATTATGCCATACATTTTTGTCTGTAATAAAGTTTTCTGGATGTGCTTCATCATATATTAATAATACTTTATTTCCAACCGGAATTTCTTCTGCTGAAGCTTCACCATAAGGATACTCACGTTCGTAAGTAATACCATCTACTGTATAACGAAAACTTGGATAATATGTGTAAACTCTATTAAGTTTATAATAATAAAAGTCTTCTCTAACATTGATGATTATCCCTTCAACTTTTCCTTTGTAATTTTTTGATTTTATCACCATAATTAAAGACACTATAAATATTGACACTGAAATAATAAATAGAAAAAATAATATTTCCATTAATTTCACCATAATTCCATTTAGTAATAACCCAAGGTAGTTTATACATATAATATTTTAAACAATATGAAAATTATTCATATACACTGCTATTTATAAACCTAAATATTTACCAATTATTATTGCAAGCATAATAATTGACATAATCAATCCAAATATAGCTTGACCTAACCAGGCGTTATCCTTACCAGAAACTATAAAATTTTCTGGATTTTTCTTATCATATTTTATAATCACCTTTTCCCCTATATGAATTGCGCTTGATGATCCTTCACCAAATGGAAATTCCACTTGATATGTAATACTATTTACTTCATATTGGTAAATAGGATAATATGCATATACTTTATTCAATCTATAATAATGATAAGATTCTTTGATGCAAATTATTTCACCCTCCGTTCTTCCTTCATAATTATGAGCTTTTTTATTAATAAAAAGAGATACTAAAAACAATAATAAAAAACATAAAAACAAAAAATAAATAATAATCATACAAAATATTCTTCCTTTCTTTTTATTTGCAGGCTAAATTAATTACCACATAAAATCACTAAATTCTCCTGTCTTAAACATAACATATTCATATATCTTATAATTTATTGTTGTTTTATTATCTTCAGGTACTTGTAGTATAAAATTAGATTTTTGTATGGGTTTACAATTAGCCATATAATCTCCTTCAATATCCCCCATAATATTATACTTACCCTTAAATTCATATTAATAATTGACATAACTAAGGCAAACATAACTATATATTTCACTGACGCTTATTATTGTACTTATAGTATTACAAGTCCCTTTTATGATCTAAAAAAGCTTAAACTCAGGCTATTATTTATAATCTTTATAATATGCATAAATTGCTATTATGAGCCAGAATAGAATACATGAAAAGCGCATTTTGTATATCAGAATGTAAGACCGGCTCCCTTGGTCATAACTCGGATTTGTAGTATGACAGAAACGGAAGTATCTTTTCGTTATAAAGATTATGCTGACAACAGTGCAACGAAGATCATAACCATAGAGGGAACAAAGTTCATTGAATTGTTTCTGCAACATATCCTGCCAAAATGATTCTCCCGTGTGAGGTTCAGTGGTTACCTGAGCAACTGCCATAAAACAAAGAAGCTGAAGCTGATATATAAACTTAGGGGAACCTTATTCACTCCAAACCCAACAAAAGGGATGTTCTTTAAAGTTTTTTGTTCTAATTATCATTATTGCACATTCAATAAATTTATCGGTAAATCCAATTAAGAATATGGTACAAATTAAAATAACTCCAAACATTTTTATACTACCTTACAATAATTATTGATAAATATTTCCCGGCTTTACATATCTAAATCTTATGTTTATTTCTTATGAAAATTGTTGATTAATTACCTAAATATTTGCCGATTAACATAGCAAGCATAATAAGTGCTATTATTAATACAATAGTAGCTTGACCTAACCAAACATTCTCTTTACCAGAAACAATAAATTTTTCCGGTTCTTTCATATTATATTTTAAAATAACTTTACTGCCTATAGGAATATCATTTGGTGATTCTTCACCAAATGGAAATTCTCTTTGGTATGTAATACCATCTACAACATATTTGTAAATAGGATAATAAGTATAAATTTTCATATTTTTTCCGTTGCTAATAGTTTCATTTATACTAACTATTTCACCCTCTACACGTCCTTTATATTTATGTGTTTTTGCATTATTAATTAAAGATACTATAAATAATAAAAAGCAACCTATAAAAATTAAACAAATAATAATCATACATTCATACTCCTTTTTATAAGTTAATACATTATATCGTTAATTTCACCTTTTTGAAATATACCATCTTCATAGATCTTATACTTTATAGCTGTTCTATTATCTTCGGGTACTTGTAGAAAAAATTTAGATTTTTCTATAGGCTTACAACTACCCGAATACACTCCTTCTTTATCTCCCATAATATTATATGTACCCTCAGTTACAACCGGTCGCTCATAAATATTGCTTCTTAACTTACCTATTTCTGTACTTAGTGTAGTAAAATTTTGCTTTATAATCCATTTTCAAACGATATGTATCTACTAAAAAATACCATTTTACGACATTATTTTCAACCCATATGCCAAAATTGTACACGTTAGCTTCCGAAATTGTACATTACATCTGATTTATCATGTAATCATGTAATCAGGGGCCTTTTTTTGAAAGTTACCGGTCTTTCAACAGGAATAAGTAGTGCTCTTTCATTACTTACAAAAAGGACTAGTACTAAGTTTTTATCTATCGCCTTGGGTTTTTCAGCGGGTAATGATTTATGTTTCTTTTGTTGAAATCCTTGTAAAAGCAAAAGATGCCTTGACTTCTGCTCTAGGGGTTGAAGGCGGTTCCTGGGCTGCCGTTGGCGGATTCTTTTTTGGTATATTAATTATAGCAATAATCGATAAACTGATTCCCTCTACTGAAAACCTTGCTGGAAAAATCAGATTGGATTTATAAATATTAGTTCAATTGTGTACGTCGAAAGAGCCAACCTTCCATTATGATGAAAGGTCGACTCTTTCGACATAGTTTCTGAATCTGCAGATCCCAGGGCATGTATTCTTCCGGTCCAGTTACTTATTGGCATTGTACATTTCTTAGTGACTTTAAATGTATAAAAATACAAACTCTTTAATAAAGTTCCGTCACTTGGAAACACACTGCCGTTCAATCTTGACCATCCGCTACATCTGCCGCACTCCTACGGCTCTGATGACCTCAAGATGATAGACTGTCATCAGCTCCTGCCTGATCGCATATGCATTTCATATGCTTTTGAAACAGCTTTAAATGCATTGATTCTCCCATGACCGGTATAATTATCAAAACCTTTAGCGCCAATGTCATCTGCAGTATTACGGATTATTTCTTCGACTTCACTTGCTTTTAGTTCTGGAGCAACGGAAAGCACAAGTGCTGCAACTCCTGCAACATGTGGGGTCGCAGCAGACGTACCGTTAAAATCTTCTACGTAATTATTAGAACTATAGCCGGCCTTATTCATAATATCAGTTGTGAAAATATGAACACCCGGGGCTGCTACATCAACTTCCGGACCATAATTACTACCCCACCAATATTCGCCGTCTTTACTTGTCTTACTTTTTCTTTCACCATACTCATTACATGCTGCAACAGTTATAACATTATTTAGACTACCAGGAAAAGAAACACTGCCATTATCATTGCCAGCTGCAAAACAAACAACGCAGCCTTTTCCATTTCGGCCATTTCGTTTGGCATTATTTATAGCATTTGTAATAGTTTGGCTGTCACCTCCGCCTCCCCAGCTGTTACTAAGGACATCCGCTCCTCTTTCCACAGATTTAGCAATTCCATCTGCAATTTTTGCATCATCAGTAACCCATATTCTTTCGGATCCATCCATAACTCCATACGCAATTCTTATTCCCATTATTTTACATTCCGGAGCCACGCCGGCTATTCCTTTATTATTATTACTTTTTGCGGCCGCTATGCCTGCACAAGCAGTTCCATGCGCATCAGCACTTTTAGGAGTTGGATCATTACGCTTGTAACAAGCATCATACCCGGTTACCAGTTTATCTGACACATTTAAGTCTTCATGTTTGTAATCCACACCTTCATCAATGATAGCAATAATAATATCTTTACTTCCTTTCGTTATTTTCCATGCTTCTGAAATAGCGATGTCTTCACCTGCAATTCCTCCAGTTTGTCCAGTATTGTTAAGAGCCCACTGCTTATTTACATATGTATCATTACTTATTGCCGCCATAGGCTTCAGCAACCGAACAAAATTAGGTTGTGCATATACTACCTTATCATTTTCATGATAAGTATTTGCCATCTCCAATGCACTTACTGCTTTACCTTCTGTGGTTTCCACAAGATAAGAATTCTCCTCCCAATTAATATTTTCGATAATTTTAACATTATTAGAATCATTAATCTTATTAATTTCTTCTCTTGTTACATCTGGTTTGAATTGGATAATAAACTGATTTGTAAGTATCATTGGTGTTTTATCTTCTGCTTCTAATACCAGAAAATCCTCTTCTTCTCGCTGATGTTTACTTGAAAATGAAGTAGTTTTATAGACTTGATTATCGCTTATTGTTTCTAAAATAATACCATTTTTCAAATCAGTCATTTTCGAATCCAGGTTAGAGGTTAAAGATTTGTATTTACTTTCCATATAACCATTATCTTTAAATGCTCTATATGATTCAGATTTTTTTAAGGGTATTTTTTTTCCATTGCTCCAATAATTTAATTCCATAATAATTCTCCTTCTATTTTTTTTTGAATTTGCAAATTCAATAGTAAGAAAGAAGAATTAATCATATTTGTAAACTTGAAACGTATACTCATTGTAATACCGTTCATATACGTTTATAATGAATACACAAAATCTGTACACACATTGCACAGCAAACTACGCTTCAATCCCTTATGATAGGAATTACGGAGGAACGATATATGAACAGCAGTAAAACTTTTGATAATGTAATACAATACCTTGAGAAAAGCATAATTGACGGTTCTGAAATCGATTATAACGAGATATCCAAAATAGCCCTGAGTCCGGCAGCTTTGTTCCAGCGCATATTTATATTCGTATCAGGTATCAGTATTGCCGATTACGTAAGAAAACGCAAATTATCATTAGCCGGATATGATTTAAAAAACAGCGGAATTACCGTTTTGGAGGTCGCCATAAAATACGGCTTTCACTCACATTCTGCCTTTTCAAGGGCATTTAAAGAGTACCACGGAATCACACCGTCGGAATCAAAGTCTGAAACTGCTAAACTAAATAACTATCTTCCGATTAATTACCTGGAAATGAGATTTATAGGAGGAAAACGGATCATGGCAGATATGAAAAAGATTATTTACAAAGAAACAAAAGAACGCCTGATGGTAGGTCTGGGTCGTGAAACATCATTTTTTGAGGCGGGGAATGTCTGGAAAGAATTCGTTGAAGGGGATACAATTGAAAAACTGGGTGCTCTCTCTGACTCAACCTGTTGTGAAGATATTGATTCCAATGTTGGGATAGGTATGATGTACAATTTTAAAGATATGAATAATTTTGAATTCATCCTTGGGGATTTTATGAATGCGGATACTGAAATCCCGGAAGGTCTGACTGCCAAATATGTTCCCGCAGGATTAGCTGCCCATATTCAGATTGAAGGAAGTAACGTTGCAGAAATACTTGAATCCGCATATTTATTAATCACGGAAGCGATCGAGAAAACTGGTAAACAAATTGATCACGATCATTTTTACTGGTGTGAAGTATACACAAATGTACGTTATTGTGAGCCGTTAAACCGGGGCGAGAAGGTTATTATTGATTATATATTGCCAGTCATAGCAAACAGTTAAATGAATGATGAAACGGTACCTTAATAGTAAACACAGAAAACGAACTGTGTGAAACGATCAAGGTACCGTTTGTCTTTAATAACATACGGCCATACTCATTTTAAACAGGTCCTGCCTAACGATTCGCAAGTTCTCTGGTAATATCCTCCCAGGTCACACCCTTTTGCGCCATCAGAACCATCATATGATAAAGAAAATCAGATATCTCATATTTCACTTCTTCGGAATTGGGATTTTTTGCAGCAATAATAATTTCCGTCGCCTCTTCCCCAAGTTTTTTCAAGATCTTATCAATACCTTTATCAAAAAGGTAGTTGGTATAAGAGCCTTCCTTTGGATTTTCCTTTCGGTCAAGAATGACTTCAAATACTTCCTCAAACACTTTCAGCGGATTGGTGTCCTGATATTCCTTCTTTACCAGTTCCTGATAAAAACAGCTTCTGGCACCTGTGTGACAGGCAGCACCAATCTGATTTACCTTGGCAAGAAGGGTATCATTGTCGCAATCCAGAGACAGTGATTTTACATACTGATAATGACCGGAAGTCTCACCTTTCAGCCAGAGACTCTGGCGGCTTCTGCTGTAATAAGTCATCAGCCCTGTTTTTAATGTTTCTTTAAAAGCTTCCTCATTCATATATGCCAGCATGAGAACTTCACCGGTACGGTAATCCTGGGTAATAACAGGAATCAGCCCGTCTCCGTTTAATTTAAATTCAGAGAATTCTATCGCACTTTCGAAAGTTTCCACTGCTATTCCCTGCATTTTCAAATCCTGCTTCAACTCCATACAGCTGGTTTTGCCATCTGAAATGCCAATAATTCCTGCGATGTTTTCTCTTCTTAAAGCATCTGACAGCAAATCAGGATCATCACTAAGTCCCGTAACGAAAAACACCTCATCCCTCTCAGATACAGAATCCAGTCCTTCTTCTGTAAGAGCTGTATCTCCTAAGACCATAACAGAGGCGCCCAGCTGGGCGTATTCCTCTGTATGTGTCAGATAGGAAATATCCGGTAAATATGCATAAATTTTATCATCTCCAAACCGGTCGGAGGCTTCCTTCATCATATCCACATTTTCTTCTATACTCACATCGAGAAAGGCTGCTTTGGCACCGGCATACAGATATTTTTTTACATCTTCCAGACGTTTTACCCTTCCGCCCGCAAGAACAGGAATATCCGACACTCTCCCAATCTCTTTCATCAGACCGATGGTGCGCTCATGATCTGCTTCTGTTTCTGAAATGTCAAAGAGAAAGAGTTCATCTGCGCCATTATCTCCGAAAAAACAGGCCAGAGAAAGAGGACGTTCCACGTAACAGGCTGATAAATCATCAAGTCTCCATGCTTTTCCTTCCCGTATTCCGAAACCTGCAATTAATTTTTTACACTCCATCATACTTTCCTCCCTTGATGGTCCTGCAGTTCAAAGGTCTTTACCGCTTCCGAAAGATCAATCCGCTTCTCATATAAGGCTTTTCCGATAATTGCACCCTGCACGCCTGCCTCATATAATTGTCTTAAATCTTCCATGGAAGACATACCGCCGGATGCAATCACATCAAGACCAGTTTCATCCGTCAGCTTCTTTGTATATGCCACGTTGGGGCCGGAAAGCATTCCATCCCTTGAGATATCTGTATACACGATATGGCGTATGCCGTACTCCTTCATCTGGGAGCAAAGCTTAGAGGCGGTTATTTCGCTGACTGTTTCCCATCCCTCTACCGCTACCATTCCGTTCTTTGCATCCACGCCTAACACGATCCGGTGTGCTCCAAACTTATGAATCATATCCCTGATAAACTCCGGCTGCTTCACCGCTTTGGTCCCGATAATTACCCGGGCAACTCCCAAAGAAAGCATGGAAGCAATGGCCTCTTCACTGCGGATCCCACCGCCAATCTCAACAGGAATTGAAACCGTATCGACAATTCTTCGTATTACTTCCTCATTAACCGAATGTCCGGCCAGTGCACCGTCCAAATCAACCAGATGAAGATAAGTTGCCCCCTGCGCCTGCCAGAGCGCCGCTATCTCTTCCGGCTTATCTGAATATACGGTAATCTCTTTAAATTCCCCTTGCTTTAAACGGACACATTGTCCGTTCTTTAAATCGATTGCTGGATAAAGCTGCATATGGATTCTCCTTATAATGTACCTTTTGTAGACAAAACTCCGGTAATCCGGGGATCCGGCAAAGTAGCATCGTCAAGTGCCTTGGCAAATGATTTAAATACCCCTTCAATAATATGATGATTGTTATCCCCTGAAAGCTTTCTGATGTGAAGATTCATTTCTGCAGAATAAGATACGGCGTAGAAAAATTCTTTCACCATCTCTGTTTCAAATTCGCCCACCCGCTCAGCTGTTAAGGGAACATCAAACCCGAGATAAGGCCGACCGGATAAATCTACAGCACACAATATTAAAGTCTCATCCATGGGCAGTATCATATTTCCGTAACGCTTTATGGATTTTTTATCGCCCAGTGCTTCCTTAATGGCAGTTCCCAGTACAATTCCCGTATCTTCTATGGTATGGTGGGTGTCTACTTCCAAATCTCCCTTAACCGTCAGCTCCAGATCAAAAAATCCATGACGGGCAAAGCTGTTTAGCATGTGGTCAAAAAAACCGATGCCTGTATGAATGCTGGCAGTTCCGTTTCCGTCAATATTGAACTTCATCTGAATATCGGTTTCCCTGGTTATTCGGGATATCACTGCACTTCGTCCCATAATTTCCCCCTTTATTCCTGGATTTGATCCTCTTCAAACCGTATTTTTACTGAATTAGCATGGGCTGTCAGCTGTTCTGCCTGAGCAAAGAAGTCAATTTCTTTGTAAACATCTGCCAGTGCCTCTTTGGAATAGTAAATAATACTTGATTTTTTGATAAAGTCAT
>JAEWPQ010000261.1 GCA_023460575.1 Bacillota bacterium
GAATTTGAAAAAAATGTACAGGAATGGTCGGATATCTGTTTAAATGATGAACGGATTGACTTGGAATCCTATGACAAATACGATGTAAAGAGGGGGCTTAGAGATAAAAACGGCAACGGAGTGGTTGCCGGACTGACCAAAGTGTCAAAGATCTTGTCGAGTAAAACCATAGACGGAGAGAAGGTGCCCTGTGAAGGAGAGCTTTATTACCGGGGATATAATATTTATGATCTGGTAAACGGAGTGGTGAAGGATGGAAGGTACGGGTTTGAAGAAATCTCTTATCTTCTTTTATTCGGAGATTTACCAGATAAGAAACAACTGGATCGCTTTTCTCAGACACTAGGCTTCAGCAGGACGCTTCCTACTAATTTTGTCAGGGATGTAGTGATGAAAGCACCGAGCCATGACATGATGTCTACTCTGGCGCGGAGCATTCTGACGCTGTCAGCCTATGATGATAAGGCAGGAGATATATCGGTACCAAATGTGCTTCGCCAAAGCCTGATGCTAATCAGTGTGATGCCCATGCTGGCAGTTTATGGATACCATGCTTTTAATCACTATGAGCGGGGCGGAAGCATGTATATCCACAGACCAGATGAAAAGCTGTCCACAGCAGAGAACATTTTAAGGCTCCTGCGGCCTGATATGAATTATTCCAGAGTGGAAGCTCATGTTCTGGATCTGGCTCTTATTCTTCACATGGAACACGGAGGCGGTAATAACTCCACCTTTACAACTCATGTGGTAACCTCTTCCGGAACCGATACGTACAGTGTAGTGGCAGCAGCCCTGGCATCGCTGAAAGGACCAAAACACGGCGGTGCGAATATCAAAGTAGTTGAGATGATGGAAGATTTGAGGAAAGAGGTTCATGACTGGAAGGATGAAAAGGAAGTAGAGAAGTACTTAAGGAAGCTGCTTCATAAGGAAGCATATGACCGGAAGGGCCTGATCTACGGCATGGGACACGCTGTCTATTCCAAATCGGATCCACGTGCGGAAATATTCAAAGGATTTGTGAAACAGCTCTCTGAAGAAAAGGGACGTTTGGAAGATTTTAACCTTTATTCAGCCATAGAGCGGCTGGCGCCTAAGGTAATCGGCGAAGAACGCCGGATTTATAAAGGGGTCAGTGCAAATGTCGACTTTTACAGCGGATTTGTTTACAGTATGCTGGACATTCCAAAGGAACTATTTACCCCCATTTTTGCAATTGCAAGAATTGTGGGATGGAGTGCCCACCGGATTGAGGAACTGATAAATATGGATAAGATTATACGCCCGGCTTATGTCAGTGTAATGCAGGAAGAGGAGTATAATCCTTTGGATTTCAGATGATATCAGAATAGATAAAAAGCAGGCCGCAATGCCTGTTTTTTTGTCGATTACTGGTTAAATATGTAAATTCCGCATATAGTTTGTAAAGCTTTCGAAAAGTATCTTGAATATTATAACCAGTCGTTTTATGCTTTAGAAAATGAGAGGCGCTTCCATTCTGAAAAACAATACGACAGAACATCAAACCGAGGAGTATAAGGAGGACTTAAGTATGAAGAGCAGAAAGAATTATGCAGCTGCTTTTATTTTAGCTGCCATAACGGCGGCATTGGCGGGGGGATACGTATATGCGGCAACGGAGCACTTTTCTGATTCTACCACTGATCAGGCGTGGGATGCATGGACGCAGAAGTGGGAGGGGCAGGTGAGCCGGGATTATGAAAAAATAGCCCTCACACCAGGTACAGACGAGACAAAATTAAACTTTGCATGGTACTCCAAAACTGATGGAACGGCTTCTCCCAGGGTTGAAATATCCAGACGCAGTGATATGGGTCAGTCAACTGTATATGAAGGAAGTGCGGTACAGGCTGTTGACGGATATCAGAGTAACAGGGTGACGGTGGATTCCCTGGCTGAGAACACCACGTATTATTATCGGTATTATAAAAATGGCAAACCGTCTGATACTGCCTCCTTTAAGACACATAATTTTAACAGTTATTCCATGCTTTACGTAGGAGATCCCCAGATCGGTGCTTCAAAAGGACAAACTACCTCCAGAGGAGATAAACTGGAAAATAAATCAGATATAAATACGGCAGCCCGCAATGATGCTTTCAGCTGGAACAAGACTTTAAATACTGCAATGAATGCAAACCCGAATATCAGTTTTATACTTTCTGCAGGAGATCAGATTAATAAAAATGTTGAAGGGAAAGATCCGGGAAATGAAACCGAATATGCAGGTTTTTTAAATGCGGACTGGATGAAATCCCTTCCTGTTTCCACGACCATCGGAAATCATGATTCTACCAATGAAAGCTATAGTCTCCATTTTAATAATCCCAATGACACGCAGTTGGGTAAGACTACTGCAGGTGGTGATTATTTCTATAAGTACGGTCCTGCTCTTTATGTGGTGCTCAATACAAATAACTATAATTGCGCGGAGCATGAACAGGCAATGCGCCAGGCAGTTGAAGCATATCCCAATACAAACTGGAGAATTGTAATGATTCATCAGGACATTTATGGAAGCGGTCTTGACCACTCAGACTCTGACGGGATTGTGCTCCGGACACAGCTCACTCCCCTTATGGATAAATATGATGTGGATGTTGTGCTTCAGGGGCATGACCATACCTATTCCAGAAGCTATTTATTAAAGTCTGACTCTAAAACTCATTCCAACTATAACTTCTATGACTGGGATAATGTAAAAGATGAGGCAGGAAATGTGTTTCCTTATACAGATGCTTCCTATCAGGCCCAGAATAACTGCTACACCATAGCAAATACAATGACCGGAGGTGTGACAAATGGAGACGGCACCCTCTATATGGAAGCCAATTCTGCAACGGGAAGTAAATATTATGAACTGATCCCCAGTAAACAGGATTATATTGCAGCAAGAAACCAGAACTGGAATCCCACTTATTCTGTAATTCGTATTAACAGCAACACCTTTGCAATTGATACATATGAAATTGCCGGTGGGAAGGTTCAGAAAATTGATGATACCTACGAGTTAAAAAAGACCAACGCATCCAGAAGATAATGTGGTAAGAACAAACCGGGGCATATGACTGAGTCAGAGTGTCCCGGTTTTATGGCAAAAAATAAAAGTAACCGGTGAGGAAGGAGCTGCCATATATGGAATTTAAGGAGCAGAAAAAATCCGCATGGAAAATGCAGAAAAAGAGGTGGCTTCAATGGACTGTATTTGCAGTGTTTATTGCAGGATTCATCCTTTTTTTAGTGCGCTTTAATCAGATTGATATTGCCAGTCTCATATCAACAGAAGGAAGAACATTTGAGCGGGGACGGGTTATAGAGGTTCTTACGGACAACTTACAGGAAGATGGCAGCAGGACCGGCCAGCAGAAAGTTCTGCTTGAAATCCGCTCAGGATCAATGAAAGGAAAAATGGTTGAAGCGACCAGCAACAATGGCTATCTGTTTGGAGCAGCCTGTGAACCTGGAATGAATGTAATAGTGATCCAAAGCGTATCCGGTGATATCTCCATTCATACGGTTTACAGCGTAGACCGGGAGTGGGCTGTTCTTGGATTTGTGCTGCTGTTTTTGGCGGTTGTCTGCTTAATCGGAGGACGCAAAGGTTTTTATGCCTGTGTAGGTCTCTGCTTTACTTTTATCTGCATTATATGGCTTTACATACCAATGATTTACAAGGGTTATTCCCCGTTTCTTGCAGCAGTTCTGGTTGCATCAGTTACTACATTTATCACCATGTATTTACTGGGGGGCTGGTCTGGAAAAACTTTGTGTGCTGTAGCTGGAACAGTCAGCGGAGTTATTATTGCCGGAATATCGGCCTGTCTGTTCGGAGCGGCGGCCCATATCTCAGGATATAATGTATCGGATATCGAATCCCTGACAGTTCTTGAAAATATTCGTGGAATCCGTGTGGGAGAACTGCTCTTTTCCGGATTACTGATCTCGGCACTTGGCGCAGTAATGGATGTAGGAATGTCCATATCGTCTACCGTCTTTGAGATACATGCCAATAATCCTGAACTGGGAGCAAGAGAGCTGTTTCGCTCCGGTATGAACGTAGGACGGGATGCCATGGGAACCATGGTAAATACATTGATTCTGGCATTTGTGGGAAGCGGGGTCAGCACGCTGCTGTTAAACTATGCCTATGAATTACCTTATCTTCAGATTATCAATTCAAATAACATGGTAATAGAGATCATGCAGGGGATTTCCGGAAGCCTGGGAGTTGTGCTGACGATTCCAATTGTATCGCTGATGGCATCTTTTACAGCTTCAAAGTGGGGGATAAGCCGCTGATACATACAGGACTGTCTGAACGAGACTGACAAAATCACAGGGACATGGAATGTATGGTGCGGTGAAGCTCGTTAAATTTATCGGCAAGATGACCGGAAGCCCAGTCATACATATCCCTTGTTTCATATTGGCGGTAATCACATTCCTGGGAAACCAGGAGCATGGTGTAAACATCATACCAGAGAGCACGTAAGTATTCTTTCTCCGAAAGGCGGTCTATGCCGTAACCTTTGTAAAAATTCCTGTCTGTGCCATAAGTACGAAATCCCACTTCCATCAGGGGATCTGCCCAGAGACTTCTTTCCCAGTCAATCAAACCGGTAATCCGGTTGTCTTTTACAAAAATGTTGCCATCCCATAAATCCCAGTGTACGAGTCTTGGTAACTTAACCTCATCAAGATTTCTTTGCTTTCATCTAAATCTTTAAACAACTGTCACCATCCTTTCAATAATTGCTATTATCAATTGGTGCCGCGGTAGGTATTAACAGATTCTCAATATCTGCTTTTAAAATTGTTTCAGCAATAGAAAGTTCATTTTTTTCAATATAATCAATAAGGGCCATATGTAAATCCATGCTGGCATACTGCTTTTTCTGAATAAAGTAAATAGTTTGAATATTTAATGCATCCTGAAGTTGTTTATAAGCATAGCGGTTGCCATAAACAGAGAAAAGCTTTAAATGAAAATCGCAGTTTAAATGCCACTTTCCTATAAAATCATTGGGTCCGCAATTGGTATAATTAATACAGGTTGTTCTTAGTTCTTTGATCCATTCACGATCAATTCCTGCTGTAAGATTACGTAAGAATGAACACTCCAGAGATGAGCGGAATTTGACAATCTCATATATTTCCTCAGCAGTTGGCTGGCAAATCTTATAACCCTGTCTTGGAATGCTTGTAAGAATAAGCGTAGTAGTTAACTGTGTAAGCGCTTCTCTGATTGGCGCACGGCTAACGTTATACTTTTCCATTAAAAATTTTTCCGTAAGAATTGTGCTTCCGGAATATACTCCATTGATAATATCAGTAATCAATGCATCATGCACCTGTTGTTTTAGTGATGTATCGGAGTTTTTTTCACACATATGAATCCCCCTTTTTGTTGCGACATAAGTCTCTTCATTATACATTTCTTGGAAAATTAAGTCAATAATAACCGGGTATAATATGATTAACAATATGCTATACAGTAAACTAATCATATCACAAATACATATTATGTTAATTAAACGTAAATTAATTGTGCTATATTCACATATTTAATGATAAATATTAGTTAATTATGTAGAAGTTGATAAAAAGTATTGATTAAGCAATGAACTCGTGATATGATTAGCACAAGTACACAGTGTATTAAAACCAAAACAAGAAAGGAATAAGGTATGGATAAGCAGACGAGTTTAAAAAAACATCTAATTGGGTACCTCTTCTTGGCTGTCATGATTGCATCGTTCCTCTATTTCGGCGTTTACCAGGTGGCCACTGGTCAGGTCAAAATGGATACACAGACAGCATTTCTTACCATGTTATTTCTACTGATCGTCGGTGAATTATTCTCACTGGCTACCAAAGCGTTCGTCCCGTCCATGTTCATTACAGCGATTCTGTTTGTCGTTGGATTCTGGACATACTTCCCGCAGGATATCCTGCAATTAGGCGGAATAGCTACTAATCTCCCTACGTTTCTCGTCATGATTATGGTGGTCCATCTGGGTACCATGCTCAATATCAGGGAATTAATTGATCAGTGGAAAACGGTTGTTGTAACTTTAGTGGGTATGCTGGGAATTCTCCTGGTCATATTAACAGCTGGCAGTTTTTTGATTGGTAGCGAGACCGCAGCAATCGCAGCACCGCCTCTTACCGGAGGATTTGTAGCTGCCATGATGATGCAGAGCGTTGCACCTACTGAGGAATTAGCAATTCTGGCAATGGCAGTATATGTTTTACAGGGGTTTGCGGGATATCCATTGACCAGCTTATGTCTTAAAATGGAAGGCAAAAATGTTTTAAAGGCATTTCGTGAAGGAAAGATGACTGTCGGCAATTCTGCTTCTTCAGGCGGGGTAAAAACGGAAGAAATTAAGAAAAGTTATCTGTTTCCCCAAATGCCTGAAAGTTTTAAAAGTGATTTTACCCATTTGTTCTTTATTGTGACTCTGACAGTTATGGCGGGATATCTTGATAAGCTTACAATGGGATATGTTTCAAAATTTGTGTGGGCATTGCTTCTGGGAGTATTCGGCACTGCTTTGGGATTTATTGATAAAAATGTTTTGGTACGTTCCCGCAGCATGGGATTTGTGTACACCATAATTATGATGTTTGTATTTTCACAGTTAAAGTCTGTAACTCCGGATACTCTGGTACAGTTATTAAAAAGCTTTGCAGTACTGATTGTATTGGCGGTAATAGGTGTGGCGGCATTCTCTATTCCGGTAGGAAAAAAGCTGGGACTCAGTGCAGCTATGTCATTTGCCATTGGGCTTGGTACTTTGGCAGGCGGCTTTCCGGCCAGCTATACCTTAAGTGTGGAGGCAGCTAAGGTGCTTTCCGATAATGATGAGGAATACAAAATATTAGAAGAACACATGCTCCCTAAAACTCTGGTATCAGGTTTTGTGAGTGCAACTTCAGGGTCGGTTTTAATTGCAGGTCTGGTAATGGCAATATTCTTTAAATAAATAAAAATCAGGAGGATAAAAACATGATTGAGAACAAAATTACGATCAAAGGGGATACAGTAGTAGATATTCAGAGAGGAGCCATCGGCCATCGTGCCACGTGGACTGGTCTTACGTATACGAAGGGCTGTGAAGCCGGTTTGGCTGAAGAAATGGAAAAAGTCATTCGTCAGGCAGTTTCTGAAACAGGAAATACCCAGGGAAATGAGATCAAAGAAAAATGTCCGGATGCAGAAGATGTATCTGTGTTTGCTGACACATTCCTTTCCCCAACTCTTCAGAAAACATTTGAAATAACTTTTAAGACAAAAAACAAAGACAGAGTCGATTTGGAATTTCACCATTGCCCGCTGTTAAAAGCCTGGCAGGATCTGGGATTTGACGATGCAACCTGTGAGAAATTATGTGATATGGCTATGGATGGAGACAGGGGCATCGCAAACGCCATGGGATATGAATTCCATTTAGGTGATACCATTGCAAAGGGCTGTAAAACCTGCGAGGTTTCTTTCTATAAAAAAGAGAAATAAGCACCGCACCATTAAGGAGAACACTTCTATGAAAAAAACTCAGTATGATAATTATTTGAAAATTTTAAAGGGTGAACTGATTCCTGCCATGGGATGTACAGAACCGATTGCCATAGCGCTTGCTGCTGCAAAAGCAAGGGAAGTACTTGGCCAGATGCCTGATCACATTCTTCTTCGCTGCAGCGGAAATATTATTAAAAATGTAAAGGGTGTTGTTGTTCCTAATTCCGGCGGACAAAAAGGCGTAGAAGTGGCGGCTATTTTAGGCGTTGTGGCTGGTAATCCTGATTCTGAGCTTGAGGTAATAAGCGGGGTTGGCAAAGAAGATATTGAACTGACCAGAAAATTAAACCAACAGGGACTCTGCACCTGCGAATTGGAGGAAGGGGAAGAAAATCTTTTTATACGTGCTTATCTTACGGCGGGGTCTGAGTCTGCAGCAGTGGAGATTCAGACAAAACATAATCATATCTCTAAAATTGAGAAAAACAATCAGATTATGTTTTGGCAGCAGGGTATACAAATTGAGGATTCCGGGGATAAATCGCAGCTTAATATCAGGGAGATCCTTGAATTTGCAAATGAGGCAGATCTTAAAGATGTTGAGGATATTATAAACAGACAGATTGAGTATAATTCTGCCATATCAGAGGTTGGATTGACTCAGGACTGGAGCTCACAAGTGGGCCGGACACTTATGCTTCTATCTAATGATGATATCAGAATTAAAGCCAGAGCAGCTGCGGCAGCCGGTTCCGATGCCAGGATGGATGGCTGTGCAATGCCGGTTATTATTAACTCTGGCAGCGGTAACCAGGGAATCACCTGCACAATGCCGGTTGTCGTTTATGCAAAGGAATTAAATACAGAAAAAGAGGTCCTTATCAGGGCGCTTGTTCTTACCAATCTCTTATCTCTGCATCAAAAACGATATATCGGGAATTTATCCGCATACTGCGGAGCTGTTTCTGCCGGAGCTGCGGCTGCCTGCGGAATCGCTTATCTCCAGGGCGCTGATTATGATATCATTGGTAAAACGCTGATCAATGCTCTTGGGAATGTTGGTGGTATTGTATGTGACGGAGCAAAGGATTCTTGTGCGGCAAAAATTTCCAGTGCTGTTGATGCTGGTATTCTTGGCTATGAAATGGCAATCCGCAATCACTCTTTCCCGTTTGGGGAGGGACTGGTTGAGGAAGACTATGAACAAACTTTAAAAAATATCGGACGAATGGGGCGTCTGGGTATGAAGTCAACTGATGTAGAGATACTTAATATTATGATAGGCAGATAAAAATAAAATAAAATTCCTCCTATGTAAAATGTTATCGTGACGGCTATAAGGTCACGATAACATTTTTATTTCATAGACGTTTTTTCCTGTCCTATGATATACTGATTCTTGTGATTTCATCTCAGGATGAAAAAAGGAGGAATTGTCTCGTGGCAAAGAAAAGTGTGCGCAATACCAGGGGAAAAATCGTAAGCGCTGCCTGGAAACTGTTTTATGAACAGGGATATGAAGATACAACGGTGGAGGAAATCATAGAGCTTTCCAAGACCTCCAAAGGATCGTTCTATCATTATTTTGATGGAAAAGATGCTCTTCTTAGCACTCTTAGTGTTTTATTTGATGATAAATATGAAGAACTGAAAACGCAGCTGGACTCTGAACTCCCGGCTATAGAGAAGCTTCTGCAGTTAAACAGTGAGCTGTTTGCAATGATAGAGAACAGCATTTCCATAGATCTTCTGGCCAGGCTATTGTCCACCCAGCTGGTTACCAGTGGTGAAAAGCATTTGCTGGACCACAACCGGACCTATTACAAACTTTTAAGAAAGATCATAGCCCAGGGGCAGGAAGAAGGACAAATCGGGACTAAAATGAGCGTCAGTGAAATGGTGAAGCTCTATGCTCTCTGCGAACGGGCGCTTTTATATGACTGGTGTCTGTGCGGGGGAGAATATCCGCTTAGACAGTATAGTGCATCTGTGCTGCCATCGTTTCTAAGCGGATTTCTGCCGGAAAAATAATTATGAGTACTTGTATTAAATTTGTATTTAATTATCGTACAGCTCAAAAAGCCTTATAAAATAAATAAATAAACTTGTTTTAAATAAAAAAGTACAGCACTTAGTCTATACTTCGTTCTGCGTTGCGTTCTATTTTTGTTGATGCTATAATACACCCATTGTCGCTGGTCTTTATGAGAAAAGCAGCAGAAATAAATGCGTTACAAGGAGGAAAGTTATGAGTACAGGGCAAGTTGGCATATTGTCTGCCATTCTGGTTTATCTGGTGGCTATGGTCTATATCGGATTTTATTACAGCAAAAAAGGCGGGGGTGACTCGGCTGATGAATTCTACCTGGGAGGAAGGAAGCTGGGGCCATTTGTAACTGCCATGAGTGCAGAGGCATCTGATATGAGCAGCTGGCTGCTGATGGGACTTCCTGGAGTTGCATATATGACTGGAATTGCAGATGCCGGCTGGACTGCAATAGGTCTGGCAGCAGGTACTTACTTAAACTGGCTTTTAGTTGCTAAACGTCTTCGCAGGTATTCGGTAGTGTGTGATACCATTACGATCCCGGATTTTTTCTCCCGACGCTACCGGGATGAAAAAAACGTATTAATGTGTATATCTGCTGTTATCATTCTGGTATTCTTTATTCCGTATACCGCTTCCGGCTTTAAGGCCATTGGCACGTTGTTTAACAGCCTGTTTCATGCAGACTATCATACTGTCATGATTCTTGGTGCAATTGTGGTGGTTGGATATACCGTAATGGGCGGTTTTATGGCGGTATCCACGACCGATCTTGTTCAAAGTATTGTTATGAGTATTTCTCTCGTCATTATCGTATTTTACGGAATATCAGTTTCTGGCGGCTGGGATAAGGTTATGGAGAATGCAGGTGCTCTGGACGGATATTTAAGCATGAGCAGAGCTCATAATATGGCAGACCAGACATCTTCTCCCTATGGTATATTAAATATAGTGTCAACTATGGCGTGGGGGCTGGGTTATTTCGGAATGCCCCACATACTTCTTCGCTTTATGGCAATCAGTGATGAGGAAAAGCTTACAACTTCCCGCCGCATTGCTTCTACCTGGGTTGTGATTTCCATGTTTGTGGCAATCCTTATTGGAATCATCGGTTACAGTGTTTCTGTTGCAGGTCATATTCCGCTATTTGCTTCCGGATCTGAGGCAGAGACTGTTATTATCAGACTCGCTGGTCTTCTGGGAAGCCATGGCTTTATTTTTTCGGTATTGGCAGGGGTAGTGCTTGCAGGTATTCTTGCATGTACCATGTCAACTGCTGATTCCCAGCTTTTAACAGCCGCATCAGGAGTGTCTCAGAATCTGATGCAGGACTTTTTAAAACTTAAGGTAAGTCATAAAACTTCCATGCTGGCAGCCCGGCTGACAGTAATCGGAGTGGCGCTGATTGCAGTGTTCCTTGCCTGGGATCCGGATAGTTCGGTATTTACCATTGTTTCCTTTGCCTGGGCTGGCTTCGGAGCTTCCTTTGGGCCAGTCATGCTGTTCGCCCTGTTCTGGAAAAGAAGTAACTATTATGGGGCTGTTGCTGGTATGATATCAGGCGGAGCGATGGTATTCATATGGAAGTATCTGATACGTCCCATGGGTGGTATCTTCAACATTTATGAGCTTCTCCCTGCATTTACCGTTGCATGTGCGGCGATAATCATCGTGTCTTTATTAACCCCTGAGCCTGATGGAGAAATATATAAGGAATTTGACTTAGTCAGAAAATAATAAAAAAACAAAAACTGCCACCAGTGATATGGCAGTTTTTGTTTGCATTTTTATTTGATGAAGGCTGAGCGGCACTTCTGTGATTACAGACTCTTTTTCGTGCGCTTAATGACTTTAAGTCTTGTAAATTCCTCACGATCCTTTTCTTCCAGAGAATTGGTAATATTTCTGGTAAGTGTCTCGTAGCGGGGAATAGTAATATTTTTTAATGCATTGGCCCGTTTCTGGGTCCTTTTAATACTGTTAGCCAGACGGTAAGCGGAGTTTTCTACCATGGACAGCTTTATGGACAGCTTTTTAACCCGTTCAAAATGATAACGGGCTTCATCAAGGGATTCTCTGGTGCTGTAATAAGCGTAAGTTAAATTCAGAGGCATTTCCTCATGCTCCACCAGCGGAATCTCAGTTCCCATAATGCTTCGGGTCTTTATGCGGACCCTGTCATCAATGGGCACGGCCATAGCGATATCCTGGACATAGTTTATTCCCAGTTCAATATTTGCCTTCTGAAGTGCTTTATACGCAGCGGTAAATGTAACATCAATCTCCGCCTGAATTCCCTTTGCCTCATCAATTAAGCTCATCAGTTCTTTGATCAGGATGTTCCTCTTTTTATCCATCAGCTCATAACCCTGTCTGGCTAATTTCAGGGAGTTCTTCGCAAGGATTAAATTCCCCTTGGTTGGAAATGTATTCGGATTCATTCTGACCCCTCCTATTCGCCTGAAGCTTCAGCGGTGGTTTCCTTGTAATACTGGTCTAATACCTTGGTGTCGATACGGTCCAGTTCGGCTCTTGGAAGAAGACCGAGCAGCTCCCAGCCAATGGTTAAGGTCTCAAGGATGTTTCTGTTGGAGTGGTTTCCCTGGCCGACAAAACGGCCTTCAAATGCTTTGCCAAACACCAGATATTTTTTATCAATGGGAGAAAGCTCATCTTCACCAATTACGGAAGCCAGTGCTCTTGCGTCTCCCACCTTGGCATAGCAGGAAAACAGCTGGTTTGCCACGCCCTGGTGGTCGGCCCGGGTAAAGCCTTCGCCGATTCCATCCTTCATCAGACGGCTTAAGGACGGAAGCACGTTAATAGGCGGATAAACTGACTGCCCGTATAAGTTCCGGTCCAGAACGATCTGTCCCTCTGTGATATAACCGGTAAGGTCGGGGATCGGGTGGGTAATGTCATCGTTTGGCATAGTTAAAATGGGGATCTGGGTAACCGATCCATGTCTTCCTTTAACAATACCTGCACGTTCATAGATGGAAGCCAGCTCGCTGTAAAGGTAGCCGGGATAGCCTTTTCTGGATGGGATTTCTCCTTTGGAGGATGAAACCTCACGAAGTGCCTCAGCATAGGCGGTCATATCCGTTAAAATAACCAGGATATGCATACCTTTTTCAAAGGCCAGATACTCTGCCAGGGTAAGAGCCACTTTTGGTGTAATAAGACGTTCTACTACCGGGTCATTGGCCAGATTAATAAACATAGCCACGTGGTCGGATACGCCGCTTTCCTCAAAGGTTCGGCGGAAAAAATCTGCCACATCATATTTAACACCCATGGCTGCAAATACTACAGCGAATTTTTCTTCTGATTTGGAATCATCACCTAAAGATGCCTGCTGTACAATTTGTGCAGCCAGTTCATCATGGGGAAGCCCGTTACCGGAAAATATGGGAAGCTTCTGGCCACGGATTAAGGTCATCAGGCCGTCAATGGCTGAAATTCCGGTACGGATATAATCTCTTGGATATTCTCTTGTTACTGGATTTAACGGCTTACCGTTAATATCAAGATAAATCTCTGAATTGATATCACCAAGTCCGTCGATGGGCTCACCAATGCCGTTAAAAGTTCTTCCCAGCATGTCTTCTGAAACGGCAAGCTCCATGGGATGTCCGGTCAGCCGGGTGTGGACATTTCTAAGTGCCAGTCCGTCCGTTCCGCCAAACACCTGAATAATTGCTTTATCTTCATAAACTTCAATAATACGTCCCAGTTTCTGGGTTTTTCCAGCTACTGTCATTTCCACGATTTCGTCAAAGGCAGCATTCTGAACACCTTCTAAAACGACCAGGGGTCCGTTGATTGCACTTAAGCCTAAATATTCGATTGCCATCGTCTGCCTCCTTCCTATGCGTTTCGTTCTATGACAGAATCATAAAAGTTATCAATCTGTTTTTTGTAATCATCAAACATATCCAGTCTGTCGTTGGGCACATCATATTTCAGAGATATGATCTTATCAAAGACAGGATCTTCCTTTAGAACGGACATGGGCATTCCCATTGATACCAGAGAGCGGGACTTTTTATACAGATAGAGAATTAAGTCCATCATTTTAAACTGCTTTTCCATAGGAACGCAGGTGTCTTCTTTATGAAAGGCATTCTGCTGTAAGAATCCGACTCGGATGACCTTTGCGATCTCTAAAATCAGCTTCTGGTCATCAGGAAGCATATCTCCGCCAATCAGCTTGACTATCTCCATCAGACTGCTCTCCTGAGTCAGGATAAACACCATGCGGTTTCTGTAATCCACAAATTTTTTATCTACCTTTTCCAGATACCAGGGAGCCAGATCTGTTAAATATTCGGAGTAACTGCTGAGCCAGTGAATAGCAGGGAAATGCCGCTCATTGGCAAGATTCCGGTCAAGACCCCAGAAGCAACGGACAAAACGTTTAGTGTTCTGTGTTACCGGCTCGGAGAAGTCACCTCCCTGAGGAGATACCGCGCCAATGATGGTAACGGAGCCTTCTGTTCCGTTAATATTCTGCATCATGCCTGCGCGCTCATAGAAAGCGGATAAACGTGAGGCTAAGTAGGCTGGAAATCCTTCTTCTGCTGGCATTTCTTCCAGACGGCCGGATAATTCTCTTAGGGCCTCTGCCCAGCGGGAGGTGGAATCTGCCATGATGGCAACGTGATATCCCATATCCCGGTAGTATTCTGCCAGAGTAAGACCGGAATAAAGACTGGCCTCACGGGCTGCCACAGGCATATTGGAGGTGTTGGCAATCAGGGTGGTCCGGTCCATTAACGGATTACCGGAACGGGGGTCAATTAACTGTGAAAACTCTTCCAGTACCTGAGTCATCTCATTGCCGCGCTCGCCGCAGCCGATGTAGATAATGATATCCGCATCGGACCATTTGGCAATCTGATGCTGGGTCATGGTTTTTCCTGTACCGAAACCTCCCGGGATACAGGCAGTTCCTCCCTTGGCAAGAGGGAATAGCGTATCAATAATTCTCTGACCGGTAATAAGAGGTTTTGTTGCCGGATATCGCTTTAATGTGGGCCTTGGAACCCGGATCGGCCACTTCTGTGTCATGGTCAGCTGCTTTTGTGTTCCATCTGTCAGCTCCAGTGTAATAATCGGATCGGATATGGTATAAGATCCGTCTTCCACTACGTCAAGAACGGTTCCTTCCACGTCAGGAGGGATCATAACCTTGTGAACGATGGCAGGAGTCTCCGGCACTTCTGCGATAATCGCACCAGGAAGCAGACGGTCACCTTTTTTTACTGTGATATGAGTCTTCCAGAGTTTTTTTGTATCAAGAGAATCGACGTGTATTCCCCTGTCAATATAAGCCCCCCCTGTTTTTGCGATCTCACTTAAGGGACGTTCAATACCGTCAAATATATTGTTAAGAATGCCGGGAGCCAGAGTAACGGAAACAGGAAAACCTGTGGAGGTAACTGTTTCCCCTGGTTTTATGCCGCTGGTTTCCTCATATACCTGAACAATGGTGCGGCGGTCTGTGAGTCCGATGACCTCGCCGACTAAATGATCTTCTCCCACATGAACCATTTCATTCATTCTGAATCCGGGATCGCCCTTTAAATAGATGACAGGGCCGTTAATGCCGGAAATGGTGCCTGTATTAGTCATTTGCCGTACCTCCCATCAAATCTTTAATGTTGAACCGGAAATCCCGTTTTGCTTCTGCCAGCTTGGTCTGGAAGGAATTATCGATTAAAATGTGCCGGGAGGGAATGACAGCTCTGGTGCCTCCCATAAATGAATACTCACTGACCCGGATATCAGCACTTTCCGGTAATGATAAGCTCCGGATCTTTTCCTCGTCAGCAGGATCAATATAGATGGTGATAAATTCTTTCCCGGCCAGCTCTTTTGCTTCTTTAATTTCTTTTTGAAGAAGTTCCGTATACTGGGGAGTATCCAAGAAATTTATTACCATTTCCTTTAATTCCAGAAACAGTTTTTCTTTTAACTCATCCTGCTTTTTTCCAAATTCACGTTTTGTGCCGATCTGCTCTAAGGAGAGCCGTTTGTTAATCTCTCTTTCGATGTGTTCGCTTTCCGATGCCACCTGCTGTTTTGCTCTGCGTTTTGCATCCTCCTGATGTTCAGAAAAGGTCTGCTCTAAGGCAGCAGTATATTCATCAAGCATCTTTGCACTGCGGGATCTGGCATCTTCCATACAAAACTCAAGGAAGTGCTGCAATTTTTCCTCAGTTGTCAAGATGACCACCTCTTTCTTATAGTTTTAATCCGATTGCTTC
>JAEWPQ010000262.1 GCA_023460575.1 Bacillota bacterium
CGGATCGGGAGATTACCCGAGAAGAAATTGCAGTAATCTTTGTAAACTACGCAAAGGAAACCGGCTATACGCTGCCAATCACCCGTGAAGCCATAACTTATGCCGACGCTTCCAGCATTGGCAGTGCGTACAAAGACGCTGTAAAGGCGATGCAGCAGGCAGGCATTATGATGGGAGGCAGTGACAACAAGTTTAATCCGAAAAGAAATGCCACCCGGGCGGAGGTATCCTCTATGCTTAACCGTTACATCAAACTTACCATCAACACTGACACAGCACAGGGCTGGGCACTCAACGATGCCGGACAGTATCTGTACTACAAGGATTGCAAAGCCTTAACTGGCACACAGACCATGAACGGGGTGAAGTATTTCTACAACACCGACGGCACGCTGAAAACCGGCTGGGTCAAGGACGGCGATAACTGTAAGACAATGTTAGTCGGCTTTTGGGATCTCGGTGCAAACGGAAACAACAAGATCTATTACTTTACCAAGGACGGTCTGATGGTATCCGGCAAGTGGCTTGAGATTGATGGAAAATGGTATTACTTCTATGCCGACGGTTCTCTTGCCAGAAGCACGAAGGTTGACGGCTATGAAGTCGATGAAAAAGGGGTAAGAAAAGTAAAGTAACAGGCAACCATAATAAACAGATTTGAAGTATAGTGGAGGTTTGCGAAACTAACGTAAGTTGGTTTTGCCCCCCAATATGCTAATGGTTCTTCCATAACCCAAGCTAAACTTCCATCTCTTTTTTCGACAGAAAATTTCAATTATTGTATTAATCTAATAAAAAATATATTCTGTTTCAAATAAAATAAAGTTTAAAAATTCTAAATAAATAGCAACAATTTAAAAGTTAACAATTTAATTATAAAATAAATAAAAATATATTGACAAATACGGGGCCGTACGCTATAATTATGACATAACAAAGGGAAACCAAAGTTACAAAGAAGAGGGAAAACTGACGAAAGGAGGTACGGTCCACCAGAAAGAGCAGATTCGTTTCATTTGAAAGAATGAAACACAGGCCCCCACAATCTACCGATGTGAAAGACCAGTGGACACGAATCCGATGGAAATAAGAAGTCAGTGATTCGTAATCTCATGAATAACCGGACAAAAGATGGTTCCACGAAAGAAACTGGTTATAGCAACGGAGAGCGTAAAAAATTTATATAGATCATGTTGATACATACGTAACTTGTAAGGGAACATGAGACGGAAAAGAGGTATCAATTCCAATGGACGAGATAATATAGAAAGGGATATCGATGATGTATAACAGTCGATATCCCTTTCTATCAGTTTTTAATCAGTTATAATCCCTTCTAAATCAAAAGGAGGTGTATATTCTTCTTTTGCGCTGCTTTTTTCCTGCATAAATCCCTGTATTAGATCCAGCTCAATGGCATTGTTTAGGACCTTATTATATTCATAAGAAGTGATTCTGCGGTTAATTTCCGGATAGAGAGCACTTTTGTAAAAGGGAGTATACTGGCTTAACAGGCTGATATAGTACATTCCATCAGGTAACTCCTCTTTCATCCAGGTAAGAAGAGCCATGGAATCCTCTTTTGCTCCAGGAAGAACCATGTGGCGTATGATAACGCCTTTTTCCATCAACTCACCAGAGGGATCAAATCTGGGGGCTCCGGTTTGACTGATCATCTGACTGATGGCTTTTGAGGCCTTTTCAAAATAGTCTGCCGCATTGCTGTATCTTGCAGAAAGGGTACTGCTTAGGTATTTTAAATCAGGAAGCCATATATCAACGTATCCGTCAAGTGCTTTAATTACTTCTGCTGATTCATATCCGCCGCAGTTGAACACCACAGGTATGGTAAGCTTTGATTTTACAAGATCAAGAGCCCTGATTACAGACGGGAGGTACTGCGTGGCAGTTACCAGATTGATGTTGTGGGCGCCTTCATCCTGAAGTCTTAAAAATATATCAGAAAGCTGATCCGGGGTCAGTTCCCTTCCGAAATTCTCCTGGCTGATGGAATAGTTCTGACAGAAGCAGCAGCGCAGGGTACAGCCGGAAAAGAAGACAGTTCCGCTTCCCCGGCTTCCGCTGATGCAGGGCTCCTCCCAGTGATGGAGAGCAGCACGGGCCGCCCTGACTGTATCAGTACAGCCGCAGTATCCCACGGTCTGATGGCGGTTCACTTTGCAGTTTCTGGGACAGAGGCTGCATGAATCATACATATAGTCAAAGTTCATAAAAGATACTCCTGTTGTTGACAAATGAATTTAATTGAGGTACTTTATTATAATAAAAAATTTGCCGGAAAAAGGCAATCATAAATGACAGGAATCTGACAATGGAAAAACAATTTAAAAGAATGGAAGCATTGAAATATGCTTTCCCCAAAACAGTGCCTGTTATGGCGGGATATCTGGTCTTAGGCGCAGCTTATGGAATATTAATGAGAGTGAACGGCTTTGGCATTTTCTGGGCACTCTTTTGGAGTGTGTTTGTATATGCGGGAAGCCTGCAGTACCTTGGAATTACGTTTTTTGCCGCTGTGGTCAATCCGTGGTACGCTCTGTTTATGTCGCTGATGCTCAATGCAAGGCATTTGTTTTACGGACTGTCCATGCTTGACCGGTTAAAAGAGTCGGGCAAATTGAAACCTTATCTGATATTTTCTTTAACAGATGAGACATTTTCTGTTCTTTGCAGCGAAGAAGTTCCCGATTATCTTCCAAGATACTGGGTTTACTTTTTTATATCTTTTCTGGACCAGCTGTACTGGGTTGCAGGGACACTGGCGGGCGCGGCTGCAGGAACCATGATCCGTTTTGATACGGCTGGAATGGATTTTGCCCTGACTGCACTTTTTACAGTAATTTTTATCGATCAGTGGAAGTCCGGCAAAGGCCGCCGGGCAGCGTGCATCGGGATTTTTTCTTCTATTTTATGTATTTTGCTTTTTGGTAAGGCAGTTTTTATTGTACCTGCCATGCTGATGATTATTTCTGTCATTACCATCGGCTATGTGAAAAGAAAAGATAAGGAGGAACAGACTTGAAACAGAATTTCATGAATTATGCCCTGATCACTCTGGCTATGATTCTGGCTACGGTACTCACAAGGTTTCTGCCTTTCTTCTTTTTCCCGGCAGGAAAGAAAACACCAAAATATGTAACTTATTTAAGCAATACGCTGCCTTATGCCACCATTGGCTTATTGGTTGTCTACTGTTTAAGGGGAGTTTCTTTTACGGCCAGCCCCTATGGTCTGCCGGAGCTTCTTTCTATAGGAGCCATTGCGGCACTGCATGCATGGAAGGGAAATTCTCTGCTCAGTATAGGGGGAGGTACGGTAATATACATGACACTCATTCAGACTGTTTTCCGATAACCGGGGAGCATAGAACGTAAAAAGATATCTTATTCATTGTGAAAAATGGAGTAAGATATCTTTTTTTGCTGAAATAATAGACTTTTGTCTATTAAAAGATAAATAAAAAATCATTGTCATTTTATGGATACGTTGACAAATAGTTACAAAATATCGTATAATGAAAAAAACCATAAACGAAATGTCATGGTTCATATTTACCAAACATGAGACAAGGAGCATAAGACGATGAAGACACCGGGGGATAAGAAGTGGAATCGGAAAACCCAGAAGGCAAAAGTAATTGGACAAGGTAAGAAAAAGAATGTGGGAGCATCAATTAAGGCAAAGCTGTCTGTGAAATCACTTAAGATGAAGATGCTGATGTTTATTATTGCCATCATTCTTGGATTATCCGTAACCAATATGATTGTCAGTATTACGGTAAGTTTTGGTGGTATCACAGATGTCGTAAAAAGTGATCTGGAATCAACCGGAAAGCTGGTTAATAACTTAGTTGTGCAGAACTTAGACCAGATGAAGGTGAGCATTGAAGCCAGCGCCCAGGGAGGAAGCTTAAAATCAATTAACTCCAGAGTGGTTTCAGAGTACTTAAGCAATCAGTGTACTCTTTACGGTTATAAGGATCTGGCAGTAATCAGCAAGGAAGGCGTTGTTACCCGCAGTGCCAGCGGGGAACACATCGGTGAAAGTTATTCAGGTGCAGATTACATAACAAAAGCATTAAGCGGACAGACCACTATTTCAACGACAGAATATGACAGCAATAATGTGCTGGTAATCCGGGTCGCTACACCATATGATTTCGGAATTCTGGTTGGAACTTATGACGGAAGTGTTTTAAGCAATCTGATTAAAGACTTCAAAATTGGTAAGACCGGCAATGCATTTCTTTTAGACAGTACCGGAACTTTAATCGGCAACAATGATGCGGATCTTGTGCAGCAGCGCAGCAACATGATTGAGAAAGCAAAAAGCGATTCTTCTTATGCATCCATTGGTAAGATGTTCCAGAAGATTATATCAGGGAAAACTGACATCGGAAAATATGAGTATAAGGGCGTGAGCAGATACTGCTACTACAGTCCGGTGAGCGGCAGTGATGGCTGGGCACTTGGAGTGGTTGCACCGATTCATGAAACGACTACCTCAATCTATACAGTAGTATTTGGAATGGTAATTCTTATGGTGTTATCTATCGTTGTAGGCTGTTTCCTTGCGTTCTGGTTCGCAGGTTCCATAGCAGGACCTATATCAGCCATTGCGGACAGAATGAAGCTTTTATCAAACGGTGATTTAACCAGTGATGTTCCTGTTTTAAAAAGAAGAGATGAGATCGGACAGCTGGCAGAGGAAATTGGCAATTATGTAACCAGCGTCAGAGGTTATAACAGTACCATTGCAGCATCTATGGACAAGATTGCTTCCGGAGATTTCAGTCCTTCCGGGTCCATGGATTTTAACGGCGATTACGTTGTGATTCAGGAAGCTATTCTGAAAGCAGAAGATATGCTGGCAAAAACCATGGAAACAATTAATATGTCTGCAGACGAGGTTGCAAAGGGCAGTGCCCAGGTATCCCAGGGAGCGCAGAATTTAAGCCAGGGTGCAGTGGAACAGGCAGCTTCCGTAGAAGAATTATCCTCTTCCGTTAATGAAATATCAAACAGCCTTTTAAGCACGGCTAAGACAGTGGATGGCATTAATAATCAGGCTGGACGTGTTGGCAAGGCAATGGAAGAAGGTAATGCCCAGATGCAGGTTATGATGCAGTCCATGGGCCAGATCAGCCAGAAATCCAAAGAGATTGAAAAGGTTAACAAGCTGATCGAAGATATCGCATTCCAGACCAATATTCTTGCTCTGAATGCAGCGGTGGAAGCTGCAAGAGCAGGAGAAGCAGGAAAAGGTTTTGCAGTGGTAGCGGATGAAGTGCGTAACCTGGCAGGAAAAAGCGCTAACGCTGCAAAGGATACTTCAAGTCTTGTTGCAGATACTATTACAGCAGTTGAGAAGGGAACCGGAGTGGCTTCCTCTACCGGAGAGACCTTAAACGGAATTCTTATGGAGACAAGGAATATGGTTACAGCCATTGAAAAGTCTGCCAGTGAACTCCAGGAGCAGAGCGATAAGGTAACCCAGGTAACCGTTGGAATCGAGCAGATCTCTTCTGTTGTACAGAGTAACTCCGCAACAGCAGAGCAGAGTGCTGCAGCCAGCGAGGAACTTTCCGGACAGGCAGAGAATTTACGGGAATTAATGAGTAAGTTCCGTCTTCACTAAGGATAAAAAGTTTTTAAATGGATAAAATACCGCAAAGTTACGCAAAGATTTTCCTGCGTATCTTTGCGGTTTCGTTTTGAACTGGATGAAAACTGAAGGTGCATAAATTATTAAAATCTGGTATAATGTGAATGGCGGGTCACTTTCATAAGTGTCTTGAAAGAAGGAGAAGAAAGAGGGGAATTTAGTGAAAGTGGGACGATGGGGGTCGAAGAAGCTGCATGAGAAGTGGCTTTCTTTTACGTTAAAGCAGAAGATTAAGACAATCGCAGCCATGGTTATTCTGATCGTGGCTCTTTCCATTATATTTAATATTGTAATACTGGATTTTGCGTTAAATGGATTCAACCAGATTCTGGAGGATAATTCCAGATGCCATGATTATCAGGCGGCTATGGAGGAGGAAACCAGAGCATTTAAAAATTATGTCAAAGACCGCTCCCAGGAGAGCAGGGAACTATTTGATACAGCCTGTGCCCGGACAAAACACAGTGTTTCCCAGCTGCCCTTTGACTATGACAAGGTGGGAGCGGAACGGTATTCCATAACCTGGTCAATCCGCAATGGCTATGAGAACTACAGTAAGTGGCGGGATTTATTTCTTATGGGTAAGGATGAAAACGGTTTTTCCATAACCCAGTATATCAATGAATTATACCGCATCTACAGGATGCAGGATTATCTTTCGGATTACGGAAAACGACTGGTTCAAAGTACCTTAAGAGAGGGAACCGATGCCTATTACGCCAGAGTTCCCATTCTGTACCGTTTTCCGGTTGTGATACTGGTTCTTGCTGTGTTCAGCATCAGCGGAACCTTTTATGTAAGCCGTATGATGAACCGGGACATGGTGGACCCTGTGGTGCGTCTGGCATGTATATCCAGAAAGTTAGCAGGGAATGATTTCAGCAATGAGGACGTGGTAATTGATAATCAGGATGAGATCGGAGAGCTGGTACACGCCTTCAATAAGATGAAACATTCCACCAGTCAGTATATCACCACATTAAAAGAGAAAAATGAAATGGCAGATCTTCTTCATAAGGAGGAGATCGAGAAGATGGAGATAGAAAAAAGGCTTGATGCAACCAAGCTGGAGCTGCTGAAGAACCAGATTAATCCTCATTTTCTCTTTAATACCTTAAATATGATTTCCTGTATGGCAAAGCTGGAAGACGCAGGCACAACCGAGCGCATGACCGAGTGTCTGGGCAATTTATTCCGGTATAACCTAAAGACACCGGAATCTGAGGTTCTTTTAAAGAAAGAGCTTCAGGTAGTGAGTGACTATATGTATTTACAGCAGATGAGGTTTGGCAGCAGGCTTCATTACGACATCCAGTGTCTGGTGGACAGCACCAGGATTATGATTCCCACCTTTACGCTTCAGCCTCTTGTAGAGAATGCGGTGATACACGGCATTTCAAAGAAAGAAGAAGGAGGAAGCATACGGATCCGGATATGGGAGAAGAACCAGAAGATTATTATATCCGTTGCAGATACCGGTGTGGGAATGAGCGAGGAGAGTTTAGTGGAACTGAGAGAGGCGCTGGCGGTTCATTCCACTGCCAGAGTAGGAATCGGAGCAGGCAATATCTATCAGAGAATCCATCGTATGTACGATGGAGGTGATTTTCAGATATACAGCAGACAGGGACATGGAACAGCAGTTCTGCTAACCATACCAGTCAGGCTGTGACAGAGGGAGCTTATATGTATCGGGTACTGATTGCAGATGATGAATTAATAGAAAGAAAGGTACTTTATAAAACACTGACAAAGGAACTGGGAGATCAGTGCAGAATCTGGCAGGCAGAAAATGGAAGAGAGGCGCTGGAACTGTTTGACGAACATGATATTCAGATTGCAGTGCTGGATATTGAAATGCCCGGAATTAACGGCATAGAGGCGGCACAGGAGATGCGGCGGCGTAAAAGTGAGTGCAGTATCATTTTCCTGACTGCTTTTGATGATTTCTCTTATGCGAAGAAAGCCATTGGAATCCGCGTCCTTGACTATTTATTAAAGCCCTGCAAGGAAGAAGAACTGATCAGTGTATTAGACGAAGCCATGCGTCTTGCAGATAAGGCGAAGCAGGAAGGGAAAGGGGAGGAAGAGCTGAATATGCCTGAACCGGCTCTTTTTAAAGCTTCCGCTGAACTGAATACAGGAGATGGACAGGTAAGACTTCATAAGGTAGCGGAGGCGATACGTCAGTACATGGAGGAAAACTATGTGAGGGACTTATCCATGCAGGATGTTGCAAGGGTGATGAATTATTCAGAGGCATATTTCTGTAAGCTGTTTAAACAGTGTTTTGATAAAAACTTCACAACTTATTTAACGGAATGCAGAGTGGAAGCTGCAAAAAACCTGCTGAAAGAACCTATGGTCAATGTTAAGGAGATCGGTGAGGCAGTAGGTTATAATGATTCCAATTATTTTGCAAAGGTATTTAAGAGGGTCACAGGTATCAGTCCAACGGAATACCGGATGAGCATATTCAACAGAAAATAAGATTGTATCTTGTTGAATATATAAAATTTTTGCCGTTTCCTTGCGAAAAACCGCTGGATATAATAAAATATGTTAAGATGACGTTAAAAAGAGACAGAAAGCTATAATGACAGCGTTAAGGAGGACGGGGTTTTATGAGAAGGGAACTACCGGGTGTTTTTTTGTGTGTAGTCATGGCAGTAGTTCTTACCGGCTGCAAAGGACCAGACCAGACCGGTGTGAATGGAAGTTCGGCCGGACCTGGAGGGAATTCGTCAGTGGAAGCGCCGGGAAAAGGAGTCTGGGAAAACCCTGAATATGTATTTACCTATGCAGAAAATCAGGCAGAAGATTATCCCACAACTCAGGGAGCATATAAATTTGCGGAATTAATCAGCCAGAAAACCAACGGGAGAATTTTAATTAATATTCAGGCAGGCGGGGTATTGGGGGATGAAAAGTCTGTATGTGAGCAGCTGCAGTTTGGAGGAATTGATTTTATGCGGATTTCTTTATCTCCTCTGGCAGAGTTTGTACCCAAGCTGAATGTTCTTCAGCTGCCTTATCTTTACCGGGATGCGGACCATATGTGGCAGGTCCTTGATGGTCCCATCGGGAAAGACTTTATGAACTCGTTTGAAGGCTCTGATCTGGTGCCTTTATCCTGGTATGATGCCGGCGCCAGAAATTTTTACAACTCTGTCCGTCCCATCAGAACACTGGATGATATGAAGGGGCTTAAGATCCGCGTCCAGGAATCGGAGATGATGATCGGGATGGCGGAGGCCCTGGGAGCAAGTCCTTCACCTATGCCTTATGCTGAGGTTTATTCAGCGCTGCAGACCGGTGCTATTGACGGTGCGGAAAATAACTGGCCATCCTATGAATCAACCAGTCATTATGAAGTGGCCAAGTATTACACAACAGACGAGCATAACCGCGTACCGGAGCTTCAGCTTTGTTCCCAGCCCACCTGGGATA
The DNA here is from genome assembly GCA_023460575.1 of Bacillota bacterium. Lineage (GTDB taxonomy): Bacteria > Bacillota > Clostridia > Lachnospirales > Lachnospiraceae > Lacrimispora. The sequence continues at coordinate 9,136 of JAEWPQ010000262.1, forward strand.
AGTTAACAAAAGAAGATCAGAACCTTATTAAAGAATGCGCATTGGAGTCAGCGGAGTACGAACGAAAGTTATGGTCTGAGCGGGAAAGGGAATCAGAAAGGAAGGTTCGTCAGGCAGGCTGCCAGATCATAGAATTGTCGCCGGGAGAGAAACAGAAGTTTCAGGATGCGGTAAAGCCTATGTATGAAAAATACTGCAGTGATTATATGGATATTGTAGACGCGATTATTGAAACAGGCAGATAGAATGACCCAGCCAGGTATCTTGTGGATATCAGGCTGGGTTTTCCATTTGGGATTTACTGCTTTTTATCTTTCACCTTTGCTTTGGGAAGATAAGGATAGAGATCCTGGTATGCTTCCAGTTCCTCTTCTGAGGCCGGTTCTGCCGGAATCAGCCCCGTTAAGTCTGTAGAGGAACAGGCCTGAATGTCAATATCATAATTGTTTTTTGCAGTAACCCGGTCTGACCGGCGTCCGGAATCTTTATTTTCATCTGATTTCATATCAAGTCTCCTTTCCGTGTGGTTGACAGTCCCTTTTTTAGTGTGAGAATATCTGCTGTAAATATTCATAGTTTCTTAAAGTCTCTTTCTGCGTTATCAAAATATGGATGAAGCATTATGTAATTAAGGCTAATTTATCCATAAATAGATTTACAGGGGGAAGATTATGAAAATTACCTTTTTTATTGATGAAAAGCTGCAAATGGAAGTGAAAAAAACGAAAGAATGGAAGAGCCTGAACCTGATATTTGAACGAATGGGATATGATATGATCATATTGGGAAATTTGAAATATGCCGCCTTTTTTAATGGAAAACCTTTTGTTTTTAATATGGGGGAGATTTTATATCTGGAGTCCTATTATCGAAAAACAAGTGTAATGATAAAAGATGGCAGATTGCGTATCAAAGCAAGATTGAATGATGAGGAACAAAGACTTCCCAAAGAATGGTTTATCCGGATCAGCCGTCATAACATTGTGAATATGCAGCATGTCAGGTCTGTGAAAGGCGAGGAGGTGGAAATGGTTAATGGAGATGTTCTGTATATCAGTCATAACAGGAGAAAGGAATTTGAGAAAGGTTACAGAGATTTTTTGAAATTCAATGATATACTGGTATAGACAATACGAAAAAAGCCATGATAATGACGAAAAATGCACACCCCATTGTCAGGGGCTGGGTCAGATGCTATTGTTAATGTAACAGAAACGCAGCAAATATTGTTTCTCATTCCCATATCGGCGATTTTTTTCTAAAATCATTTCATCTTTTCTATTCTTTAGGCAGACAGCGAAAGTTAAGCCGATTTCGCTGTCTGTCTCTCCTTCTGTCTCATGCTACCGGCATATCCTTAGAAAACTCCTCCAGTATACAAAAGCGCCTGTAGATCCGGCGGAAAATGACTGCTGAAAGAAATAAAAACAGAATGCCGGCTGTAAAAACAATCCGGTTGACTATAAAAGTTCTGGGGCGGATCAAAAAGGGAGTTCCCATCCCTTTTATCTCTTCCTCGCTGTATCCTGCCTCTGATAAATATTTATGAAAATACGGTATAAGCTTCTTTTTCATGGGGATTATTTCCCCGTCAATAAAAATCTTCAGCTGAGGCCTCTGACCGCCTTTTAAAAAGGAATAAGTTTCTTCTGTCAGCCTGTCAAAGGACCAATTCTGGGTTTGGTCAGTCTTAAGTCCCAGATAGCCGCTGCTGATAGGAATGATATAATAGTTGCCTGAATTCTTCTTTGGAATGATGATTCCGTCGCTGTTTTTTTCGTAAGTAGTATCCGTTGCAAAATAGTCCAGTGCATAGACGACGTTACCTTCAATATGACTCCCAATTCTGATCTCTTTTCCTTCAAGAAGATCCTCGAAGGTGACAGGAGGAAGAAATGATGTAATAAAACCGGAGAAAGAGAACAGAATAAGAACCATACCTGCCGCAAAAAGTATTAAAATACCGCTGTTTATTGATTGCATTATTTTTTTCATAGTTCAATAAACCCTTTCTCTTAAGTTTAATACAAAAACATGGTAACAAAAACATAAATGAATGTCAAGATATATAAATATATGAAACCATAATAGTGAAAAAATGGATTTGTGAAACGTTTAATATTTACATATTGACAATTAATTAAAAATCTGAGTTAATAAGTACAAAAGATCTCTGGAGGAAATAATGGCGACAATCAAAGAGCTGGCAAAATGCTGCGGCGTATCGGTGGCTACAGTTTCCAATATTTTAAATAATAAACCGGGTGCCAGTGAGAAGACCAGGAAGCTGGTTTTGGAAATGGCAGAGCAGTTAAACTATACGCCCAATATCGTGGCGAAAAATTTAAAGATGCAGAAAACCAGAAGTATCGGTGTAATCGCGGAAGACATGACCATATTCAGCATACCGGATATTATTGACGGAATCACGGACTATTGTCAGAAACAGGAATACCAGATTCTCTTAACCAATTTAAGGCTGTTTAAAAAATATAATGATACTTACTACAATAAGGACGATTATTATGAACTGGTCAGACAGGAAATTAAAAAGCTTATGGAAAAACAGGTGGAGGGAATTATCTACGTGGCAGCCCATGAGCGGGTAATCCGCTGCATACCGGATACGCTGCCCATACCGGCAGTGATGGCCTATGGGTATTCCAGAAGCAGGAAGATTCCCTCTGTTGTGGTGGATGATATAAGCGGGGCGGCCCGGATTGTAAAGTATCTTCTGGATAACGGGCACCGGAAGGTGGGAGTTATAACCGGAAAACCGGACAGCCTTCATGCCCAGGCCAGGCTGGTGGGTTACCAGCAGGTTCTTTTTGAAAACAAAATCCTGTATGATCCTGGTCTTGTGACAGAGGGAGACTGGACAAGAGAATCCGGATACCGCTGCGCAGGTGAACTCCTTGAAAAAGGGGTTTCTGCCATATTTGCCATGAATGATCTGATGGCAGGCGGGGTTTATGACAGAGTGGAGGAGTTAAAACAGACCATAGGCCATGACATATCGGTAGCCGGATATGATGACAGAGAACTGTCAGGATACTATCACCCGCCTCTGACAACAGTCAGTCTGCCGCTCCATGATATCGGCTATAAGGCGAGTGAATGGATTATAGAGCTTCTAAATGGAGGAGAACTGGAGAATGCTGGGGAGAATGTCTGTGCGGTGGACTGCATGCTTCTGATACGAAAATCAGTAAGAGATCTGACATAGAGCTGATATGGTAATAAGAACGTTTATCTGTGGAGAATAGCGGACAAACGTTCTTTTTTTGCAGAAATGAGAAAGTTCGACAGAATTATACAGAAAGTTATGTAAAATTACATGGTTAAACGATTTATATACAGGATTAAATTATGCAAAAATACTTTACATAGCCGTTTTCATGTGATAGTATGCAACTATATATAAGAAAATCAATAAAAAATCAGTACATCAACACAAATACATATATATAAAATGCCGGATTTATAAAAAACATATAAAACGTTTAATAAGACCGGCAGCACCCTCCTGGGGGGACGTTTTTTTAGAATCATACAGATGGCAAGATCTGTCTTGATAAGAAAGAATTTAAAAGGAGGATTTATTCATGAAAAGGAGAGTATTGGGGGCTCTTGCATGTGCGGCCATGGCGGTGATTCTGGCGGCAGGCTGCAGCAGCACCAAGAGCAGTTCAGGAGAAACTGGCAGCAAGGGAGCTTCTGCCGGAAAGAAGTCGATGGAGGTGGCAGGTAATGATGTAACTACATTAAATGTATGGACATTTATTGAACTCCACCAGGACTTTTACGTGAACATGGCTGAAAAGTGGAATGAGGCGCACCCGGATAAAAAGGTGAAACTGGTATTAAGCAACATGCCCTATGATGATATGCACAATAAGCTTTCTCTTGCTTTGGAATCTGGAGAAGGTGCACCGGATATTGTAGATATTGAGCTTGGAAAGTTTCCTGCCTTTATGGTTGGCAATATCGGATTAATGGAACTGAATGATGTGATAGAGCCTTACCGGAATAACATCGTACAGTCCCGTCTGGATATCTATTCCAAGGATGGAAAGGAATACGGTCTTCCCACCCACGTTGGAACCACGGTGGCATTTTACAATGAAAAGCTTTTAAAAGATGCAGGAATCAATTACCAGGATATTAAAACATGGGATCAGTTTAAAGATGCGGGAGTGAAATATCACGAAGCCACCGGTAAGTATTTCTCCTGTGTGGAAACATCTGCTTCCTGGATGATTAACCTGATGCTTGCTCAAAAGGGCGGAGATTACGTAGATGAGAACGGAAATTTAAACTTAAACAGCAAGGAACTGACGGAAGTGCTGGAATACATAAAAGGTATGCAGGAAACAGGGGCTTTTGCAACCGTTCCGGGCGGACAGCCGGATAACGAAGAAGCGTATCCTTCTTACAATACAGGAGAATATGCTGTGCAGATTATGCCTTTCTGGCAGACGTCCAGATTTGTAAACTACATGAAGGATTTAAAGAAGCAGGTCGCCATCTCAACAGTTCCTGTATGGGATGAGAGTGATAAAGAGACAGCAACCATCGGCGGAGGCGGTACAGGAACCGCAATTGTAAAATCAGGTAAGAATGCGAAGCTGGCTGCAGAAGTTATGGCTTATATCAAGCTTTCCGAGGATTCCAACCGTGAAGTCTGGAATGTGCTTGGATTTGACCCGGTTAATACCGCTGTGTGGACAGATAAAACTCTTACTCAGAATCCGGATAACCAGTTTATTCAGTATTTCACCAATTATCCCTTTGACACACTTTTAAAAACCAAGGACAGCATCGGACTTTTAAGAGCGTATACCGATGAGAAATATCCTTCCATTAACAATGAATTATGCAATGTAACATTAAACAGTATTTTTGAGGATGGAATGGATGTGAAAGAAGCACTTGATTCTTCCCAGGAAACCTTAAAAAATGAATTTAAAAAATAGCAGGGATGCCGCAGGGAGTGATACCCCTGCGGCTGCTGTATAAAAATCATTACTGGAAGGAGTACAAAATGAAGAAATTCTTCTACTCGAAAAAAATAGCTCCTTATGTGTTCATCTGCCCTTTTGTAATTACCGTGCTGCTGTTCTGGATTGTTCCTGTCTGTAATGGGGTACTTTTAAGCTTTCAGGATGTGTTAAAAAATAAATGGGTGGGGTTTGATAATTATTCCAGACTTTTAACAGATAAAATATTCAGAAAAGCATTATGGAACAGCTTTAAATACATGGCCGGAACACTGATTTTACTGATTCCCTTTCCCATGCTTTTTGCAACCATGCTAAACAGCAGATGGATTAAGAAGACGGAGTTCTTTAAGTCTGTGTATTTTATACCTGCTCTCACTTCAGTCGTAGTTGCCGGAACCATCTTCCGGCTGATGTTTGGAGAATCTGCAACCTCTCTTTTTAATCAGGTACTTGGATTTTTTGGAGTGAGTCCGGTTAAATGGTTAAAAGGTGCAGGCACCAGTTTCTTCGCACTTTTACTTCTGGCATGCTGGAGATGGACCGGTGTGAATATTTTATATTTCCTTGCAGGTCTGCAGAGTATCCCCGGTGATTTATATGAGGCAGCTTCCATTGACGGTGCATCCGGCTGGCAGCAGTTTATTAAAATTTCCGTTCCGCTCGTAAAGCCGACCACAGTCTATGTGCTGACGATCAGCATCTATGCCGGTCTTTCCATGTTCTTAGAGAGCAATATGCTGTTTAAAGGAAATAATTCTCCCAATAACATCGGACTTACTATCGTAGGGTATTTATACAGACAGGGAGTGGAAAAACGGGCGCTGGGCTATGCATGTGCAGTGGGCTTAATTCTCCTTCTCGTAGTTATGGCGGTGAACTTAATTCAGCTGAAGGTCACAGGAACGTTTGAAGAGGGGAGGGACTGATATGAACAGAAGTATAAAAAAACGTACAGTAACTGCTGCCTTTTATTTGATATTTACCCTTCTTGCTGCAGGAATTTTTCTTCCCATATGGGTCCTTTTCATTGCGAGCTTTAAGCCGGGAGGAGATCTTCTCCAATATGGCCTGAATCTGGATTTAAACATTTCCAGAATGAATCTGGATAATTATATTCTTTTGTTTTCAGGACAGCATGAATACTGGAAATGGTTTTTCAACAGTATCATTCTGACTGTTATTACGGTATCCGGCACTCTGCTTATCAGCTCTTTTGTTGGATATGGATTTGCTGCCTACGATTTTAAAGGAAAGAAATTCCTGTTTGTCCTGGTGTTACTCATTTTATCCATTCCACTGGAAGTGGTCATGCTGCCCTTGTATAAGCAGATTTCTTCATGGAAAATGATGGACAGTTACGGAGCCATTGTTCTGCCGTTTCTCGCCCATGCATCAACCATTTTTTTCTTCCGTCAGTATCTGCTCAGCATTCCAAGGTCCTTAATGGAAGCCGGGAGAATCGACGGAGCTACGGAATACGGCATATTTTACAGATTAATTGTTCCGCTTATGAAGCCGGCATTTTCTGCCATGGCAATATTAAACGGAATGAATGCGTGGAACAACTATTTGTGGCCTCTGCTGGTAATCCGTTCTTCGGAGAAATACACGCTGACTTTGGGACTGAATACACTGATTAATCCTTATGGGGATAATTACAGCCTTCTGATCGTAGGTTCCGTCTTTTCCGTTTTCCCGATTTTCCTGCTTTTTGTGGCATTTCAAAAGTACTTTATAGAAGGAATGATGGCAGGGGCAGTAAAGGGATGAAGGAGGCTTTACAATATCATAGAAAATGGATCAGCATTCCTTAAGAATTTTTCTTAGGAGTGCTGTTTTTTTATGAAATTCCTTTTTCGCGTTTTAACTTGATGTACACAAGCTCAGACGTTATAATGGTAGTGATACCAATGATAAAAGGATTTAAGTCCTGTTGCATACAGAAATGGAGGGAATTATGGCTGCAAGTGAGCTGACAGGCAGACGTTTGAACCAATACATAGAAAATTACGTAGTGTTTGATTTGGAAACAACGGGAGTGGATAAACAGGAAGACTCCATTATAGAGATATCTGCAGTTAAAGTAAAAAATCATGTGATTACGGATCAGTTTAACCAGTTGATTAATCCGGGGACTCATATTCCTGCAGGAGCAACAAGAATTAACGGTATCACCGATGAGATGGTAAAGGAAGCGCCCGGACTTTTAGAAGTGCTACCGGATTTTCTTTCTTTTATAGAAGGGGAAGTTCTGGTTGGCCATAATATTCAGTCGTTTGATCTTCTTTTCTTATACCGTGTGGCTGGGGAACTGCCTGGGATTTCTTTACTTGATTATATTGATACATTATATATGGCGAGGGAACGCCTTCCGCAGCTGTACCACCACCGGCTTACCGATATTGCTGCACATTTTAATATATCCACAGAGGGAGCACACCGTGCCCTTTACGACTGCATGATGAACCAGCAGTGTTATGAACAGATGGGGAAGCTTTCAGGGACAGAAGAGGATTACATATGTCCACAGTGCGGAGGTCTGCTAAAGAAAAGAAACGGCAGGTTTGGTGTGTTTTACGGCTGCTCTAATTATCCCCGGTGCCGGTTTACGAAAGATGGGTGAAAGCCGCTGCCTGTGTGATGCAGATAAGACAGCCTGCATAGATTGTTATACAAGAGAAAAGGAGGGAACAGTATGGAAGATAAAAACTTATATAATAAGGTCATGCTGATCGCGCTTTGTTTAATCGTGATATTGCTTAGCGCTGGAATTTACAGTTACTTACAGGGAAGTAATGGTGCTGAGATTCCCAGAGGGAAAGCACAGGTTGTGAGAATTGAGGCGGGAGTACCTCCCGTTTTTCTTCTCTGACAGAAAGGAGATCCGTGGAATTCGTTATTTTGCGGGCATCTGGTAAAGATGCTAAAATGATGGCAGATATCATTGAAAAGGTCTGGGAAGACATTGAAAATAAGGATTGGTTTGTATCTGATGATAAAGATTATACAACCCGTATCCTGAAAGAAGAGAATGGTCTGGGATATAAAGCTGTAGAAAAGGATTCTGGGACGGTCGCAGGAATTTTTATTGTTTCTCTTCCTGGAATGAGAGAAGAGAATTTAGGCAGAGATATAGAACTTGCAAAGGAGGAATTGGGGAAAGTGGCGCATATGGAATCTGTGGCCATTCTTCCTTCCTACAGAGGCAACGGACTTCAGTATGCCCTGATGCAGCAGGGGGAAGCAGATTTAAGAAAAATGGGATACAGATACCTTATGTGTACGGTTCATCCCGACAATTCATACAGCAGAAACAATGTAATCAGACAGGGATATGAAGTTGTTCTGACAAAGGAGAAATACGGCGGCTATATTCGGGACATACTGTTAAAAAAGCTGTTTTAAGCATATTTGGGCACAGCAGAGGAAAGGTGAGAAGGATGGACATAAAAGAGATGCTTAACCTGGTAAAAAGCGGTGAGATGGGGGTAGATGAGGCGCAGAAGATATTAAAGGATCTTCCTTATGAAGATTTGGGATATGCCAAGCTGGATCATCACCGGGCTCTCCGTTCAGGCTTTGGAGAAACAGTTTTCTGTCAGGGGAAGCCGGACGAATATCTGGTGGAAATATACAGAAAATTTTTTGAACGCGACGGGGAGGTTTTTGGAACCAGGGCTGTAAAAGAGCAGTTTGAGCTGGTAAAGGCTGCTGTTCCGGAAGTTACCTATGATCCTATTTCAAGAATTCTTATGGTGGAGAGGAAGAATAAAGAAAGGACTGGCTGCATTGCGGTCTGCACAGGAGGAACAGCAGATATCCCGGTTGCAGAAGAAGCAGCCCAGACGGCCGAATACTTCGGTTCTTACGTGGACCGGATTTACGATGTGGGTGTGGCGGGGATACACCGTCTGTTATCCAACCGGGAGCGGATCGGACGTGCCAGCTGCATCGTGGCAGTAGCCGGAATGGAAGGTGCACTTGGAACAGTCATTGCAGGAATGGCTGATTGTCCGGTTATTGCGGTGCCCACATCCGTAGGTTATGGAGCCAGCTTTCACGGATTGTCAGCACTTTTAACCATGCTTAATTCCTGTGCAAATGGTATTTCTGTAGTAAATATTGATAATGGGTATGGAGCAGGGTACATTGCGACACAAATCAATCGACTGGCGGTAAGATAAATGAAAAAAATACTATATTTAGAATGTAATTCGGGAATCAGCGGTGATATGACCGTGGGAGCGCTCCTGGATCTGGGAGCCGATAGAGAGGTGCTGGTTAAGGCACTTCAGAGCCTTAATATAAGTGGATATCATCTTCATTTCGGACGAACAGTAAAGTGCGGTCTGGATGCTTATGATTTTGACGTGCATCTGGAGGCGGAAACGGAACATGGACACAGTCATCCTGATATGAACGGACATGCCCATAGTCATGAAACGGACCACATCCATGAGCATGAGCATATCCATGAGAACCACCATTCTCATGAACACAGGAACATTGGTGATATTTATGAAATTATAGACCGTCTGGCAGCTGGTGAGCAGGTAAAGTCCATGGCAAGGCGGATGTTTGATATTGTAGCGGAGGCAGAGGCCAGGGCTCATGGAATTCCGTTCAATGAGGTTCATTTTCATGAGGTTGGAGCCATTGATTCGATTATTGATATTATCAGCACTGCTGTCTGCGTGGATAATCTGGGAGTGGATAAAATCATTCTTTCACCTCTTTCAGAAGGATTCGGAAGTGTCCGCTGCCAGCATGGCATCATTCCCGTTCCTGTTCCGGCCACAGCCAATATCGCAGCGGCATACGGTTTAAAGCTGCGCTTAACGGACAATGAAGGAGAGATGGTTACTCCCACCGGCGCAGCAATTGCAGCAGCTTTAAAAACAGATGACAGACTGCCGTCATCCTGCCAGATCCTTAAGACTGGAATGGGTGCCGGTAAAAAAGATTTTAAACAGGCCAATATCCTTCGTGCCATGATTCTTACTGAGGAGGAAGACACGGCAGGAGATGAGATGTGGGTTTTAGAATCCAACATTGATGACAGCAGCGGTGAGGCACTGGGGCTTGCGATGGAGTCTCTGCTTGATGCAGGAGCAGCCGATGTCTGGTATACACCCATCTTCATGAAAAAGAACAGGCCCGCCTATATGCTTTCGGTCATCTGCAAAAAGGATATGGTAGAATCCATGGAAGAGATTCTGTTTATTCAGACGACGACCATAGGGATAAGAAGATACCGCACTGAAAGAACCGTTCTGCCTCGTGAAAAGAAAACGGTAATGACACAGTGGGGAGAAGCAGAGGTGAAAGTCTGTAAATATAAAGACAGGGAATTTTGCTATCCGGAATATGAAAGTGTGAAAGCGGTCTGCCGAAAGAGCGGACTGGATTACCAGACTGTTTACCGGATTCTGCAAAAGGAGAGATAAGATCACATGGATAAAAAATTATCAGATCTCAAAGAAAAATTTGAGCAGGCCATGGCGGAATATGCCAGAGAAGATATCTGCCTTGCATTTTCCGGTGGGGTTGATTCCAGCCTTTTGCTGAAGGCGGCAGCTGAAGCGGTGAAAAAGACGGGAAAGAAGGTGTATGCTGTTACATTTGACAGCAGACTGCATCCTTCCTGTGATCTGGATATCGCTTCTAAAGTGGCAAAAGAGCTGGGTGGAATTCACAAAATTATTACTGTAGATGAACTGGAGCAGGAGGAAATCCGTTTTAATCCTGTAGACAGGTGCTATTTGTGCAAGAAAAAGCTGTTTCAGAGTCTTAAGGAGTTTGCGGGTGAAAGAGATATTCCCGTTATTATGGATGGGACCAATGAGGATGATATGCATGTATACCGCCCGGGGATCAGGGCGTTAAAAGAACTGGGAATCATCAGTCTTCTGGCAGAGCTTCATATCACCAAAGCCCAGGTGAAGGCGCTGGCCGGGGAATATGGCATTTCAGTTGCGAAACGGCCATCTGCTCCCTGTATGGCGACCAGGCTGCCGTATAATACGGAAATCGATTATGATATTCTAAGGAAAATAGGTGAAGGGGAAGAATTTCTGCGCTCCCGTTTCCAGGGCAATGTACGGCTGCGGCTGCATAAGGATATTGTACGGATTGAAGTGGATCAGGATTCGTTTGAAAGTGTTTTAAAGGAAAGGGAGACTGTAATAACTTACTTAAAAAAGCTGGGGTTTGCATACATAACTCTGGATCTGGAAGGATTCCGGTCTGGAAGCATGGACTTAGGGATTGAAGAAAGCGGGATTAAATAAGGAATGCGCGGCTGACTGGCCGCGCATTCCTGCTTATCAATAGGATGCTTCCATTTTTTTTATTCTTTCATAAAGCATGTCATTAACAGGAACCAGAAGACCGTGTCTGGCGGCGAGTCTGCGAACAGTGCCTGAGAACATCTCAACCTCCGATGGCCTGCGGGCGATGCCATCCTGGCGCATGGAAGGAACGCCTTCCGGTGAAAGCGTTTTTAAAAGTTCTATGTAAGCGTCTAAGTCACCTTCCGTGAGTGTGACCCCTTCTTTTTGTGAAAGAGATATTACTTCTCTCATGGCGCCCACTAAAGTGTCATAAATCTTGCCGGGAGTGAGGGCCTTTGCATAATTGGCCTCGTATGCCATACAGGTCTGATTGATTCCCACATTTAACATGAATTTGCCCCAAAGCCGTTTTAGAATATCACTTTCAGTACGATAGACAATTCCTGCAGAATCAAAATACCTGGTCAAGGCCTTCAGACGATCTTCCTGCCCCTTAATTCTGGTGCCGAGACACAATTCTCCCGACCGGGTATAGGTTAAATCGGAACCAAATTTCATGGCATCCATTCCCTGGGCGATACAATAAAGCACTTTTTCATCTCCGAATTGGTTACCTGCTATGGCTTCGCTGTCAATTCCGTTCATAACTGAAATAATAGTGGTATCAGCACCCACAGCGTATTTCATCGTTTCAAGAGCGGAAGGCAGAGCGTTGTATTTAACCGCTATCATTATGAGGTCTGCAGGATCTGCTTGTGCAGGAGCCTTTATTGGAAAAGACCAGGGAGTTCCGTTAATCGTAAAAGTCATGTTTTTATAGCGTTCTATTCGGTTCTGGTCTGCAAGGAAATATACGGCATCTGGTCCCAATGCAGTACTGATCTGGCTTGCGTACAGCATACCAAGTGCGCCCATTCCTATGACAGCGGTTTTGTTTATACAATTATTCATATGAACCTCCTTTATTAATAACTTAATAGTTATGGAATACCGCCTTATACTATGGAATATTATATTGTTAATGGATGAATTCTTCCTATAATATTATTTGTGCAGGCCAGTTTTCCATCCACAGTTATTACAACAGCACCCATTTCTTTTACTTTATTAACTCTGTGGATAACTGATGCGGCATCTAATCCAAATAATTCTGTGGTATAGATATCACAGTCTAAGGATCTGTCAGCAATAACAGTTAAAGAAGCGATGTTGCTTTCTGTGGGGTAGCCTGTTCTGCTGTTAAATATATGGTGGTATTTACTGCCTTCCTTTTCAAGTACCCTTTCGTAAATTCCGGATGTTACAACAGACTGGTCTCTTATTTTAACAAGTGCTGCCGCATTACCTCTTGGTAAAAACGGATTCTGGATTCCAACGTTCCAGTCACCGCCTTCGGAGGGAGATTCTCCAAAAACAAGAACATTGCCTCCCATATCTACCATAGCTGAGACCGCTCCATGGTCTTTGAAAAACTCCATGACTTTATCTGCGAAATAACCCTTTGCGATAGCTCCCAGGTCTATCTCCATGCCTTTTTTTAATAGACAGACGGTTTTATTTTCATCGTCCAGCTGTATATTTTCAGGATTTAAAAGTTTAAGTACTTCTTCTATGGACTCTTTATTTGGCACACGTGCTTCGGTAAAACCGATTCTCCATAACTTTATTAATGGGCCGATTGCAATATTTAAAAAAGAATTTTCACTTAGACTATGCTTTTTTCCTGTTTTTATCAGCTCATACAGCTCATCGTCCACCCTATGGGGAGCAATTGCCGCCATTTTTTTTAGCATCGCAAGCTGGGAGTGATTACTGTTGGCACTAAAGATTTCATTATAACGGATCAGCATTTCTTCCGCCTTTTTTAACAGCATTTCAGTTTCTTCTCCCTTAATATAGAGGGATATTTTTGTTCCCATAAGATATATAATCTTTGTATACTCTGTCATTTCATTCTCCCAGATCGGAATTGTTCTGACCATGAATCAAAAAGGCATTTATCAGGTCATGATCAATGTTGGATAGTTTTCTTTCATTGTGGTATGCTATGAAGTAGTCTAAGCTCAGTTCGTCAATGGGTATCTGATAAATATTGTATTCTGACGGACATTCCTTCACATAGACGCTTTCAGGAATAAAGGTGATTCCTAAATTACCTGTGGCAAGCTTCAGAATCGTATTGATCTCTGTGCTCTCCATAATAATGCAGGGTTCTACCTTATAAAGGTTAAGTAATTGATCGATCTGTTTTCTGATGGCGGAACCTTTCGAGGTGAGAACCAGCTTCTGGCATAAGATTTTACTTATGTCGATGCTGCCTTCCGCAATGATGGCGGTATCTTCCTGATACAAATCACTGCAGCGGGGGATCACAGCCCGGTATCTGTGTCTGCCCCAGCTGACAGAGTTTAAGTTGGGTGAAATATTTCTTGAATTTTGTCCAATCCAGAAATCCAGTTCATTGTTTTGGGTCAGTTTCTCATTTTTTTCAGGCAAACTTTCTAATAACTCAATTCTGCAGTCTGGATGCAGGGTTAGAAAATCAGGCAGAAAAAGAGGTAAAAGATAGGTTCCAAGGCTGGGAAGAACACCTATTTTAATAACTGTTTTGTCAATATCTGATACATCGGATATTTCCCTTAGCAGCTTTGCATAATTATTTTCTAATGAGGTCAGATATTGATAATAGATTTTTCCCTGCTCGGTTAACCGATATGGCAGCTTGTTCCGGGTGATCAGTTCGCAGTTTAATTCATTTTCCACTCTTTTAATCACCTGCGTCAGATATGG
>JAEWPQ010000263.1 GCA_023460575.1 Bacillota bacterium
ATCAGTGCCCAGGGCGGAGGCAGTCCTACGGTAAAAGCTGAAATTTCCAGTGCCATGGAAGCATTATTTAACCTGCCCCCACATAAAATAAAAGTATTAAAGAGGGTGGAATAAAAAGGAGTGTCAGGTATGAAAAGTTGGAAAACAAGCAATGAACCCAATGTCCCGAAAACCCCAAAGAAAATGGATATGAAGAAACTGTTTCGAAGAAACCAGATTATCATTACAACTCTGGCAGTCATGATCGCTGCCGCCGGATATTTAAATTATGCCGGAAAGCAGGAAGCAGCCTCCGGAACCGATGTTTATGAAGCAGGAGCGACTGACATTTCCGAAGAAGACATTTTAGCAGAGAACCAGGCATTAAATGGCAGTGATTCCAGCAAGGATATCGCCAGTCTGGATCAGGATGCCGAAGATATTGACAAACTGGCAGCCGCCGAATCTGCGGGCATCGCGGATAATGCAGCAGCCGAAGGTACACAGGTAGCGGCAGAGAACCAGAAGGCAGAAAGTCTTGCGGCCGGTGAGACCCAGGTGGCAGCAGCCGGTGAGACCCAGGCAGCTGATACAGGTCTTGATAATCCCGGAGAAGCTGTTTTAACCAGCGGTATGAATGTAGCAGATTACATATCCAGCGTGCAGTTAAACAGAGAACAGGTAAGGGCAAGAAACAAAGAAACTCTGATGAATCTGATTAATAATCCAAATATTGAAGAGGCCGCAAAACAGCAGGCCATTCAGCAGATGATTGACATGACAGCAATTGCCGAAAAGGAAAATGCCGCAGAAACGCTTCTTCTTGCCAAAGGCTTTGCCAATCCGGTTGTCAGCATCTCAAACGGAAAAGTTGATGTAGTCATCAATGCAGCCAGCATTACAGATCCCCAGCGTGCCCAGATTGAAGATATCGTAAAGAGAAAAACAGAAGTTGGAGCAGAGAGCATTGTCATTACTATGATGAAACTGGAGGAGTAAAAAGCCTTTGCAAACAGTTGACAATTTTGCTATAATGATTTCAGAATCCAGAAATACGAAACAGGAGGGAATCGAAGTGGCAGAATTGGAAAACAGAAATACACACAAAGTATATGAAAAAGATAAAATCGGTGAAGTACAGATCGCAGATGATGTTGTAGCTATCATCGCAGGTCTTGCTGCAACGGAAGTAGACGGAGTGGATTCCATGGCAGGCAATATCACCAACGAACTGGTGGCGAAGCTGGGCATGAAAAACTTATCCAAAGGTGTCAAGGTGGAACTGACAGAGGAACACGTTTCCGTAGATTTGTCCTTAAACATAAAATATGGTTACAGCATCCCTTCCGTCAGTGAAAAAGTTCAGGAGAAAGTGCAGAATGCTATTGAGAATATGACTGGCCTTTCTGTTCTTGATGTGAACATCCGGATTGCCGGAGTAGCACTGGAAGAAAACAAATAAATTCATATTTTGCAGCGGGGAGAACCGGTCATTCGGTCCATCCCCGCTGTTTTTTTAGTGAAAAGATGAAATTATCCTTGTAATGGAATAGGACAGGATTTATAATGGATCATATTGTGAGTCGAAAGATTCTTAAGGACAGGTGTTTTTTTATATGATGAATCGTAGAAACGGGGGGCATTATCCGCCGAATTTGCTGATCCTGGCAAGTCTTGTGATGTCGGTGATTATCGGAATCTGCGTTTTGAATTTCTATTATTTTCATGAAGTGGACCGGAGTCTGTATTTGCAGACCCATAGAGATTTAAAGCAGGAGAACGACAAAGCACTGAATTATATTGAATCCATGATGCAGACAAAATTCGAATGGCTGGAATTGTTTGCGGTTTACTGTGATCTGCCCGATGGCTCAGGGAACGAGCAGTGGTGGGAGCAGGTGCAGGATTACGAAAAAGAGAATTCCCGGTTTGGCGTCGCAGATGCGTCAGGAACTCTTTACTATGGTAATCGTGAAACTCAGGATATTTCTTCCCGTGACTATTTTAAAAAAGCGTTAGACGGTGAAAAAAATGTATCCGGATTGCTGAAAGCAAGCTTTCAGGGTCAGGACAGTGTGGTTTTGGCTGTCCCCATTATCAGAGAGGGCGCCGTAAAGGGTGCGGCATGTCTGGAATTGTCTGCAGATAAGCTGAAGCAGTATTTAAGTGATACAGACTTAAGCCGTTACGGGGCCAACATGATATTTAAAAAAGATGGAGAGATTCTGATTTCCTGCGCAGCGTGCGAGAACCAGATTTCTCTCTTTGAAATGCTTAAAACCAGGCAGTTCGGACAGGGGCAGACGTTTTCAGAGATGGAAGCCGGGATTAAGGCTGGTCAATCCGGTTATATTACTTATTATGAGAATGATTACAGACGGCTTCTTTACTATCAGCCCATGGGGATTAATGACTGGTTTATGGCCACCTTTGTGGAGACAGAAGGATATGAGAATACCTTTCATCAGATCAAGGCTCTTTCTGCAAAATTCATTGCAGGATCAACCTTCCTGCTGTTATGCGGGGTGGTGCTCACTCTTTTGATTTTCCATACCAGAAAGAAAGAAGAGAAGCGGCTGCAGAAGGATTATCTCACCGGAGTTTATACAAGAGAGACGGCAAAAAAGCTGGTGGAGCACGGACTGAAGGCCGGAGGAAAAAAACGCTTCTATGCATGTATGTTCCTTGACATCGATGATTTTAAGAAAATAAATGATACCTTTGGTCACCATAAGGGGGATTTGGTTCTCGTTCAGGCAGGCCAGATTTTAAATGCCTGTACAAGACAGGAGGATGTGATCGTACGGTTCGGAGGAGATGAATTCTGTATCTGGCTCTATGGAATGAGGGGAAGAAAACAGCCGGAAGCCATTGCCCAGCGTATTATTAATGCATTCCATATTTCAGGAAAGGTCCATGCAAGCATTGGAATCACTCTGATCGAAGAAGAAGAAACGGAATACGATGCGATTTTAAGACGGGCGGATCAGGCATTATATCAGGCAAAGGGAAAAGGGAAAAACCAGTACGCTGTTTATAATTAAGCCTGCCATACCGGGGGACAAAAATTTCTATTGTATAAAAAACCCTGTTAAGGTATAATAATTCCAAACGTCCAGCAAAATCACCAATAGGAGGACCATGGTAAATGACCAGAAGTAAAATGCGTGAACACTGCTTCAAGATGCTTTTCTGCGCTGATTTTCACCCTGCAGAGGAGAAGCTTTGGCAGCTTAATCAATATTTTGAGGAACCAAAAGAGGATGATTTCAATACCGAAGGTATAGAAGAGATTGTCCATGACGTGGATATGAGTGAAGAGAATTCTGCTTATTTAAAAGAAAAGACAGAGGCAGTCATGGATAAAATTCCGGAACTGGATGAAAAAATTAATGAAGTGGCAGAAGGCTGGAAGACAAAACGTATGGGAAGAGCGGAATTAACCATACTCCGCCTCGCTCTTTATGAAATCTTATTCGACGATGAGGTGCCGGAAAAGGTAGCCATCAACGAAGCAGTAGAACTGGGTAAAAAATACGGCGGA
>JAEWPQ010000264.1 GCA_023460575.1 Bacillota bacterium
GTGCTGATCTTATGACAGTGGAAGAGGCATATGAGAGACTGAAAGAGATCCGTGGGACAGTACAGTTTCATAAAAGGCTTAAGGATATGGGCTTTATGGGGGTAGCTGTATTTTTCACACTTCTTCTTGGCGGAAACGCAAGGGACTGTCTGGCAGCTGCTGTAACCGGAGCTGTATTAGCGGGGGCCATGGAGGCCTCTGTAAGGATTCGTTTAAATGATTTCTGCGCCAATGCGTTCTGCGCTTTTTTAATTGCTTTAACCACACTTTTTCTTGAACGGTGGGGATTGCCCGGTATAAAAAGTGACATTATTATAATCGGTGCCATCATGCCGCTGGTGCCGGGAGTGATCTTTACGACAGCAATCCGCGATACGTTAAACGGTGATTATGCATCGGGTACAGCAAGAATTGTGGAAGCGGTGGTGGTTGCTCTGGCGGTAGCGGCTGGAGTGGGAGCTGGTATGGGATTGTATCAATGGCTGACCGGAGGTAACCTGATATGGTGATTCAGACAGTTGGAGCTTTTTTTGCAGTGATCAGTTTTTCCCTGATACTGGAACTTCCCAAAAAGTATCTGGCTTTATCAGGCGCAATTGGGGCCGTGGGCTGGCTGGTGTACCTTTTTGTACAGGCCGCAGCCGGTTCAGTCATATCTGCGGCCTTTTTATCTACACTTTTGGTGGCCCTGTTCAGTCATATTGCAGCCAGGGTATGTAAAGCACCGGTCACCGTGTTTTTGGTGGCTGGGATTCTTCCTTCGGTGCCCGGTGCGTCCATTTACCGAAGCGTATCCTTTGTGATCAGTAATGACCCGGTACTTTCCAGCCATTATCTGGTGGAGACGCTGCAGATTTCAGGTGCCATTGCCATGGCAATTTTTATTATGGATTCATTGTTCCGATTGGGAAAGAAGAAGTAAAAGCAATGGACAGTTGATCCTGTGATTTGGAATAGTGATAGATGTGATTGGAGAGACGGTCTTCATTTGCAACCTCTTCCTGGTTGATGGAAAAGACGGTTTGTGCCAGATCCTCATAGGATATCTGGCTGCTGTATGGGATCATTAAGACTTCGTGAATGCTGGATGGCAGAATAATTAAATCGCTGTCTGTGCTTTTTGCGAAGTCTTTTAATATGCCTTCATAAAACATGCAGGCTGCTCCATGTGCACCAAAGGAATTGGTGAGGACATACATGGGAGGGGACAAAGGCGAGGGTTCAAATAACCCGGCCCAGTCCTCTTCTTTTATTTCTGTGTCGGAAGCCTTCATGGTGATCTCCTTTATTACATCCATAAGAGAACTGATTCGGGCGGGAAATAAGCGTGGAGTGTTGGATTTTGCAGCCAGGTATAAATCTTCGGTGGATAAGTTCCATAATTTTTGATGGGAATTGTGGATAAGAGCTGTAAGAAGCTGATCGTCACTTTTATTCAGAGACAGGCAGAAGATCAGTGATAAATCCAGATCTGGAAAAGATAAGTGGGGGAGATCCAAAAGAAGGGAACGATTGGCGGTTTCATTGATGAGGCGGAAAATGATACGGTCGGTTAATGGAATTTCTGAGTGGAGTTCTTCTATAAAATTATCCTCCGGTAAATGTTGAGTCTCATATAATTCCATAATCTCATCGAGAACTTGCGGAAGGGTTTTCCCTTTTTTGAATGTATCATAGAAAGTCTGTAGATAAATAGCCGGAGCCGTGTGTTCCTGTGCTTTTCCGATACAGATACCGTCAAGAGTCAGTCCGTTGTTCTTTGTAACAGTCTGAAGAGACAGGCAGTAGCCAGAGCCTAAGCGTTCTTCCAGTGATTCTTTTACTGCTTTTTGAAATTGTTCGTATACCATATGTATACCTCCTTGGATTTGATTTATGTAAATCGCCTGATGCGATATACAGCAGTTGAAAAATGGGATTAAAAATGATGAATAGAAAATGCAGACAGGTAAGCAATAAAATCAAATCCATTATACCTTAAATGATAAAAAATGACAATATGTTTAGACATATTTGGAATTTTGTCGAAAAATCATTCAACTTAAACAGATTGTATAATTACAAAAATGGAAATTGGTATTATTGTATACACTGAAAAGACGAAAAAAGGGTGAGGACAGTGAAAACAAAAGAAAAAAACAAACAGATTCATGAAAGCAGGCCGAAAAATAGACATTCAGGGCTCATTGAGCTGATTGTTAAGAACGGCAGACGAATAGAAAAGTTCTTTGCACTGGCAGTGATTATATCTGCTGTCTGCGCCTGCTTTGTTCACGTCAATTATGATTTAAGCGAATACCTTCCGGACTGGGCTCCTGCTAAAAAAGGACTTAATGTTATGGAAGAAGAGTTTGGATATCCTGGTACGGCAAGGGTGATGGTTGGCCCGGTTACGCTGTACGAAGCGAAAGCCTATAAAGACAGGATTGCAGCTATAGACGGCGTGGATATGGTGATGTGGGCTGATACCACCACCGATGTTTATAAAGCAAATATTTTTATTAATTACGATGATATCCAAGACTACTATAAAGACAATTATGCTGTCATGGATATCATATTTAAAGAAGGAGATTCCAGCAGTCTTACGAAATCGGCAATCAGCCAGATGCAGAAGCTGACAGGTGACAAGGGCTATTTTATGGGATCGGCGGTTCAGAATAAATCATTAAATGAAACCCTTACCAGGGAGATCAGCATTGCCATGGCAATGGGAGTAATCATGATAGCATTGGTTCTGTGTGCTACAACGACCTCATGGTTTGAACCATTTCTCTTTTTGATGATTATGGGTATCGCAATTATCATTAATATGGGAACCAACCTGGTTATAGGCAAGATTTCATTTATTACGTTCAGCGTGGCTGCGATCTTACAGCTGGCAGTAGCCATGGATTATTCGGTTTTCCTTCTGGACAGTTTTACAAAGGAACGGGAAAAAGGGGATGATCCGGTGACTGCGATTACCAATGCTCTTCACAAATCCATTCCCTCTATTCTTGCAAGCGGGGCAACAACAATTATCGGTTTTCTGGTTCTGATGCTGATGCGTTTCTCCATTGGACAGGATTTGGGATTTGTACTTGCAAAGGGAATTGTAATCAGCCTTGTAACCGTGCTGTTTTTAATGCCGTCTCTTTTGCTTCGATGGGGTGACAGAATCAAAAAGACAGAGCACCGTTCCTTTATGCCGTCGTTCCATGGACTTGGTATTCTTGTACATAAAGTGCGTTATGGCGTTCTGACTGCAATAGCACTTCTTATAATACCAGCATTCGTAGCCCAGAATATGAATGCATTTACGTTCGGTAACGGCGCACTTGGATCCAGTCCCGGCACCAGGGTATACCATGATGAGCAGCAGATTAACAGCCGTTTTGGAAAGAGTAATTTAATCCTGGCAGTGGTTCCCAATACCAATATGGTAACGGAAAAGAATTTAACAGATGAACTGAAGGATCTTGACTATGTAAGATCTGCCACATCACTGGCAGGCACCCTGCCAGATGGAATTCCGGAAAAGATTATACCAAAAAGCATCACCAGTCTGATGCATACAAAAGATTATAGCAGAATCATGATCTATGTAAAATCTTCCGATGAAAGTGATTTTGCATTCCAGTGTTCCAATGAGATCAGTGCCATTGTAAATAAGTATTATCCGGAAGGAGCTTACATAACAGGGGTAATCCCATCTACCCAGAATATCAAATCAATCATCACGGAAGATTATAACTTTGTAAATGTTCTTTCCATATTGGGAGTTGGTCTGGTGGTTATGCTTACCTTCCGGTCTCTGATTATACCTGTTATTGTATTGATTCCCATTGAAGTAGCCGTATTCTTCAATTTTGCAATTCCTTATTTTACAGGAGAGGATATTTTATATCTGGGATATATCATCGTCAGCTGCCTTCAGCTGGGAGCAACGGTGGATTATTCCATTCTGATGACCAATAACTATATGGATATGAAGAAAAAGTATCCGGAAAAGGCAAGAGCCATTAAGCACACCGTGTCCAAAAGTGCGCTTTCCATTCTGACTTCAGGAACGATATTAACCATCGTAGGGTACGGTTTATATTTTATATCTTCTGTATCTGCGATCGCAGGTCTTGGGCATTTAATTGGCAGGGGAGCTTTTATCAGTGTAATCATGG
This sequence comes from Bacillota bacterium, assembly GCA_023460575.1. Classification (GTDB taxonomy): domain Bacteria; phylum Bacillota; class Clostridia; order Lachnospirales; family Lachnospiraceae; genus Lacrimispora. The sequence continues at coordinate 4,161 of JAEWPQ010000264.1, forward strand.
TATTGTTTTTATTACCGGTTCTTCTGACACTGGCAGATCCTGTGTTAATGTGGGAGAATGCAAAGAAGCAGAAGATTGTTGCTGCACATTTAGCTGTTATTGAAAAGAAAAACACATTCAAAGCGGACCGAATACAAAAGAAGAAAGAGAAGTCGGAACAGAAGAAAGAACAGTTGGAACAGAAGAAAGCAAAAGCCAGTGAGAAAGAGAGTGGGCAGGATAGAAAGACAGAAGATAAGAAGCAGCAAAAGGAGGAAGTGAAAAGCAATGAAGAGTAATTGGAGCACAGCATATCGGCTGACGGCAGCGGCATTAATCACTTCAATGATCAGTATAAACATGGCCGGAAATATTTACGCTGGTCCGCCAGCCGTTTCCACTGATGAAACTCTGTATGTAAATCTGGATTATTATGGAAAAGAGACAGACAGCAGTGTGGTAAAAGGAGTTACATTAAACGGAATTCGTACCTTTTCTGATTATGGAGCTTATAACGATATTACCAATATGTCAAATTACGCCAAGCCTGCAATTGATGGAGACACAGTGACCTGGCAGCTTCCAGAGGATGCCAAGGACCGTTTCTATTATGAATGTCAGTTAAATAACGGTGAAGTAGTTCTTCCATGGGATTTTGATATTTCTTATAAATTAAACGGTATACCAAAGGAAGCCCAGGACCTGCTGCATGCGGACGGGCTTGTAGAGATAGATGTGGACTGCATTCCAAATAAGAATGCCAGTGTGTATTATCAGAATAACATGCTTTTACAGGTTGCAACTATGGTTGATATGGAAGATGTAAATTCTGTTGAAGCGCCCGGAGCTCAGATCCAGTCCATTGGTACCTATAAAGCTGTGCTGTTTGCAGCAGTACCAGGTCAGAAAAAGACATTTCACATTGAGATAAGTTCCCATGATTTTGAATCCAGCGGGATTATTATGATGATGGTTCCGGGAACTCTGGATCAGATCAGTGATATTGCCGATGTGAAAGAAGCAAAGGATACATTTAAGGATTCCGCAGATGAATTATTAGATGGTATGAATGAAATGCTTGATACGCTGCACAGCATCAGTGACGGTATGAATGTTACAAAAAAAGGTCTTAGCCAGCTGCAGGGGGCAAGAGAAAATTTTGACTCATCAAAAGACGAGATTATCTCCAATACTGATGCCAGTATAGATGGTCTAGAGGCTGCTAATGAGAAGATCAGCCAGCTTGCACCGGATATTATGGCTAATAAACAGGGACTTGATGTTGTGAATAACAAAGTCAATACTCTTGTGGAAACACTTCAGGATTCCGGAGAAGACTTCTATAATTTATCCTCATCTCTAAGAGACTTAAAAGATTCCCTGGGTGATCTGCAAAGCGGTCTGGAGGAATCTGATGCGAACCAGATCACAGATGAAATCAAAGATATTGAGCAGCAGCTCGATGGTATTCAGGCTGTTTTAAAAAAGCTTGGTTCAACTGCGTCCCCATCCCAGGCGCTAAGTGAAGATGATTTAAAAAAGCAGGCAGAGAGTATGCAGCAGCTTATGAGTGATATGAATGATGTATTAGATGATCTGGAATTTTCATTGGGTGCAGATGCGGTAGCAAAGCTGCGTGCCCAGCTTCAATCAGTAGCAGCAGCCGGAATGAGCGATCCAAATGCCGCTACGCTGGTACAGACAGCAGCTGTTTTATCCAAAATCTTAAACTCCATGAATAACATTTTATCCAGTGTACGTTATACAATATCCGGAATTGATGTGGAAGGCGGAGTTAAGGACAGCAAGGCAGTTGTCAGCAAGCTTGCCTCCATTACATATGATATTGATACTACAATCGGTGATGTGGTCAGTTTAAATAAAACAAAAAATGACAATAAAGCTGCCTTTGATTTAATGCTTGATGATACTGCGGCTTCTGTAGAGCAGATCAGTTCGTCCACCAATCAGGTAATTTCACTGTTTCGGAGTGTTCAAAATACCATAAAAAACAACCGGGGTGCAGTAGAAGGCGGCACGAAGGATACCTTAAACGGTTTGATTGATATTCTGGAAAAAGCGGCGGAGACCTCATCTACCACAGGGAAACTGAAAGGAGCGAATGAGAGCATCAGAGACAGTATGGATGAGAAGCTGGATAAGATTGCAGATGACAGCAATCTTCTGGAAATGAACTTAGACGATAAGATGGTATCCTTTACTTCGGATAAGAATCCGACTCCCAGCAGTATCCAGATTATCTTAAGGTCACAGGAAATCTCGGAAGATGATGTAAATACAAATGCAGTAGATATTGAACCTGCTGCTGTAGACGTGGGAGTATGGCAGCGGGTGAAGAATGTGTTTGCAAGGATCTGGAATGCAGTTACGGGGATTTTTAGTTAAGAAAATAAGTGAAATCGTTTCATGAGACGGGTGAAGATAGGTATGGTTGATCTTCACCTGTTTTTTTGTTTAAGAAGAAATATTTAAATAAACATTATTATTTAGTTATGTTTTTTAGACGATACATAATATCATTTGCACTTAAAAAATAGACAGAATGACATATCATATCACATATATCTGTTATTTTAAGGTAATATATGGTATAATTCAATCAGATATCCATTGAACCATAGCTTGATTATGATTTGTATCCTGGGGGAAAACATATGACAAATATTGTTGGGATTACAGTTTATGGAGTTTTATATTTAGTGGTTATGCTTCTGCTTTTTGTTTTATTTTTTTTGGGACGGGACTGGCTGATGCTTACAGGACTGTCCGGTTTTTTACTCATGGGACTTGTTCTGTCCATAACCGTAACCAGATATAATTATATCGATATGATACATAATAAAAACATGGTGGAGGTCAGCAGAACAGAACGTATTCCCGAGGTTGTTAAAGTTGGTAATATATACAGGAGTAACTGGAAGACGGTTCAGATTGCGTATGGTTTACCTGGAAGCGAAAAGGAGTATTATTCTGTAATGAGAAGCAGGAACGGACTGTTTGTCATTGAGGGAGGGGTATTACATACCAACGGGGGTGACTGAAAAGGTATCATATAATATGTAATATAAATATCATAAAGGAGAGGGTTGTATGAAAAGGTTAGTAGTAGTATTATTTGTTACGTTTTTTATTGTTTCGGCATCAACGGTTTCGTATGCCGGGGAATGGAAACAAGATAATGTCGGATGGTGGTATCAAAATGATGATGGGACTCGCCCAACATCAACTTGGAAAGAAATTGATGGAAAATATTATTATTTTAATTATTTTGGTTATATGCTTCATGATACCACTACATCTGATGGATATTATGTGGGATCTGACGGTGCATGGACTCAGAATATTCCAGATGAAGACGAAGCCTTTTGCAACTTAATTTATCCTGTTGATATAATCGGCGGTGTATTTGGTAAAAATTCCGTTGGTGGAATAAATCCATATGTTGCTTTTAGAAACAATTCAGGAAAAGATATAAAATATATAACGTTTGAAATGACTCCGTATAACAAAGTTGATGATCCTGTGAATTGTACGATTCGTAATTATTCGACAACAACATGTAAGGCTACTGGACCTTATAACCCAGATGTCGGCGTTGGACAAGGAGCTTATTCGATAACTTCTGGTGTCGTGTTAATTTTGGATAATGAAACAGAACAACCTTATTACTACACTTCTCGCACCTTCGAAAAGGTCAAATTAGATAAGGCTGCATTTGCAAAAACATTTAATAATATGCCGGGCTGGGATAGCGTTTGGTATAATAATGACGTCTATAAGATAAAAATCGCGAAAGCGATCGTTGATTATATGGACGGGACTAATGACACTATAAACTCGTTAGATGTCACAATGTTTCATGATGATACATTTGACTAATCTTTTCTTAGATTAATAATAATTAAGAGTCAGCTATTTAAAACAGTTGACTCTTTTTTGCATGCAAAAATTCAAGCAGATAATGGCTGTATTTGCTTTAACAATTCGAAAAATTAGTGGTTTTGACAATACCATTAGCATGAGAATGCTTGTTGATGATTAATTGGATAAATTAGATAAGCATTAGGCTGTGAACATTGGAGAGCCAAGGAATTTGGACGTAGCAGCCAAGGAAATTGGAGAATAGCACAGGTGATAAACCGAATCTTTCCAAATAAACTAATAGCCAAGCTGGGATATACCTCTATGCTTGACTATTAGTTGATAGTTTACGAAAACTAAGGAACCGCCTAGTACCGAACGGTATGCTAGGTGGTATGGGAGGTCAGTAGATAAAATAATTATCTACCTCCTACCCGATTAAATAGGTTATTAAAAACTAGTGACTAATGTTTCTGTTTTGATTGTACTGTGAATTATATGTGGCAATACATTTGTCTATTTCTAACAGCTCAAAATTAGATTCTATTAGAGATTCTGATGTTTGAGTTGCTAAAGAAGATATGTAATATATCAAGCTACCATCGTCTTTTACAGACATAGTATTGTAACACATACTATATCCGCCACCTTGGTTTTGTGCCGAACATACTAAATACCACCCTTGTTTTCCGACACTGTTTGAATCAGTATAATATATTTGCTTTATATATAAAGAATTGGGGTTTATTAGTTCATTTAATAGTTTATCTATACCAAATGCAGCTCCTTGATACTTATCGATGTTAGTCTTCTTTTCAGCGTTAGTTGAAGCCGAGTCACTTGATTCACTGATCCACGCACCATCGGAACCAACTTTGTAACCATCAGGTGTGGTAGTATCATGAAGCATAAAGCCACTTGCATCAAAATAATATTGCTTACCTTCAACTTCTTTCCAAGAAGAAATTGGATAACTACCATCATCATTCTGATACCACCAGCCTCTTGAATCTTGTTTCCATTCGCCAGCAAAAGATACGATTGTGCTACTTATGGCAATAGTAGCCGACATTAGTAATACCAATATTTTTTTCATTCTTAACCCCCATAAATTTTATTTCTTATTATATCATAGTCTCTTATATATATACTATAATAAAAAGGTAAATTTTACCACAAATTAAAACACACTCGTTTGGTTTCTTAATCCCCATTTTCTGAGAACAGGATATGATAGAATGAGCATATCAACAATTAATAATAGAAGAGACAAAGGTGATGGACTAATTAGGCAAAGAAGCGATGGGAGGTATGAATATCGTTATGTAGCTGGTAAAAAGCCAGATGGCAAATTTATCTATAAGTCGTTCGATGCCAAGACTGCCAAAGACTTACAGCGTAAAATTAAGGAATATAATGAGGACAGGACAAAATATACTGTAAAAGTGGAAGCACATTTTACAGTTTACATCCAAAATTCAGCATAGTCCCTAAAAGTCCTATATTAAAGCCAGTATCATATGATCGCTTAGAACAGACATATAATGCTGTTTGTAATTACTTCGACATACATTCGCTTCCAGACTATTAAAGAGTGGGATAGAAATCAGTGTTGTCAGCAAACTCCTGGGACACGTCGATATTAATACCACAAAACGGACCACTGATCTTTCAGTTAAAATCAGAAAAACCAGTAGAAATCAGTAAAAGTCAGGAATTAGAAAGATTAACGAAAGCTGATAAATACGAGAAAGTCCTTATAAAATAAGAACTTTTAAAGGATTAAAAATGGGCAAAAAAATAGTGCATCTGATAGGAATCGAACCTACGCACGCGGCTCCGGAGGCCACTGCTCTATCCACTGAGCTACAGATGCATCTTTTACATTCTACTATAGTTTGTTTTAAAGCGCAAGAGTTATTTGTTGATTTTTGGCCGTTTTTTTGCTAGAATAGAAAGGAGATTGTTTCTCCAGGAGGTCAGGCCTATATGAAGGACTTATTAGGAAAATGGAAAGGGCTGAAAGCGGAAACCAGACGGTTTTTCAAGTTTCTGGCCATACCATTGGTTGCAGTTATACTGATCATGGCGGTGGTTGTTTTGGACAAAGCCGGACAAACCGCAAAAGAGCCGGAGACGGTATCTGCCCAGGCGGAAGGTTCATCGACGGAAAGCGCATCTGGTCAGCCGGAGAAGGTGAAAGTTGCTCTGAAGAAGGACTCTGCGCCCCAGTTAAATGATTTGATGAAGTCATATTTTAATGCCAGAAAGAGCTGTGACCGGGACGCACTTTCTAAAGTATATGGCGGTAAAACCGGGGATGAGAGCTTAGATAAGCTGGCTTCCAGAATGGAAGAGGAAGTAAAGTTTTATCAGAGCTTTGAAAATCTGGAATGTTACACAACACCTGGAATTGCAGATGGAGACTATGTGGTTTATGCCAGATTTGACATTAAGTTTCGCCAGGCAGAGACGATGGCTCCAAGCCTGATTGTCTGTTATGCTAAGACAGCGGCGGACGGAGGCTGCTTCCTGGTTGCAGATAACAGCAGGGAAGAATCCGAATTTATGGAAGAAGTAAACCAGTCTGATGAAGTGCAGAAGATGGCGAAAGAGGTAAACGAAGGTCTTGAGAAGGCTTTAGAGTCCGATGAGAATCTTCTGGCAGTCTATAATACCCTGAAAAACGGGGAGGAAGAGACGGAAGCTGAAGTGGAAACTACTGGTGAATCAGGCGGTGAACCGGCCAGTGAACCGGCAAGTGAGTCTGCCAGCGAATCGGACAACAGGTAAAACAGATGCTTCTCTGCGTGGCACCGTGCAGAGGGGCATTTTTGATAAAGGAGAGTAGTTTTATGAACGTCAGAGATTTCTATTTCGATTTACCCCAGGAGCTGATCGCACAGGATCCCTTAGAGGACCGTTCAGCCTCCAGGCTGCTGGTTTTGGACAAGCATACAGGAGAGATCGAGCACAGACATTTTAAGGATATACTGGATTATTTAAAAAAAGGAGACTGCCTGGTTATTAATGATACCAAGGTTATTCCGGCAAGGCTTTTCGGAGTGAAAGAAGGCACCGAGGCAAAAATTGAGATTCTTCTATTAAAAAGAAGAGAGAATGATATTTGGGAAACCCTTGTGAAACCAGGTAAGAAAGCAAAAGTCGGAACCGTTATTTCATTTGGAGAGGGACTTTTAAAAGGAACTGTTATTGATGTGGTTGAAGAAGGAAACCGTTTGATCCAGTTTTCCTATGAGGGGATTTTTGAAGAGATTTTAGATCAGCTGGGACAGATGCCGCTGCCTCCTTATATCACTCACCAGCTGCAGGATAAAAACCGGTATCAGACCGTTTATGCAAAGCATGAAGGCTCTGCCGCTGCACCGACTGCAGGTCTGCATTTTACAAAGGATCTGTTAAAGGAGATAGAGGAAAAAGGGGTGGAGATCGCCCATGTGACTCTTCATGTTGGTCTTGGAACATTTCGTCCGGTTAAGGTAGATGAGATAGAAGCCCACCACATGCATTCCGAATTCTATATAGTAGAAGAGGAAGAAGCCAAAAAGGTAAACGATGCCAAACGAAGGGGAGGCCGGATCGTCTGTGTGGGAACTACCAGCTGCAGAACAGTGGAATCCGCATCCTTAGATGACGGTACCTTAAAGGCAGGAAGCGGCTGGACGGAAATCTTTATTTATCCAGGTTACCGTTTTAAAGTACTGGATTGTCTGATCACGAATTTCCATCTTCCGGAATCCACCTTAATTATGCTGGTATCAGCATTGGCGGGAAGAGAGAATGTACTTCATGCATACGAGGAAGCAGTCCGGGAGAAATACCGCTTCTTCAGCTTTGGTGATGCCATGTTTCTTACAGACCGGAAGGATTAAGAAGCTGTAATCCGGGAAGGCTGGCAAACAGGATGCCGCAATCTGTTATTTGCTAAATGAGACTGGGGGAAGATTTTATGGAAGAAAAAAAACATATGGTTGGAGGAATATCCAGAAAATCGCTGGAGCGCCTTCCTGTTTATCATCATTATCTGGAAAAGAAAAGCAGCGAAGGACTAGATACCATTTCCGCTCCTGTTATTGCTTTGGATCTTCAGTTAAATGAGGTCCAGGTTCGTAAGGATCTGGCACTGGTGGCCAAAACAGCTGGAAAACCTAAAATGGGTTATGTAATTAAGGATTTAATAGCAGATATGGAGGAATTCCTCGGATTTCATAACACCAATCAGGCTGCACTGGTAGGTGTGGGATATCTGGGGAAGGCACTGCTTTCCTATAAGGGATTTGAGCAGTACGGAGTTGAAATCGTTATGGCTTTTGACTCTGACGGAAGAAAGGTGAATACCAGGCTCGGAGGAAAGATGGTCCTTTCCATGGATAAGCTGGAAAATCTCTGCCAGAGAATGAGTATACACATCGGGATCATTACAGTTCCTGCAGAGTATGCACAGGGGGTATGCGACAGACTGGTGGCAGGAGGCGTGAAGGCAATCTGGAATTTTGCACCTGTGCATCTGTCTGTACCGCCGCATATACTGGTGCAAAATGAGAACATGGCAGTATCCCTGGCAGCACTGTCAAAGTATCTCTATGAAGTAGAAAAAAACGGATGGCAGGAGACGAAGGAGGAAGATGATTGAATACCGTGTTATTGCAGTATGCAGTCGAGGTGGAAAAGACTGGGTCCATTACGCAGGCGGCAGCCAATTTATACATGGATCAGCCCAATTTAAGCAAGGCGATCAAGACTCTGGAGGAAGGGCTTGGAGCACCTATCTTTAAACGGACTTCCAAGGGGGTTGTACCGACTGCCAGAGGAAGGATCTTTTTAGAGCATGCCAGAAATGTACTCATTCAGATTGATGAAATGGAGCATCTTTACAAAACTGGAGATGGAAACGGCGTGGAGTTTTCCCTATCCATGCCTAGAGCCAGCTATATCAGCACTGCATTTTCAAAGTTTATCGGAGAATCCGGAGGGGAAGCCATGATGAACGTGTGGCTTCGTGAAACAAATTCGGCTGATACCATAAGAGATGTGGAGACAGGGGAGTACAATATTGGCATTATCCGGTATCCGGTTGCATCAGAAAAGTATTATGCCAGGGAGGCGGCAGCAAAAGGCCTGTTAATGGAATCGGTTTTTGAGTACTCCCTGAGGATTCTCGTGTCAAAAGCCCACCCTCTGGCGGATAAGAGCGTGATAGAAACAGAGGATTTAACAAACTTTATTGAAATTGTTCATGGAGATGGTGTCTCCAGTAAAAGCGATGATTTTGGAAGCGGGATCAAATATCCCAGATCCTCAAAGCGCATTTATGTATATGAAAGAGGCAGCCAGTTTCAGCTTTTGTGTGATAATTCAATGACCTATATGTGGGTGTCTCCCATGCCGGCTGAGCTTTTAAAGCGGTATCAGCTGGTGGAAGAACAGTGCGCAAAGAAGACGGATTTCAGGGATGCACTCATTTGCCGGAAGGGGTATCCGCTTACCGTCTGGGATAAGAAATTTCTTGAACAGTTAAGCCGGATAAAAGAAAAAATGACTGAATAAGAATGTTAAATATATATCAGTATTTATATACTGATATATATTTTTTTACCTTTGTAATTCCTCTTTGTTTGAACTACAATTATCTCATAGAAACGACAGGAATTTCACAAGGAGGGTTTTACAATGGCTAGATTTACATTACCGAGAGACTTATATCATGGAAAAGGCTCCCTGGAGGAGATAAAGAATTTAAAAGGAAAGAAAGCAATTGTTGTTGTAGGCGGAGGATCTATGAAGCGTTTTGGCTTTCTTGACAGAGTCGAATCATATTTAAAAGAAGCTGGTTTTGAAGTAAAACTGTTTGAAGGAGTAGAACCGGATCCCAGCGTTGAAACTGTTATGAAGGGTGCCCAGATGATGCGGGAGTTTGAACCGGACTGGATCGTTGCAATCGGCGGCGGATCACCTATTGATGCAGCAAAAGCGATGTGGGCATTTTATGAGTACCCGGATACAACCTTTGAGGATTTATGTATTCCCTTTAATTTCCCGACTTTAAGAACGAAAGCACAGTTCTGCGCAATTCCTTCTACTTCCGGTACTGCTACCGAAGTTACGGCATTCAGCGTTATTACAGATTATCACAAGGGAATTAAATATCCTCTTGCTGACTTTAATATAACACCTGATGTGGCAATTGTTGATCCGGATCTTGCTGAGACGATGCCTAAGAAGCTGACTGCTCATACAGGTATGGATGCAATTACCCATGCAATGGAGGCATATGTTTCCACCCTTCACTGCGATTATACCGATCCTCTTGCGCTTCATGCGATCAAGATGATACATAATGATCTGATTGATTCCTTTAATGGAGATATGGCAGCACGTGACCGTATGCATAATGCCCAGTGCCTTGCAGGTATGGCATTCTCCAATGCACTCCTTGGAATCGTTCATTCCATGGCTCATAAAACAGGAGCTGCTTATTCAGGCGGACACATTGTGCATGGCTGTGCCAATGCCATGTATCTTCCTAAAGTTATTAAGTTTAATTCCAAAGACGCAGAGGCAGCAAAGCGTTATGGAGAGATTGCCCGTTTCATTGGTTTAAAGGGCAGCACAGATGAAGAACTGGTTGATGCACTGATTGCTGAAATCCGTTCTATGAACAAAAAGCTGGATATTCCTACCTGTATTAAGGAATATGAAGGCGGAATCATTGATGAAAAAGAGTTCAATGATAAATTAGCGGCAGTAGCTGAGTTAGCAGTTGGTGATGCATGCACCGGCTCCAATCCACGGGTAATTACACCTGCAGAGATGGAGAAGCTGTTAACCTGTTGTTACTATGATAAAGAGGTAGATTTTTAAAATAATCTCCAATAAAATGTATGCAATGTGTGTCACAGGCGCAGAACCGTTTGGTTCTGCGCCTGTGGTGCGTAAAAAGGAATTTGACAGCAAAAATCATCTGTGATATGGTAGTCAGGAAAAAGATTAGAAAGTGTGGACCAGAAAGATGAAACAGGCATTATTAGTAGTGAGTTTTGGTACAAGCTTTAACGAAAGCAGAAGCAGAACCATAGAACCCATAGAACAGGCGGTAGCTGTTAAGTTCCCTTCCTATGAATTTAGACGGGCGTTTACCAGCCGGATTATTATAGATATATTAAAAAAACGGGATAATATTATCATTGACGGAGTTGAGGAAGCTATTAGAAAGCTTGCGGCAGAAGGCTTTAAACGGGTGATAATCCAGCCGACTCTTGTTATGGGCGGGGAAGAATATGACTGCATTGTCAATGCTGCAAAAAAATACAAAGATTCTTTTGAACGATTGATAATCGGTGCCCCTTTACTTTCTTCTGAGGAAGACTATCTAAGGCTTGCCTCGATTTTGACTGAAGATACGAAAGAATATGATTTTGAGGGTATGGAGATTCTGTTTATGGGGCATGGATCAGAACATGAGGCCAATGCAGCATATCATCGTCTGGCTGGAATTTTAAAGAAAAAGGGATACACCAGGTATCATGTGGGAACGGTAGAAGCAGAACCTGCTTTTGATGATGTAAAGACAGAATTGGATAAGAGAGACTCAAAGCGGGTGGTTCTCCAGCCGATGATGATTGTCTGCGGAGATCATGCTCATAATGATATGGCTGGTTTAGACAGTGATTCGTGGAAAAGCCGTCTCGAAGCAGATGGTTATGATGTCATCTGCCGCCTGAAAGGAATGGGTGAGATAGAAGGGGTACGCCGGATGTTTGTGGACCATGCAGAGGCAGCCGGTAAGGAAATGGAGGATCAGGAATGAAAAAAGGAAAAACAGCGGTTTTGGCGGTCTGTCTGGCTGTCAGCCTTCTTGCCGGATGCCAGAGAAAGATAGAACCGATCAGCAAGTCTGGTTTTCTGCTTAATACATTTGTTACCGTCACGCTTTATGACAAGGATGATCCTAAGATTTTAAATGAATGCCTTGATATCTGCCGTTCCTATGAAAATGTTTTCAGTAAAACCATTGAGGGAAGCGAAGTTTATAAGATCAACCACAGACCTGCGCAGGAATCGTCTGTTAAACTGTCACCGGATATGTCAGCGCTCCTTTCCAAGGGGCTTTATTATTCCAGAATTTCAGGCGGAGATTTTGATATTACGGTGGAACCGTTGTCCTCTTTATGGGATTTTACAGCTCCAAATCCTGTTGTTCCACCTTCGGATGAAATCAGTGCTGCGGTTAAAAAAGTGGGTTACCAGAATTTAAAGCTTGACGATGATACCCTCACCTTCTTATCCCAGGATACTTCCATAGACTTTGGCGCCATTGCAAAAGGTTATATAGCAGACCGGATGAAGGATTACCTCCTTGAGCAGGGGGTCAGAAGCGCAGTTATTAATCTGGGTGGAAATGTACTCTGTGTCGGCAAAAAACCGGATGGAAGTCCCTTTAAGATCGGACTGCAGAAACCCTATGCAGACAGGAATGAGACCATCGAAACGTTGAATATAGAAGATATGTCTGTGGTATCCTCGGGAGTGTATGAACGCCATTTTGTAAAGGACGGTGTGAACTACCATCATATTCTAAATCCAAGAGACGGTTACCCCTATGACAATGGTCTGGTTTCCGTCACGATTCTGTCAAAGCTTTCTGTTGATGGGGATGCATTATCCACCACCTGTTTTTCTATGGGACTGGAAAAGGGAATGGAACTGTTAAATTCCATGGATGATGTATACGGAGTTTTTATTACTGCTGATGGCAGTGTTCATTATACGGAAGGAGCAAAGGACTTTCTGGTAACGTCCCCTTAGATTTCCTTTACAATTTCCGGTGCCTATAATACAATAGAGGAAATGTATTTTACAGGAGAAAAGCAATTATGATAAAAAAAATATGGGACAAGGTTATGAACCGGGAGGTCATTTCCTATCTGGTATTCGGTGTCCTTACCACGGTAGTCAACTGGATCGTGTATGTTGGAATGGTGAAAGCCGGAACCGACTACCGGATCAGCACTGCAGCAGCCTGGCTGATTTCTGTGCTGTTTGCATTTGGTGTTAATAAAATATTTGTTTTTCAAAGCTATGATCTGCACCTGGGATTTGTGATAAAGGAGATGATTTCCTTTACTGCATGCAGGGCTGCATCAGGCGTCATGGAAATGGTTCTTATGGTGATAATGGTTTCCTGGCTCAATATGGATGAATATGTAAGCAAAATACTGGTGTCCATCGTTGTTGTGATTGTAAACTATGTATTCAGCAAGCTTTTCATATTCCGAAAGAGTGAGGTTCCCCCCTGTAAAGAGAGGTAAATTAAATGGAACGCGATGACGATATTGAAAAGATTTCGAAGGAATTAGAGGATATTCTTAAAATGACATCAGATGAAAAAAAACATAGAACTGAGGACATCCGGGAGGGGAAAAAACCGGGTGACAAACAGGATACAGGGGTTTTGGTTGATGAAGGAAAAGTGGAAATTGATCGTGAATCCATGCCTGTGATACGGCTTGATGTTCCGGTAGAGGGAATGGAAGAACTGTATGAATACGACGGTTCTGAGGACGACAGTGATTACTATTCTGACGATAAATTAGTAACCACAGAGGCAGATGAGGAAGAGGATGATGAAGTTGAAGAGGAAAGCAGGGCTGGGGAAACATTTTATGAAGATAAGCATTACTCTTTAAAAAGGAAAGAACATAAAAGCGGAAGTCTTGTAAAAGCCTCTGACGGTCTGATTGCAGCATTTTTTGTGCCTGTGGTTATCATGATCATCATTTTTGCACAGAGAGGGATTTTTCCTTTTGGAGAAGAAAGCTTTTTGAGAACGGATATGTATCATCAGTATGCTCCGTTTTTCTCTGAATTCCAGTATAAGCTGACCCACGGCGGCAGCCTTTTATACAGCTGGGATATTGGCATGGGAGTTAATTTCGCAGCTCTCTATTCCTATTATCTGGCAAGTCCCTTAAACTGGCTGATTGTACTTTGCCCGAAGAATTATATCATTGAGTTTATGACATATATGATTGTCTTTAAGATAGGATTAAGCGGCCTTGCTTTTTCCTGGTATTTGCGCAGACACTTTAAGACAGCTGATTTTGGTATTGCTTTTTTTGGAATTTTTTATGCGTTGTCCGGGTATATGGCAGCTTACAGCTGGAATATCATGTGGATGGACTGTATCCTTTTGTTTCCTCTTATTATGCTGGGACTGGAAAAGCTGGTTCAGGAAAAGAAGTGTTTTCTTTACTGCATTACACTGGGGTTATCAATTTTGTCAAATTATTACATATCTATTATGATATGTATTTTTATGGTCTTCTATTTTGGTGCGCTGCTGATTCTGAAAGGAAGAAAGCCATGGAAAGAAGTTCTGATTAACTGCATTCATTTTGCTGTGTATTCTCTTCTGGCGGGAGGACTGGCGGCTGTTGTACTGCTGCCTGAGATCTATGCCATGAAGATGACGGCTTCGGGAGATATTAACTTCCCCCAGACATTCAGTTCCTATTTTTCCATCTTTGATATGATCGCAAGACATTTGCCTGCGGTGGAAACGGAAATCGGACTGGACCATTGGCCTAATATTTACTGCGGTGTGGCAATCCTTATATTTTTTCTGTTATATCTTGGATGCAGGAAGATCCGGCAGAGAGATAAGATTATCATGTGTTCCCTCATACTGTTTTTTTATGCCAGCTTTTCCATTAACGTAATGAATTTTATCTGGCATGGATTTCATTATCCCAACAGTCTGCCCTGCAGGCAGTCCTTTATTTATATTTTTCTTATGCTGACAGCCGGATATCACGCTTATATCTATTTACATGACATTCCCTGGAAACATGTTGTAACAGCTTTCTTCGCTTCAGTTATTTTTATAATTATGGCACAGAAGCTAGTGACAGACGATGCTTTCCATTTTTCCGTTTTTTATGTTGCCATTATTTTCCTGGCAGTCTATGCTGGTCTGATTGGTCTTTATCAGAAGGGGACCAGCCGGAATCTGCTAGTTTTGCTGGCACTGGGCGTGGTGTCTTTAGAGGCAGCCGTTAACACCACGGTTACAAGTGTGACTACCACAAGCCGTACAAGCTATGTAAAGGATAACAGGGCATCTATAGACTTAACGGAAAGCCTGATGCCTAACCCGGCTTTCTACAGGGTGGAAAAGGTGACAAGAAAGACTAAGAATGACGGCGCATGGATGAATTTTCCTTCCGTGTCCCTCTTTTCTTCCACTGCCAATGCGGATCTGTCTAAATTTTTTAAGAAGCTTGGCTGCGAAAGTTCTACCAATGCCTACAGCATAACTGGCAGCACTCCTCTGGTGGATGCTCTTTTTGCTGTGAAATATGCTCTGTACTCGGAAGAAGCAGGAGAAAATGAAATCTCTTCTCTTGTATCTGTTCAGGATGAGCTGCAGCTGAGGGAAAATACGTATGCGCTTTCCTTAGGCGTTATGATGCCTTATGATGTGGAGAATAACTGGCAGCTGGAGCTGACGAACCCGGCAGAGGTTCAGAATGATTTATCAGTGGTATTAGGTGCAAGCCCGGTGCTTTCTGAAGTGCCAAGTGAGGTAAAGGGTAAAAGCTTTACTTTTACTCCTGATACAGATGGAGAATACTATGTTTTTGTCAGCAATAAAAAGGTTGAGAAGGTCGCAGCACTTCTGGGAGAAAAGACGAAAAACTTTGACAACGTGAGCCGCGGATATTTACTGGAGCTTGGTTATTTAAAATCCGGAGAAGAGGTCACCCTCCGTAATGATGACAATGAGCAGGATCTGGTAGCCAGCGCTTACCGTTTTCTTCCCAAAGGGCTTGAATCGGTTTATCAGGTATTAAATAAAAATTCACTTAAGCTTACCAAGTGGACAGATACGCAGATTAAGGGAACTGTTGATGCAGAGAGAGCAGGGCTTTTGTATTTAAGCATTCCGTTTGATAAAGGCTGGTCTGTTAAGATCGACGGAAAAGATGCAGAGCTTTATAAAATATTTGATACCTTTTTAAGCGTTCATATGACAGCCGGTACTCATGAAGTTTCGCTGGAATATATGCCTCAGGGCTTAAAGTCCGGTGGAATGATTACCGGAGGAAGCATACTTGTACTGCTTGTGCTGGCTGGCCTGGCAGCAGGAAAGAACAAAAAACGCAAACCCATGCGGACTCATACAACTAACTAAGGAAAGAGGAGAACAATTATGAAATTATGGGGCGGTCGCTTCACCAAGGAAACCAATCAGCTGGTTCACAATTTTAATGCATCCCTGTCTTTTGACCAGAAGTTTTACCATCAGGATATCGAGGGAAGCATTGCTCATGTTACAATGCTGGCGAAACAGGGCATTATCAGTGAAGAGGACCGGGATAAAATTATCGGCGGACTGAAAGGCATCTGTGCTGATTTAGAAAGCGGTGCGCTTACAATCACAGCGGAGCATGAAGATATCCATTCCTTTGTGGAAGCGGTTTTGACGGAACGAATCGGAGATGCCGGAAAACGTCTTCATACAGGAAGAAGCAGAAATGATCAGGTGGCTCTGGATATGAAACTGTACACAAGAGACGAGATTGATGAGCTTACAGTACTTGTAAAGGGGCTTTTAAAGGAACTTCTGGTTCTGATGGAAAAAAATCTGGATACCTATATGCCTGGATTTACCCATCTGCAAAAGGCCCAGCCCATTACTCTGGCTCATCACACAGGAGCTTATTTTGAGATGTTTGACCGGGATTATTCCCGCCTTTTGGATATCAGGAAACGTATGAATTACTGCCCACTGGGTTCTGGAGCTCTGGCAGGAACGACTTATCCTTTAGACAGGGAATATACAGCAAAGCTTCTTGGTTTTGACGGGCCTACCTTAAACAGCATGGATTCCGTTGCAGACAGAGATTATCTGATTGAGCTTTTAAGCGCCTTATCTACCATTTCCATGCATTTAAGCAGGTTCTGCGAGGAGATTATTATCTGGAATACCAATGAGTACCGTTTTGTGGAGATAGATGATTCCTATAGTACCGGAAGCAGCATTATGCCTCAGAAAAAGAATCCGGATATTGCGGAACTGATCAGGGGAAAGACAGGGCGTGTTTATGGGGCACTTATTTCCATCTTAACCACAATGAAAGGGATTCCGCTTGCATATAATAAGGATATGCAGGAAGATAAGGAGCTGACCTTTGATGCCATTGATACAGTAAAGGGATGCCTTGCCCTGTTTACAGGCATGATTTCTTCCATGACCTTCCGTAAGGATGTAATGGAGGTAAGTGCAAAGAACGGTTTCACCAATGCAACCGATGCGGCAGATTATCTGGTAAATCATGGAGTTCCGTTCCGGGATGCCCATGGAATTGTGGGCCAGCTTGTGCTTTTCTGCATAGAGAAAGGAATTGCTCTTGATGATATGACGCTGGATGAATATAAGGCCATCAGCCCTGTTTTTGAGGAAGATATTTACGATGCCATCAGTTTAAAGACCTGCGTGGAAAAGCGAATGACCATTGGTGCACCCGGTCAGGAGGCTATGAAAAAGGTGATTGAGATCTACAAGAGGAAATTAGAGGAATAAGAAAAAATGACGAAAAGGATCTGTACATGATGTATGGGTCCTTTTTTTGACTGAAATGTCAAACATGGAAGTAAAAAAACAAAAACAATGTTAATGTTATATAAAAAAACGGGAATAGTTTGTAAAGAAGATGTTAAAATAATACTAGGATTCGCAATTATTTACCGTAGTTTTATCACTTTTTGTGTGATAGAATGATTTCGCTGGGGAAACATAAGGAAATAAAGGTTTCCAACAGGCAAGGAAATTTAGAAGGAGGGGTTATATCATGAAAAAAAGAGGACTGAGTGCTTTAATGTTAGCTGCAATTGCAGCCTTATCATTAACAGCATGCGGCGGTACTGCAAAGAATAATACCGCAACGGAGGGAACTACTGCAGCAGCAACTACTACTGCAGCAGCAGGCGAGACAACCAAGGGAGGAGAAACAAAAGAAGCTTCTTCCACAGATCCACAGGTAACACTTGTATATGCAGAAGTAAATCCATTGGATACAATTGTAGGAAAAACCGATCAGGCATTTAAAGACAAAGTAGAAGAACTGTCCGGCGGATCCATTAAAATTGATTTACAGGCAAGCGGTGTTCTGGGAGCAGAAAACGATGTTCTTGATAACATGCTTGGCGGAGGCGGAACCATTGATATGTCACGTATCTCTGCATTTGCTCTCACCAGCTATGGTGCAAATAAGTCAAAACTGTTATCCATACCATACACTTTTGCAGGCCGTGATCATTACTGGAAATTTGTAAACAGCGATCTTGCTCCTGAGTTTTTAATGGAGCCGCACGATATCGGACTTGGCGTAAGAGGCTTATTCTACGGTGAAGAGGGCTTCCGTCATTTCTTCTCCAAAAAGCCAATTAATGGAATTGATGAAATTAAAGGATTAAAAATTCGTGTTTCCAGCGATCCTGTAATGACAGGTATGGTAAGCTCATTAGGCGCAAATGCAACTGTAGTAAGCATGAACGAGCTTTATTCCGCTCTTCAGACCGGTGTTGTAGATGCCGCTGAACAGCCAATCGCAAACTACAAAGGAAATGCATTCCAGGAAGTTGCTCCTAACTTAATCCTTGACGGACATACACTTGGTGCCATTCAGGTTATCATTGCAGATGCTTCATGGGATAAATTAACCGAAAATCAGCAGAAGATTATGACGGAAGCTGCCAAGTATGCTTCTGACTACAACCAGAAACTTTCTCAGGATGCTGAGAACGAAGTGCTTGATGGTCTGAAGAAAGATGGTGTTAATATTGTTGAAGTAAAAGACATTACACCATGGCAGGAAGCCTGCAAGGATGTTATTGCTGAAAACACAAAGGATAATGCAGAATTATATCAGAAGATTCTTGATATGAAATAATCAGTGTTGACAGGTGGGGCACAGAAAATTCAGCTTTCTGTGCCCTCACTTTTAGAAAGGGGTTCTTTATGCCAGTAATTTTCAAAACAATTGACAAAATAAAACCGGCTTATGATATCGTTGATAAGATTGTTTTGTTTATATGTAAGATACTTTTGATCGGAGATATTCTGATAACCACAATGTCGGTGGCAGGAAGATATGTCTCCTTTATCCCTGATCCAGCGTGGAGTGAAGAGGTAGTATTAACCTTTATGTGTTACATGGCGGTACTATCCGCAGCTCTTGCCATTCGGAGAGGATCTCATATCCGCATGACTGCACTGGATTCCTATCTGCCAAAAAATCTGATCAAGTTTCTTGACATTCTGGCAGACGTATCCATTCTCGCACTTGCATTTATCATGCTGACGGTAGGCTGGAAGTATGCTCATGGTATCGGATCAAAAGGTTTTTATACCAGTATGCCATGGCTTTCCAGATTCTGGATGTATTTTCCTGTTCCCTTGGCAGGTGGTGCAATGATTATATTTGAACTGGAAGCTCTCTACAATGATGTGAAAAAACTGTTTGTAAAGGAGGAAAATCTCTAATGGGCGCTAATATTGCAATCCTGGTTTTACTGGGAAGTTTCTTTCTGATGGTTTTTCTGCGGTTTCCAATCGCTTATGCTGTAGCTTTATCCGCTGTATTCTGTCTGCTTGCTCAGGGAAGTTCCCTTATGGTGATCTGTCAGCAGATGGTAAAAGGAATCAGTTCCTTCAGCTTAATGGCAGTACCGTTCTTTATCACCATGGGTGTTCTCATGGGATCCGGCGGTATTTCTGAAAAGCTGATTGCTCTGGCAAATGCCTGTGTAGGCTGGATGCGGGGCGGTATGGCCATGGTAAATATCGTTGCATCTTATTTCTTTGGAGGTATCTCCGGTTCTGCAGCAGCTGATACTGCTTCTCTGGGATCAATTCTCATTCCAATGATGGTGGATCAGGGATATGATGATGATTTTTCAACTGCAGTAACCATTACATCTTCCTGTGAGGGACTTCTTGTTCCACCAAGCCATAATATGGTAATTTATGCGACTACAGCAGGCGGTATTTCGGTAGGAAGCTTATTCCTTGCCGGTTATGTTCCCGGAGCAATCCTTGCACTCTCCCTTATGATTGGTTCTTATATCATTTCTGTAAAAAGAAATTATCCAAAGGGTGACAGATTCAGCATCAAGAATCTGGTGAGACAGCTGGGAATCTCCTTCTGGGCACTGGCAGCTGTATTGATTGTTGTATTCGGTGTAGTTGGCGGTGTATTTACAGCTACAGAATCAGCAGCTATCGCGGTTATTTACAGCCTGATTGTCAGCGTCTTTATTTATAAGGGTCTGGACTGGAAAGGCGTCTGGAATGTAATGGGGGACTGTGTCAATACACTGGCTATTGTACTGATCCTCATTTCAACCTCCAACGTGTTCGGTTACTGTCTGACATCACTCCATGTTCCGGATATGGCAGCAAATGCAATTACGGGAGTTACCTCTAATCCGATTATTCTTGCTCTGCTTTTGAACCTGATTCTTCTGGTTCTTGGCTGTATCATGGATATGTCACCGATTATTTTGATTGCAACACCTATTTTACTTCCTATTGCAACCTCAATTGGAATTGACCCGGTTCAGTTCGGTATTATTATGGTACTTAACTGCGGTATCGGACTTTTAACACCACCGGTTGGTGCGGTACTCTTTATCGGTTCAGCGGTAGCAAAGCTTCCGATGGAAAAGGTGGTAAAAGCAACCCTTCCATTTTATCTTTGCATGATTATTACCCTTTTACTGATTACGTTTGTACCGGCTACCAGTCTCTGGTTACCGTCCTTATTTGCAAAATGATGAGCACTTTTGAAATCAGGCATTGTTTTTTACGATGCCTGATTTCTGTTATGAGAGGAAAAGAATTATGAAATATGAGTATACTTACCGGAATACAGCAAAGGATATCTGGCAGCTGTCCATGTACTACATTTACGGCTCAATGGTCGGAGTGTGCAACGCTATTTTTACGGCAGCAGTCCTGACACTTACCATTGTCAGATGGGAAACTTCCGGCAATTTGTTCCGGGTTTTTGCAGTTTTAGGGTGCTGTCTCTTTCCTGTCATTCAGCCTCTTGCAGTTTATGGCAAGGCAAAAAAGCAGGCAGCTGCAAGCCATGATACATGGATCCGGTTTGATGATATGGGAATACATGTGGTACAGGGGGAAGAAAAACAGGATATCAGCTGGAACAAAATCAGGCGAATCGCCAGAAAGCCTTCCATGATACTGGTGTTTTTAAATTCCACTCATGGATTCGTTCTGCCCAATCGCATCTTAAAGGAAGAAAAAAATGATTTTTACGCATTTCTTTCTTCCAGGATGAAGAAATAAGAGAAAAGATATGAGATATAAAATTATTCCTCGCCACAGGCCTCGGGACCGAAAATCTGTCTGCATAAGCGGCAGCCGGTTGGAGTGGCAGCCAGTCCTCCTTCTGCCGTTTCTTTTAAAGAAGAAGACATAAGCTGTCCGACCTGTCTCATGGCGAAAATTACTTCGTCTGCGGGAATCACGCTTTTTATTCCTGCGCAGGCAAGCTCTGATGCTGTAAAGGCGTTGGCAACACCCATGGCATTCCGTTTGATACAGGGCACTTCCACAAGTCCGGCTACCGGGTCACAGACAAGACCCATGGTGTTTTTTAAGGCAATGGCACAGCTGTCTGATACCATCTGAGGGGTGCCGTCAAAGAGCTCTGTCAGTGCAGCAGCAGCCATGGCGGAAGCGGAGCCAACCTCTGCCTGACAGCCGCCTTCAGCTCCGGCAATGCTGGCACATTTGGCGATGACCATGCCGATGGCAGACGAGGTAAACAGGGACATGACAATGTCATGCTTGGGAATATTGTACTCATCCATAACGGAGATTAAGGCTGCGGGGATAACTCCGCAGGATCCGGCAGTGGGGGCTGCAACAATTTTACCCATGCAGGAATTAAATTCTGTGACAGCCAGTGCCATGCTGATTGCATTGCCAAGAAGATGTCCGTAATGGTTTTTTCCTTCATCTACGGCCTTTTTTACCTTTGCGGCAGCTCCGCCGGAAAGTCCGCTGGGAGATCGAAGTGTCTCATCAAGCCCGCTGATTACAGACTCACGCATCACATCAAAGCTATTTTCCATTGTTGCGTAAACCAGTTCTGTGGTTGATTCCATATCCTCCGCCTGCTGCTCCAAAACGATTTCAGAAATTTTTTTATTACTGGAAGAAGCTGCACTCACCAGCTCTTCCACGGTATTATATTTTAGTTTCATTGTTTTTCTCCAGTTGGTTGATTCTTCTAACCCAGTTTCAAAAGAATGGTGTTATAGACATGAGGAAGATGCCGGATCTGATCGACTAAAGAAGGGTCAAAATCGGAATCCATTTCAATCGTCATGATTGCCAGCCCGCCTTTTTCCTGTCTGTTTAGCCGGAAATTGCAGATATTGGCATTGCCCGCAGCAACCAGATTTGTGACATGGGCAATGATGCCGGGAACATCCTGATGCATTACGATTAATGTGGTATTCTGACCGGTAAAATATACTTCCATGTCATTAATTTTGGTAATTACGATATTTCCCCCGCCAACAGAAGCACCCTGAACAGAAAGTGTATTACCGCCTGCTCCGGTCAGTGTCACCAGGGCTGTATTAGGATGGGCATTTTCAATGGTACCAGTGTGTATGCTGATGCTAAGGCCCTGACTGTCAGCAGTTTCAAGACTGGTCCGGATCCCGGGGTCCCAGGGATCATACTTTAAAATTCCACCCACGATAGCTTTATCGGTTCCATGTCCTTTATAAGTTTTTGCAAAGGAGCCATGGAAAAGAATATCCGCTTTCGCCACCGGCTCTCCAAGAAGAAGCGCGGCAGTTTTACCGATGCGGGCGGCTCCGGCCGTATGGGAGCTGGAGGGTCCGATCATTACAGGCCCGACGATGTCAAATACATTCATGATAATTCTCCAATCCGTTTTATCTCAGCTGATCAAAGTGGTTTAAATTCCGGTTTTCTTTTTCTGAATTCTGTATAATAGGAAAATCCGCAATGCTTCAGCAGCTCTTTTGCAGTCTTAAAATCTGCACCTAAATCCTGCGGTATGTGGGCATCTGATCCGACAGTGATAATCTCACCGCCCAGCTGGCGGTAACGTTTTATAATATCTTTAGACGGATTTGGCTGTCCGATTCCCTTTCTGTAGCCTGCGGTGTTTAACTCGATTCCATTCCCATTTTCAATTACAGTCTTTAATATCTCATCAATGATATCCTGATATGCACCATAACTGTAAAAAGCTGCTTTATTAGGACCATACCGGACAATATAATCCATGTGCCCTGCAGTGTCATAAGCATCTTTCATTCTTACATTCTCCAGTGTGGCCTTAAAATACTGAAGATATGCCTCTTCTTCCCGTCTTCCTTCAAAAAAATCCGGGTAGGCAGCGTCTTTTCTGTTGACAAAGTGGGTGGATCCGATCACATAGTCAAAAGCATAGCGCTTCAGCAGTCCGCTATAGTACTGTGTTAAATGGGGCTGCAGCCCCAGCTCAATTCCGATACGAAGGTCAATTTGACCTTTGTATTCTTCCTGCAGTTCAGACATGGTACGAAAATACAGGTCCGGGTCCAGGGTAAAGTCAATAGAGGAATCTACGTCATAGTCATGGTGATCCGTCACACATAAGGAATCCATTCCAAGGAGAATGGCCTGCTCAATCTGGCTCCTCATAGGGGTGTTGGAATCACCTGAAAAATCTGAGTGAAAATGATAATCTGGCAGCATTGTGATCTCCTTTCCGAAAATTAAGTTCATTATAAACAATCATCAATAGAAATGCAATCAGCCCAAACGGCGGTTTTACCTAAAATTCACCAAAACATTACATAAATTATAAAAAGCGTTGAAAAATGAAATCTTTCTATGTTATTATTTTATACGGTGCAGATAAATGCAGGGCAAAGATCTGCACAACATAAAAATACATAGCGGTTACAAGGAGGTAACAAATGTCGGTCAATGACATATCGAGTCTGTTTGGATTCATCGGAGGGCTGGGACTGTTCCTGTATGGCATGAATACCATGGCAGACGGCATGCAGAAAAGTGCAGGAAGCCGTATGAGCCAATTTCTGGGAATGCTCACAAACAACCGTTTTATGGCAGTGATTCTGGGTGCGCTCATTACAGCGATTATACAGAGCAGCGGAGCTACTACGGTTATGGTTGTAGGTTTCGTCAGCGCAGGGGTTTTAAATCTGACTCAGGCTGTGGGCGTTATCATGGGTGCAAACATAGGAACAACCATCACAGCATGGATTGTTTCCATGAATCAGCTGGGAGATGCTTTTTCCATATGTCAGCCATCCTTTTTAGCTCCTCTTTTAGTGGGAATCGGAGCTGTTCTCCTTCTGTTTGCAAAAAAGCAGAAGACTAAGACTGCAGGTGAGATACTGGTGGGACTTGGTATGCTGTTTATCGGACTTGATTTCATGTCAGGTGCGATTTCTCCATATACAGATGCTCCTGTATTCTCGGAAGCGTTCCGTATTCTTGGAAACAATCCTCTGCTGGGTATGATAATCGGTGCACTGGTAACAGCGCTTTTACAAAGTTCTTCGGCTTCGGTTGGTATCTTACAGACTCTTGCCATGAATGGTGTGGTTACCACCAACGCAGCTATTTTCATCACTCTTGGTCAGAATATCGGTTCCTGTGTGACAGCCATGATTTCAAGCATCGGCAGTTCCAGAACTGCAAAACGGGCGGCAGTGATTCACCTTTCTTTTAATATCATTGGTTCGACATTATTTGGGATTGCCTCCTTTCTTATTTTTATTGCATTGCCTCATTTTGCAGCCCACAACATTACTGCAGTGCAGATTTCTGTTTTTCACACTATATTTAATCTGACCAATACCTGTATTTTGTTTCCTTTTGCAAATAAGCTGGTGAAGTTATCGGGAATGCTGGTACCGGAGGAGAAAATGCAGTCAGAGGAAAGTAATGATCAGGAAAGTGAAACCATGAAGCATCTGGATGAAAGAATTTTCGAATCACCGGCATTCGCAGTGGATACAGCTGCCATGGAAGTGGTACATATGGGACAGATTGCCATGGAGAATGTACAGCTTGCCATTGATGCTGTAATAACGAAAAACGCAGATAAAGCAAAGGATGTGTATAAAACAGAAAAGACGATTAATAATATGGAGAAGATGCTGACGGAATATCTGGTCAAAATCAATAATCTGTCTTTGACGGAGGAACAGAAAATAATAATCAACAACTTATTTTACAGTATTAACGATATTGAACGTGTGGGTGACCATGCTGAGAATCTGGCAGAACAGGCGGAATATATGACGGAGCATGAGGTGGCATTTTCTGAAACCGGGATATCCGACCTTAAGGTCATCTGCCAGGCAGCTTACCAGTCATTCTCCCATTCCATTGATGCCAGGAGAAGAGGCGATATGGATGAGGTCCGTAAGGTGATTCAGTATGAAGATGAAGTAGATGCACTGGAGGAAGAATTAAGGGAGAAACACATCGAACGTCTTTCTACCGGGGAGTGCAGCACGGCAGCTGGTGTTGTATTTCTGGACCTGATCAGCAACCTGGAACGCATTTCTGATCACGCATACAATCTTGCCGGATACGTCAAGAATGAAATGTAAAATTAATGTGATGAAATGATAAAAATAAAAAAAGGACTTGCTATTTATTGGAATATTAGGTAGAATAAACGGTAGTTGATTATTATTTAACGATCACTTTTAATTTTATTCTTAGGAGGAATTGAATTATGGCAGTAAAAGTAGCGATTAACGGTTTCGGACGTATTGGCCGCCTTGCTTTCAGACAGATGTTTGGTGCAGAAGGCTATGAAGTAGTAGCAATCAACGATTTAACAGATCCAAAGATGTTAGCACATTTATTAAAATATGATACAGCTCAGGGCGGATATGCTGGATACTATGGTGAGAAAGCTCACACAGTAGAAGCTTCTGAGGATTCCATTACAGTTGATGGAAAGACCATCAAAATTTACGCAGAAAAAGAAGCAAAAAATCTTCCTTGGGGAAAGATCGGCGTAGACGTAGTACTTGAGTGTACTGGTTTCTACTGCGCCAAAGACAAATCCCAGGCTCATATCGATGCAGGCGCTAAGAAAGTAGTTATCTCTGCTCCGGCCGGCAACGATCTGCCAACTGTTGTTTACAGCGTAAACGAGAATATATTAACAGCAGATGACAAGATCATCTCCGCTGCTTCCTGTACAACAAACTGCCTTGCTCCTATGGCAAAGGCATTAAATGATTATGCTCCGATCCAGTCCGGTATCATGAGCACCATTCACGCTTACACAGGTGATCAGATGATCCTTGACGGACCTCACAGAAAAGGCGATTTAAGAAGAGCAAGAGCCGGTGCAGCAAACATCGTGCCAAACTCTACCGGTGCTGCTAAAGCAATCGGTCTTGTTATTCCTGAATTAAACGGCAAGTTAATCGGTTCTGCCCAGCGTGTTCCGGTTCCTACAGGTTCCACCACTATCTTAGTAGCAGTTGTTAAGGGTGCTGATGTAACCAAAGACGGAATTAATGCAGCTATGAAGGCAGCAGCAAGTGAGTCTTTCGGATACAACACAGATGAGATCGTATCTTCTGACGTAGTCGGTATGAGATTTGGTTCTTTATTCGATGCAACTCAGACTATGGTTTCAAAGATCGGTGATGATTTATATCAGGTACAGGTTGTTTCCTGGTATGATAATGAGAATTCCTATACAAGCCAGATGGTTCGTACAATTAAGTACTTCGCTGAATTAGGCTAAAGATCCACGAAGGGTCCGGTCGGAAAGGACCGGGCCTTTTGTTTTTTTTATGATGTTGTAACAACATATTCTGAAAGGAGCATAAAAAGATGCTTAATAAAAAAACAGTTGATGATTTAACCGGATTAAAGGGTAAGAAAGTACTTGTAAGATGTGATTTTAACGTACCGTTAAAGGAAGGTGTTATTCAGAACTTTAACCGTATTGACGGAGCGATTCCTACTATAAAGAAGCTGCTTGATCAGGGCGCTAAAGTTATTTTATGCTCCCATTTAGGAAAACCAAAGGGCGAGCCTCTTCCTGAATTATCTTTAGCACCGGTTGCTCCGGCTTTAAGCGAGCGTCTTGGAGTAGAAGTTAAATTCGTAAACGATCCTAAGGTAACTGGTCCTGAGACACTGAAAGTGGCTGCAGAATTAAAGGATGGAGAAGTTCTTCTTCTTGAGAATACCCGTTACAGAGTGGAAGAGACCAAATATGGCAAAGATGAGACTGCAGAAGAATATGCAAAAGAGCTTGCTTCTCTCAGCGACGGAATCTTTGTAAACGATGCATTCGGCACTGCTCACAGAGCTCATTGCTCCAACGTAGGCGTTACCAAATATACATCTGAGAATGTAGTCGGATACTTAATGGAAAAAGAGATTAAGTTCCTGGGACAGGCAGTTGAGAACCCGGTACGTCCTTTTGTGGCTATCCTGGGAGGTGCAAAGGTTTCCGATAAGATCAATGTAATCAATAACCTTCTCGACAAGGTTGATACTTTAATTATCGGCGGCGGAATGGCTTATACCTTTGCTAAGGCCCAGGGCAAAGAGATCGGAAATTCTTTATGTGAGGAAGACAAGCTTGATTACGCATTAGAGATGATTAAGAAAGCGGAGAAGAAAGGTGTAAAACTGCTTCTTCCTATCGACAATATGGAAGGCAGGGAATTCTCCAACGATACAGAACACAAAGTGGTAGAAACCATTGATGCCGGATGGTCAGGATTCGATATCGGACCTAAGACAATTGAACTGTTTAAGGAAGCATTAAAAGGAGCTAAGACCGTTGTATGGAACGGACCGATGGGCGTATTTGAATTCTCAAACTTCGCAGAGGGTACTTTAGAAGTCTGCCGTGCAGTTGCAGAGCTTGGCGATGCTACTACAGTAATTGGGGGCGGAGATTCCGTAAATGCAGTGAAGAGACTTGGCTTTGCTGATAAGATGACCCATATCTCTACCGGAGGCGGAGCATCCTTAGAGTTCCTTGAAGGCAAAGAACTGCCAGGTGTTGCAGCAGCAGATAACAAATAACGGAAGGTAAGGTTATTTTATGTCAAGAAAAAAAATTATTGCAGGTAACTGGAAGATGAATATGACTCCAACCGAAGCGGTGGAGCTTGTTAATACGTTAAAGCCTTTAGTGGCCAGTAATGATGTAGATGTGGTGTTTTGTGTACCGGCTATTGACATCATTCCTGCCATGGAGGCAGCAAAAGGTTCGAACATTCACATTGGCGCTGAGAACATGTATTATGAGGATAAGGGCGCTTATACCGGAGAGATTTCACCGGCTATGTTAAAGGACGCAGGTGTAAAATACGTGGTAATCGGTCATTCCGAGAGAAGAGAGTATTTTGCAGAGTCTGATGAAACCGTTAATAAAAAAGCATTAAAGGCTTTTGAGTACGGAATCACTCCTATTATCTGCTGCGGAGAATCACTGACCCAGAGAGAACAGGGAATCACCATTGACTGGATCCGTCAGCAGATCAAGATTGCATTCTTAAATATTCCGGCTGAGAACGCTGCTAAGGCAGTGATCGCATATGAACCCATCTGGGCAATCGGTACAGGCAAGGTTGCAACGACTGAGCAGGCCCAGGAAGTATGCCGGTCTATCCGTACCTGTATTGCTGAAATCTATGATGAGGCAACTGCAGGAGCAATCCGGATTCAGTATGGCGGTTCTGTTTCTGCCGGCAGTGCACCGGAACTGTTTGCACAGCCGGATATTGACGGCGGTCTTGTAGGAGGAGCATCCTTAAAACCGGAATTCGGAGATATTGTCAATTATAAGAAATAACACAGCTGCTGCTTCCTGTCTGCTTTCGGGCAGGGAGCAGCTTTTTGCAACCTGATAATTTTTCACAATTCCCAGGTTGCAGGAAAGTACGAAATCATGTAAAATACTGTGT
>JAEWPQ010000265.1 GCA_023460575.1 Bacillota bacterium
AAGCTCAAATTTTATAAGTTGATTACTTTATAATCAGTGCATCTGCACATCATCTTGTGAAACGATCAATAATAGCAGGGACAGTATATTTGCTATGTAGACTCGAAAACGGTAATTGTCATGAATATAATACGGACTGAGGATTAATCCGTTATACGATTCATGAAATTTCAGGCAGGTGATGTACTTCACCTGCTTTTTTTGATTGTATTGAATTTTATTGCAGAGAGGTAAAATGTCATATGAACAGAGACGATCAGATGAGGGCTCCCATTTATGATGCTCTTGAAACATTCAGAAAGAAAAGAGTAGTACCTTTTGATGTGCCGGGGCATAAACGGGGAAGAGGAAATCCGGAACTGGCACAGCTTCTTGGTGAACGTTGTGTGGGGCTTGATGTCAATTCCATGAAGCCACTTGATAATTTATGTCATCCGGTGTCAGTCATTCGTGATGCAGAACAGCTTGCGGCTGAGGCTTTTGGAGCAGCAGACGCGTTTCTGATGGTGGGAGGAACCACATCAGCGGTACAGAGTATGATCCTCTCCGTTTGTAAAGCCGGGGACAAGATCATTCTTCCAAGAAATGTCCATAAGAGCGCCATTAACGCACTGGTGCTCTGCGGTGCAGTTCCCGTATATGTAAATCCAGAAGTTAACAGCATGCTTGGGATTTCTCTGGGCATGGAGATCAGCCAGGTTGAAAAGGCGATTGAGGAAAATCCAGATGCAGTGGCAGTGTTTGTTAACAATCCAACTTATTATGGAATCTGTTCAGATATCCGCTCTATTGTAAGCCTGGCCCATGCCCACGGTATGAAGGTTCTCGCAGATGAAGCCCATGGTACCCATCTTTATTTCGGCAAAAATTTACCTGTTTCTGCGATGGAGGCAGGAGCAGATATGGCGGCGGTTTCCATGCACAAATCCGGAGGTAGTCTGACGCAAAGCTCGCTGCTTCTGCTTAATACCGGTGTGAACGGAGATTATGTGCGGCAGATTATTAACTTAACTCAGACTACAAGCGCTTCCTATCTTCTTCTTTCAAGCCTTGACATTTCAAGACGGAATCTGGCACTTAGAGGAGAAGAATCCTTTGCAAAGGTTACGGAAATGGCAGAGTATGCCAGGGAAGAAATCAATTCCATCGGGGGATATTATGCATATGGAAGAGACTTAATAAATGGTACCAGCATCTTCGACTATGACGTGACCAAGCTTTCTGTTTATACGCTGGGGAATGGTCTGGCAGGAATTGAAGTGTATGATCTCCTTCGGGATGAATATGACATTCAGATTGAATTTGGGGATATCTGTAATATTCTTGCCTATATTTCCATTGGTGACAGGATACAGGATATAGAACGTCTGGTGGGTGCGCTTGCTGACGTAGAACGCCTTTATAAAAAAGACAGGACAGGTATGCTCTCGGGAGAGTACATAGCACCTAAAGTGGTGATATCTCCCCAGAAAGCATTTTATTCAAAGAAGGTATCTGTTCCGGTGAAGGAGTCTGCCGGTAAGATCAGCGGAGAGTTTGTTATGTGCTATCCGCCTGGTATTCCTATTCTGGCGCCTGGCGAGATGATTACGGAAGAGATTGTGGAATACATCATTTATGCCAGAGAGAAGGGATGCTCCATGCAGGGAACAGAAGATCCGGCAGTGGAGAATTTAATGGTACTGACAGAGTAATTTCCGGTAAGCGGGAAAGATGGAGGAAAATATGGAGATATGGTTTTCGGAATTGCATACATCCAACGTAAAGCTTTCCGTCCGGATTGACAAGCAGCTTTTTTCCGGCGAAAGCGAATATCAGAGAATTGATGTATTTGAATCACAGGAATTCGGAAAATTTGTGGCTCTTGACGGAGACATTGTTTTTTCAGAGAAAGATGAATTTATTTATGATGAAATGGTAACCCATGTGCCGATGGCGGTTCACCCCGATGTCAGGAATGTGCTGATTATCGGTGGTGGGGACGGAGGCGTGGCCAAGGAGCTTTTGCAGTATCCTTCCATTGAATCCATTGATGTAGTTGAGACGGATAAGCTGTTTGTAGAGGTATGCCGGGAGATATTTCCTGAGGTGGCATGCGGTCTTGCTGATAAAAGAGTACGGGTCTACTATGATGACGGACTTCGTTTCCTGAGAAATAAAAAAGAGGAATACGATCTGATTATCAATGATTCCACCGATCCGTTCGGTCATACGGAAGGGCTTTTTACCAAAGAGTTTTATGGAAGCTGTTATAAGGCGCTCAAAAGCGACGGAATTATGGTTTACCAGCATGGCAGTCCATTTTATGATGAGGATGAACTGGCCTGCAGAAGCATGCACAGGAAGGTATACCGTTCATTCCCGATCAGCCGTGTTTATCAGGCTCATATTCCAACCTGCCCGTCAGGCTACTGGCTGTTTGGCTTTGCTTCAAAAAAATATCACCCGATTAATGATTTTAAACCTGATAAATGGAACAAAATGAAAATAGAAACCTGGTACTATACCACCAATCTTCACACAGGAGCATTTATGCTTCCAAAATATGTGGAAGATTTACTGGAAGAGGAGGAAAAGGAATGAGCAGATTATTAGTAATCGGATGCGGTGGCGTTGCCGCAGTAGCAATCAACAAGTGCTGTCAGAACAGCGAGGTATTTACAGATATCTGCATTGCAAGCAGAACAAAAGAAAAGTGTGATGCTTTAAAGGCAAAGCTGGAAGGAAAGACAAATACAAGAATTGAAACTGCAAAAGTAGATGCGGATCACACAGAGGAAGTCATTGCTTTAATTAAGAGTTATCAGCCCGATGCCGTGTTAAACGTGGCACTTCCATATCAGGATTTAACCATTATGGATGCCTGCCTGGCTGCAGGTGTGGATTACATTGACACGGCTAACTATGAGTCGGAAGATACCGAAGATCCCCAGTGGAGGGCGATCTATGAAAAGCGGTGTGAAGAGCTTGGTTTTACAGCGTATTTTGATTATTCCTGGCAGTGGGATTATAAGGAGAGATTCGAGAAGGCAAACATTACCGCTCTTCTTGGAACCGGCTTTGATCCTGGTGTTACCAGCGTATTTTCTGCTTATGCTCTTAAGCATTATTTTGATGAGATTCATACCATTGATATTTTAGACTGCAACGGCGGAGATCATGGTTATCCATTTGCAACAAACTTTAATCCTGAGATTAATTTAAGGGAAGTATCTGCAAACGGATCTTACTGGGAGGATGGCCGCTGGATTGAGACAAAGCCTATGGAACTGAAATCCAAATATAATTTTCCGGAGGTCGGGGAGAAGGATATGTATCTTCTTCATCATGAAGAGATTGAGTCTCTGGCAAAGAACATTCCTGGAGTTAAGAGAATCCGCTTTTTTATGACCTTTGGACAAAGTTATTTAACTCATATGAAATGTCTGGAGAATGTAGGTATGCTCTCCACTTCTCCTATAGAGTTTAATGGTCAGAATATTGTTCCCATCCAGTTTTTAAAAGCCCTTCTTCCGGATCCGGCTTCTCTGGGACCAAGAACAGTTGGAAAGACCAACATTGGATGTATTTTTACAGGAATCAAAGACGGAAAAGAAAAAACGATCTACATCTACAACGTATGTGATCATCAGGAGTGCTACAAAGAGGTGGAATCACAGGCTATTTCCTATACAACCGGAGTTCCGGCGATGATCGGTGCCATGATGGTGGTGACCGGTCAGTGGAAAAAGCCTGGGGTATTCAATGTAGAGGAATTTGATCCGGATCCATATATGGACGCTTTAAATAAATGGGGCCTTCCATGGGTAGTCTGCGAAGATCCTGAGACTGTAACCGTGTGGAGACAGGAATAATCATGAAAATTGAGGAATTAAAGACTCCCTGCTACGTGCTTGATGAGGGCAGACTGACTGAAAATTTAAAGATTTTAAGCGGAGTAAGGGAGAGGACCGGATGCAGCATTCTTCTTGCCCAGAAAGCATTTTCCTGTTTTGCAGAGTATCCGTTAATCGGTAAATACATTGATGGAACTACTGCAAGCGGGTTGTATGAGGCCAGGCTTGGCAAGGAGGAGATGGGGCTGTCAAACCATGTTTTTGCTCCTGCTTATAAGGAAGCAGATTTTGAAGAACTGACAAAAATCTGCGACCACATTGTATTTAACTCATTTACACAGCTGAAAAAATATAAGGACTGCCTTAGGGGAGTAAAAGCAGGGATCCGGATTAATCCTCAGTGCTCCACCCAGGATGGGCATGCCATTTATGATCCCTGTGCACCTGGGTCCAGACTGGGTGTAACCCGGGAACAGTTTGAGGAGGAGTATCTGCCTTATATCTCCGGTTTTCATTTTCATACGCTCTGCGAGCAGAATGCAGATGCGCTGAAAACAACTCTTGATGCCGTGGAAGATCAGTTCGGTGAATATTTTCACCGGTTATCCTGGATTAATATGGGCGGAGGACATCATATAACCAGAGATGATTATGATCTGGGACTTTTGGAATCCTGTATTAAGAGAATTCAGGAACGATATGGGCTTCATGTCTATTTAGAACCCGGCGAGGCAGTTGCTTTAAATGCCGGATATTTGGTGACAGAAGTGATGGACGTGGTGGATAACGGGATTAAAACCTTAATTCTTGATGCTTCGGCGGCGTGCCATATGCCGGATGTTCTGGAAATGCCTTACCGCCCCCCATTAAAGGACAGCGCAGATCCGGGAGAAAAGTCTTATACGTACCGCTTGTCCTCATGTACCTGCCTGGCAGGAGATGTAATCGGTGACTATTCTTTTGATCATGAGATAAAACCTGGAGATAAACTGTATTTCATGGATATGGCTATTTACTCCATGGTTAAAAACAACACATTCAACGGTATGCCGCTTCCTTCCATAGCGATTATGGATCTGGAGGGAGAATGCCGCGTAATAAAAGAATTTGGATACGAAGATTTTAAAAACAGGCTGTCTTAATCTGCCTGATATGAGGACTGAACTATGAAAAAGCTATCCACACTCCCGACAGAAGACGGATTTTTAATGCCGGGAGAATTTGAGCCGCACCGGGGCTGTATAATGATCTGGCCCAGCCGGCCGGGATCCTGGCCCTATGAGGCTGCTAACGCCAGAAAGGCCTTTGCTAAAATCGCAGAAGCTATTGCAGACAGTGAAGAACTGATCATGCTGGCTGAAGAGGATACTTACGAGAATGCCAGAGCCATGCTTTCAGAGAGAATTGAAGTGATGGTGATGGAATCTGACGACGCGTGGGCGAGAGATGTGGGTCCCACTTTTGTAAAAGATAAGACTGGGCGCGTCAGGGGAATTGACTGGCAGTTTAATGCATGGGGAGGTACCTTTGACGGTCTGTATCAGGATTGGGAGAAGGACAATCTTCTGGCGGGACGCTTTTGTGAAAAACTGGGATATGCGATTTATGATGCAGGGAACTTCGTTCTGGAAGGAGGCTCAATTCACTCGGATGGAGAGGGTACGGTTCTGGTGACGGAGAGCTGCCTCTTAAGCGGGGGAAGAAATCCTCTGCTGACGAAGGACCAGATTGAAGTAAGGTTAAAAGAGTATCTGGGAGCAGAGAAAATTATCTGGCTGAAGTATGGTATCTATCAGGATGAAACCAATGAGCACGTAGACAATGTCTGTGCTTTCGTACGCCCCGGCGAGGTGGTGCTTGCCTGGACAGACGACAGGGAAGATCCACAGTATGAAATGTCACTGGAGGATTTAAGGATACTTGAGCGAGAGACCGATGCAAAAGG
The DNA here is from genome assembly GCA_023460575.1 of Bacillota bacterium. Lineage (GTDB taxonomy): Bacteria > Bacillota > Clostridia > Lachnospirales > Lachnospiraceae > Lacrimispora. Next base: position 5,782 of record JAEWPQ010000265.1, read on the forward strand.
ACGTCATTTTATTGTTCATAAACTTCCGATTCCCAAGGTCCCTGTCTGCATTACAAAGGAGGAACTGGCAGGCTTTGTTTTTGAACCGGGTGAGGATGAACGGGAGCCTGGTGAGAGGCTGGCAGCAAGCTATGTAAATTTTTATATATCAAACGGAGGAGTGATCGTACCTCAGTTTGGAGATGAGAATGACAGGGAGGCAGTCCGTATTCTTACCGGCTGTTTTCCTGAGAGGAGAATCTACCCTGTTTACGCCAGAGATATTATTGTTGGCGGCGGAAATATCCACTGCATCACTCAGCAGATACCAAAAGGAGAAATTGATGAGAAAGGTAACAGCGGCAGCGGTTCAGATGAAGTGCTGCGAAGACGTTGAGAAAAATATTGCCAATGCGGAAAAGCTGGTCAGGCAGGCAGCCGCTAAGGGAGCCGGAATCATACTGCTTCCGGAGCTGTTTGAGCGGCCCTATTTCTGCCAGGAGAGACGGTATGAATATTATGGATATGCAAAGCCTGCCGGGGAAAATGATGCAGTCATTCATTTTTCACGGATTGCAGCAGAGCTTTCGGTGGTAATACCGGTCAGTTTTTATGAACTGGCTGGAAACACCATGTTTAATTCCGTCGCAGTTCTTGATGCAGACGGGACGAATCTGGGAATATACCGAAAGACCCATATACCGGATGACCACTATTATCAGGAGAAGTTTTATTTTACTCCCGGAGACACCGGCTTTCAAGTGTTTGACACAAGATACGGAAAAGTTGGAATTGGAATCTGCTGGGACCAGTGGTTTCCTGAGACAGCCAGATGCCTCGCGCTCCTGGGGGCAGAACTGATTTTTTACCCGACTGCGATTGGAAGTGAACCGATACTGGAATGCGACAGTATGGAGCACTGGAGACGATGCATGATGGGGCATTCTGCGTCCAATATTATTCCGGTAATTGCTGCAAACCGGGTTGGAGAGGAAACGGTTAAGCCCTGTGAGGAAAATGGCAGCCAAAGCTCTTCCTTAAAGTTTTATGGATCATCCTTTATCACAGACAGTTCAGGTGCTCTGATTCAGTCCATGGGGCGGGAAGAGGAAGGTGTGATCCTGACAGAATTTGATTTGGATGAGATCAGCAGGGACCGCAGAAACTGGGGTCTTTTCCGGGACAGAAGACCGGAACAGTATGCAATGATTTCTGGAAAGATCAGGCAGTGAATTAAAATATAAAAATAAAAAATTCATAAAAATGGCGGACTCCCCATATAAATAGTAATAATCAATAAGTTGGGGAGTGCGCTATGAAGAGACTGTTTAACAGAAAATGGATGATTTTTTTCGGCCTCGCCATGTGGGTGCTGGTAGTTCGTACCCTTAGCGGGTGTACAGTAAACGGGGATAATGGAGACAAAGTACGGGATCTGGATTTTTCTGTGGTAGCAGATACGGATATACCACAGGAACTCAGGCAGATAATAGCAGAAAAACAACAGTCACCCTTTAAACTGACTTACAGTGATGATAAAAATCTTTACATAGTAGTAGGATATGGTAAGCAGGCAAGCGGAGGGTACAGCATAGCAGTCAATGATCTTTATCTTACTGACAATTCCATAGTCCTGGATACGGAATTAATTGGTCCGGGAAAGGGCGAAAACACAGGAACGGAACCATCTTATCCATTTATAGTGATTCGGACGGAGATGTCGGAGCTACCGGTTGTATTTCAATAATATATGTAAGAAAATAGCTGTTCTGTAAAAATATCACAGAGCAGCTATTTTAAATTTCTCTTTTTTCTTTTGCCGCCATATGATATACTACATCAAACAGGAGTCGAAAGTAAGGAGAAAAGGAAGGTTCGTATGATATTAAAGGATATATGGCTAGATGTGAAAGCAGTAAAGCAGCGGGATCCTGCCGCCAGGAATGAACTGGAAGTCCTGCTTTTGTATCAGGGTGTTCACGCACTCATCTGGCATCGCTTCGCCCACTGGTTTTATCAGCACAAGATGTTTTTTATTGCAAGAATGATTTCCCAGACAGCCAGATTTTTTACACTGATTGAGATTCACCCCGGCGCAGTAATGGGGCACGGTATACTGATTGACCATGGCTGTGGGGTAGTTATAGGAGAAACTGCAGTTGTGGGGGATAACTGTACTATTTATCAGGGCGTTACCCTTGGAGGCGTGGGTTTAAATAAAGGAAAACGCCATCCCACGCTTGGTAATAATGTGACGGTAGGAGCAGGTGCTAAGATTCTGGGTTCTTTTGAAGTCGGCGATAACTGTACCATAGCAGCCAATGCCGTGCTTTTAAAGCAGCTGGATAACAATGTGACGGCAGTTGGAATTCCCGCGCGTCCGGTTAAGATCGACGGAGTCCCCATACCAAAGAAAGAAAGCAAGATGGTTACCATGGAGCATTACTGCATGATGGAAGAACGTGTGAAGGAGCTGGAAGATAAGCTTCATAAACTGGAGAACCTGCTTTCCGAAAAGGAAACGGAGAATTTAAACGAAGAGGAGAAATCCC
>JAEWPQ010000266.1 GCA_023460575.1 Bacillota bacterium
TGCTTCATCTGGGAGATCATTTAAACTACATGATTATTGGTTCTATCATGCCCCTGATTCCAGGAGTTGCATTAACTAATGCCATACGTGACATTGCAGATGGAGATTATATCGCAGGCTCTGTCCGCATGTTGGATGCCCTGCTGGTATTTTTCTGCATTGCTATGGGGGTTGGACTGGTATTTGGTCTGCTTAACCGGTTTACAGGAGGTGGATTTCTGTGACAGCTTTATATGAGATGGCAGTTGCAGCCATGGGTACGGTTGCGTTTGCCCTGTTATTCGGAGTGCCTGCCATATACTACCCTTATTGCGGTCTGATTGGCGGAACCGGCTGGTTTGTATACAGTATGCTGGTACAGGGGTTTTCAGAGCCGGCATCTGCACTGTTTGCAACCATTGCAGTAATCCTTCTTTCCAGAACATTCGCGGTCAGAAAGCAGTGCCCGGTAACCATATTTTTGATTTCCGGTATTTTTCCGTTAGTTCCGGGGGCGCTGGTTTACTGGACTGCTTACTATATTGTGACTGATGATACGGCACTTGCTGCCCGCACAGGGTTCCTGGCCGTGAAAGTGGCGGTAGCCATCGTGCTTGGTATTGTGTTTGTTTTTGAACTGCCTCAGGGGTTCTTTCGCTTTGCAGCAAAGAAGGACAAACGGGCATTAGAAGAGAAAGGGAGAAAGAAACGATGATATGGATTAAAAATGCTCATGTTATAGATCCTGCGACCAATACAGAACAGGACATGGATATCTGTATAGAAGATGGAATGGTAGTGGGAATGGGAACAGGACAGATTCCTTCAGGCGCTGCATCATCAAAGGAAGATGTGGTGATTGATGCTTCAGGTCTGATTGCCGCACCGGGACTTGTGGACGTACATGTTCATTTTCGGGATCCAGGTCTTACTTATAAAGAGGATATTCAGACAGGTGCAAGAGCGGCTGCCAAAGGTGGATTTACAACGGTTGTATGCATGGCAAATACCAGGCCGCCTGTGGATAATGTAGACACATTGGAATATGTGAAGAAGGAAGGAAAGAAAACAGGAATCAATGTCCTTCATGCAGCTGCTGTATCCAAAGGGCTGAAGGGGCGTGAACTGACTGATATGGAAGAGCTGGCAGCTCATGGAGCAGCAGGCTTTACAGATGACGGGATTCCGCTCATGGATTCCGAACTCGTGAAAAAGGCTATGGAAAAAGCAGCCGGTTTAAACCTTCCCTTAAGCTTTCACGAGGAGGATCCCTCATTAATTGAAAATAACGGTATTAATCATGGAACAGTATCCGACCGGCTTGGTATTTACGGTTCTCCGGCAGAGGCGGAGGACAGTCTGGTGGCAAGGGACTGTATGCTTGCACTTCACACGAAGGCTGCGGTGGACATTCAGCATATCAGCTCTGCCGCGTCGGTTCGAATGGTGCGGTTTGCTAAGGATTTAGGAGCAGATGTTTATGCAGAAGTGACTCCCCATCATTTTACTCTGACGGAAGAAGCTGTGCTTTCCCATGGAAGTCTGGCAAAGATGAATCCACCTCTTCGGACAGAGGCAGACCGACTTGCTGTCATAGAGGGTCTGAAAAATGGAAGCATTGATATTATTGCTACGGATCATGCACCTCACAGTACAGAAGAAAAAGAAAAGCCTCTTCTGGAGGCGCCCAGCGGAATTATTGGTCTGGAAACCGCCCTTGGGCTGGGAGTGACCACTCTGGTCAGGCAGGGGCATTTAACAATGATGCAGCTCTTGGAAAAGATGAGCATAAATCCGGCAAAATTATACCGGCTGGACTGCGGAGTATTGAAAACAGGGGGTATGGCAGATCTGGTGCTTTTTGATCCCCAAGAGGAGTGGACGGCAGGCGAATACGTTTCCAAATCCTCTAATTCTCCGTTTACCGGGCAAAAGCTTTTTGGAAAAGTAAAATATACGATTTGTAAGGGAAAGATCGTATATCAGGATGAAAAAGACTAATCAGATATACTTAAGAAAAGGATAAAAGATGGAAATCAGGGTGCAGGACCCTGCGGTCCCGGGGGATTTAAAGGCAGAGGGGACAGCAGATGTTAAAATGAGTGAGAAAGCAGGCCTGGATCTGGCTGCTGGGTCATTAGAAGCAAATGTGAAATTAATTTCAGGAGAAATTCTGCTTAATGAGGTCGTTGCTCAGACTCAGGCTTTGAAGGAAGAGGCAAAGAACAGCGAATCTGAAAAACCGGAAAAATCAGAAAAGTCCAGAACGGCCAGAGATACTGCTTCCGTTAGTGATTCTCCTGATGTTTGGAATGAAGAGGAATGGAAAGAGGCCTTTCGTGAGTTCACGGACTGGTGCCCTTCTGAAACGCTTCCTGTTTCGGAGGTATTAGAACAGCTTGCAAGAATATATAAGGAGCTTCTCTTAGCGGTTCTTACTCATGGAACACAGGAGGGAGGGGAAGCAGAGCGGCTGAATAAGGAATTATCTCTGCTGCTGCAAAAATTGCTTATGACCCGTCTGGGGGACCTTGAGCTTCTTTTGAATAATTATGGATCTTCCACAAGTATCAATGCATTGCGGGGGGCAGTCTGCCGCAGCGTTATGGGAAAAAATTTAACGGAGGCAGAGCTGAATGAGATTTTTGGACGCGGAGATTTAGCCGGAAAATCAGATGTATCTGCTAATGAAAGCGGAATCAGAACTCCGGTTTTTGATAAGGGAATTGAAACCGGTATGGGAATCATTTACCAGCCGGCAGGTTCGGGGACGATTAAAAATAATCCGGGCTATGCGGAGAACCTGATGAAAGAAACCTCTATGATTATTCTGGACAAAGGTGCATCTTTAAAGAATAAAGCAGGGAAAACCCAGGGGGCCAGTTTAACCATATCCCCACTGAAAACCGGCAGGGTTTATGAGATAAAAGATTTGGAGACAGCCCAGCGTTTTGCGGCATATTTAAGTAGAGAAGGAAATTTGTTTAAGCTGGCAGGATTAACGGGAAAGAGTGAAGAACTCTGGGGATTTTTAGCTGCGATTATGTCAATAAAATCACAGGTTTTTGCATCATATCTGGGAATGGAAAAAGGGCTCGCCATGGATTTAAGAGAAGCCGGTGACCGGATGACAGATGGACTGATTCAGGAGATGGTGAGCCAGTCGTCACTGAAATATTCAGGTGCAGCAGTAAGAAAACATGTTTTTGAAGCGAAGGATGTATATAAAATCTTTTATTATATGATGAATATATATCTGGCAAAGGCAGATGTGAATGAGGCTGCAAATAAAGGGATTCGCTATGCCTATCAGCAATTTCTAAAGAAAAAAGAGGTTTCAGAAGACAGGAGAGAACCGGAGTCATTTTTTACAAAAGAAAAAAAGACACCTTCAGATGACTTTAAGGAAGGCAGAAAACTGATTGAACGGGACTGGAAGGAATTTTTAAATTTCCTAAGCAGCGGTAATTCTTCAGAAATACCCCAGGGAATTCTGATGCTTAGTCCATGGGGGATACTGGCGGAACCGGAGACTGTCATGGAACGGGATGAAGGCAGTTTAAGTCCGGCTTTCTTATTGGGTGGCGGCGCTGTACTTGTGATACTCATTATTATCTTTTTCTTTATATGGTTTTAACGTGATTATACATAAATTTCTTCTTTACAGAAAAACTTTACTGTGCTACCATGGTAACACATGAAAATTAAGAGGAGGAATTATGTTATGAAAAAAATAGTGATTTTGGCAGCGGCAGTATTAGGAGCAGCAGCGTTATTAAGCGGCTGTGCAGGGAAAAAGGAAGCTCCCTCTGCAGCAGAGACGACAAAAGCAGAGTCATCATCTGCAGAGACCCAAAAAGCACAGGAGACAACTTTAGCAGCTTCCGGCAAAGATACCTTTACCGTAGGATTTGATCAGGATTTCCCTCCTATGGGTTTTGTGGGTGATAATGGTGAGTATACAGGATTTGACTTAGATCTTGCAAAAGAGGTGGCAGACCGCCTTGGCAAAAAGTTTGTAGCCCAGCCAATCGCCTGGGATGCGAAGGATATGGAGCTGGAAAGCGGCAACATTGACTGTATCTGGAATGGATTTACCATCAATGGAAGAGAAGACGGTTATACATGGACAAAGCCTTATATGGCAAACAGGCAGGTCTTCGTTGTGGCAAAGGATGCCGGAATCAAGACACTGGCTGATCTTTCCGGAAAGGTAGTGGAGGTGCAGGCTGATTCATCTGCAGAGGCTGCATTAAAGGATAATGATACCTTAGCCAAAACATTTCAGACACTTCAGACAACACCGGATTACAATACTGCATTCATGGATCTGGAGATGGGAGCAGTAAACTGTGTGGCAATGGACGAGATCGTAGCTGCTTATCAGATACAGCAGAGAAAATCAGACTTTGTGATTCTTGATGAAGCACTTGCGGCTGAGGAGTATGGAGTAGGCTTTAAAAAAGGAAATGAAGCATTAAGAGACCAGGTGCAGGAACAGCTGGAGGCAATGGCAGCAGACGGAACCTTAAAGACCGTTTCCGAAAAATGGTTCGGTAAGGATGTTACAACAATAGGAAAATAATTGATACTGACGGAGGGGCAATCATGGCTTTAACAAAGATACTTACACAACTGGCAGGAGGAATGTGGGTCAGCATTCAGATCTTTCTGGTGACACTCATCTTTTCTCTTCCTCTGGGGCTTTTAGTCTCCTTTGGGAGGATGTCTAAAAACAGGGTCATAGAGGCAATTGTTAAATTCTATATTTCAGTTATGAGAGGAACCCCTCTGATGCTTCAGCTTATGGTGGTGTATTTCGGTCCTTATTACCTTTTTGGACTAAAGGTCGGGAACGGTTACCGCCTCTGGGCAGCTTTTATCGGCTTTGTTATCAACTATGCGGCTTATTTTGCAGAAATATACAGAAGCGGCATCCAGTCCATGCCTGCCGGACAGTATGAGGCGGCAAAGCTTCTGGGATATACAAAGAACCAGACCTTTTTTAGAATCATATTCCCGCAGGTAATAAAACGGATTCTTCCGTCAGTCACCAACGAGGTAATTACTCTTGTTAAGGATACCTCCCTTGCGTTTACCATCAGCGTGCTGGAGATGTTTGCCGTAGCCAAAGCGCTGGCATCTTCACAGACAAGCCTGATCCCTTTTGTGGCAGCAGGTCTGTTCTATTATGTATTTAATCTGGTGGTGGCAATGCTGATGGAATACATAGAAAAACGGATGAATTATTACCAATAGGAGGAATCGGGATGTACGTACTGGAAATGAACCATGTGGAAAAATCATTTAATGGTCAGAGAGTTCTTCGGGATATCTCTTTGTCTGTGAAAGAAGGAGAGATTCTGTCTGTCATCGGGCCTTCCGGCTCAGGAAAATCCACTCTCCTCCGGTGTGCTACCATGTTGGAGCAGATGGATGGCGGAGAGCTGTTTTATCTGGGAGAAAAGGCAGCGTGGAACGGAAGCGGCGGGGCTTTAGTCTATGCAAAGAAGGAGAAGCTGAAAGAGATCCAGAAAAACTACGGTCTGGTTTTTCAGAATTTTAATTTATTTCCTCACATGACCGTTTTGAATAATATCATAGATGCACCAATCCATGTTCAGAAGCGGAGTAAAGAGGATGCAGTCAAAGAGGCCATGGAGCTTCTTCAGAAAATGGGACTTGTAGATAAAGCGGATGCGTATCCATGTCAGCTGTCTGGCGGACAGTGCCAGAGGGTGGCAATAGCAAGAGCTCTTGCCTTAAATCCCAAGATTCTCTTTTTTGATGAGCCGACTTCTGCACTGGACCCGGAGCTGACCGGAGAGGTGCTTAAGGTTATTAAATCCCTTGCTGATCTGCATATTGCCATGGTAATAGTCACCCATGAGATGGCATTTGCCAGGGATATCTCCGACCGGGTTATTTTTATGGCGGAGGGTGTGATTGTTGAGGAAGGAACTCCGGAGGAAGTGTTTGCGTCCAACAATGTGAGGACACAGAATTTTCTTGGGAGGTATGGAGATATTTTGTAGGAATAAATTTCAATATTGATTTTAATGAGACCCCAGGAACACATTGTTTATGCGTGTTTCAGGGGTATTATTTTATCGTTTGACTGCATTGTAATATGATTCCAGTTTATCCACCTTCACATCCGCTCTCCGAAAAAGGGAGGAGCCGGTAAGATCGGGGGGAATCTTACCGGCTATGTATGAAAAAAAGTTTTATTTAAAAGGTTATTGGCCTCTTTACAAGTATTAATATACCGTGGAAATGTGACGGGAATTTGATGGATCTGTGAAGAGATTGTGAAAGAAGTATTGTACATTGAGAACTTAATATTGCTGATTTATGATCTTTAAGATAAAATAGAATCGTAATGAGTTTAATAACTAGAAGTCATATAGACTATATGAGGTACAGATATGATAATTGAAAATTTATCAGAAAAATATCAAGTAAAACGAATTGAGGAAGTAGATATACCAGAAGTATATGCTCTCTGTAAAAGTAATCCATTGTATTATCAACATTGTCCACCAAATGTAACAATAAGCAGTTTGAAAGAAGATCTTACAATATTACCAAAAGGCAAAAAAATAGAAGACAAGTATTATCTTGGTTTTTATGACAGTGAATTGCTTGTTGCAGTAATTGATTTAATATCTGGTTATCCCGATGAAGAAACAGCATTTATAGGTTTCTTTATGGTTGATCAGAATATACAAATGAAAGGTATTGGAACTTCCATCATTTCAGAAGTCTGCCAATACTTAAAAAAAATAGGGTTTATTTATGTAAGGCTTGGGTACATAAAGGGAAATCCGCAAAGTGAAACGTTTTGGATTAAGAATCATTTTATAAAAACAGGTGATGAAGTGCAGAAAGATGACTATATTATTGCTGTAATGCAAAGAATGCTGTAATGTTAAACTGAAATTATAAAAAACACGTATCAACCATATGCGATGAAGATACGTGTTAAAAAGAATTATTTCATTTGTTTCCAGTATTTATGAAGAAACGCGTATGTTACCAAACAATTACCCAATCCCAAGAATGCCATTGGGGTTTTTAAAACAATAAGGTCTATTATGAGGCGCGCAACAGCTACGAAAACAATCAAGTAAAATGCCATACGCTTTTTACTTAAGAGCAACCAGACGTAGAATATTACAGTAGCAATGCATGCAACACCTACACTATAATTTCCATAAATAAAGTTTGTTAAGGAGCTTAAAATACTACCTAAAATACTGATTACGCACCATATTTTAATGCCTGATCCAAATTTTAAAACATTTTCATTTTCCATACTTTTACCTACCCTTTAAATATTTTGAAACTATACGTTTAGATTATCGGATTTAATTAAAGGTATCTTAAGCGGGTTAAGATAAAATTCCAAAGTGACTGCATTGCCAAAAACTACGATTTTCAGGCAAATATTAAAATTACTTAAGAAAAAAGAAAAAAACTTTTCACAATCGGATGGTATACTGAATGCGATATAACAGGAAATGGCAAACAGAGAAAAGAGGATGCTTTATGAAAAGAACCCTAATGATCGCATTAGCTGTCTGTGCGGCAGTTTTATTACCGGCTTGCGGGAGATCCACAAAACAGGCGGAGAGCGCAGCTGGTACCGTTACACAGACAGAAACTTCAAGTGAGACTTCTCCGGCAGCAAGTACACAGGCGCCCGGCAGTACAGTGGAATTTAAGATATTAACCGGTAAGGTCACGGAGGTAGCAGACAATATGGAATCCATGACTGTCACAGCTGGTGACACAAAAGTTGCCTTTCATCTTGATAATGCTGTGGCGGAAACCTCCTATTCACTGGAACCGGATGTGAATGTTTCCATCATCTATAAAGGTGAGATTTCCGGATCAGACACGACTAATGCAAAAGTTATTCTTGTGCTTGATGCTCAGGACAAGATGGAAGTAAAAGAAGTAACCGGAACTGTAAAGGACCAGGCCATGAGTACATTTACCATTGATACAGGTTCGGGTAAAGAGATGGGCTTTATCAAAGACAACTGTGAAGGGCTGGAGACGGGTGTGCTTGGTAATGCAACGGATGACAGCAACGGAAGCGGTGCTTTGGTAAAAGTTACCTATGTAACTGTTACTTATGATGCAGGCAGTGAATCCAACTTCCCCTTAAAGGTGGAAGCTGGGAAGTAAAACCAGGCATAAATCCCGGATAGGCAGGGCTTTTTTGATAAAAGGCTTGCAAATTCGGGATTTTCATGTACAATAAGAGAGATGACAGATAAGGGGCCAAACGACCCCTATTTTGATGGTTTCGGCGGTTTTCTACTGAAACCAGAAGCAGAGCTTATGATATGGAATAAAACCAGATTTCAGAAAGGGAATTAAGATGATTAGTGCACATAGCGTAACATTAAGACTTGGAAAAAAAGCATTGTTTGAAGATGTAAATATTAAGTTTACTGAAGGCAACTGTTATGGCTTAATCGGTGCCAATGGTGCCGGAAAATCCACGTTCTTAAAAATTCTTTCCGGGGAACTGGAGCCTACCGGCGGTGATATTGTGATCACACCGGGTCAGAGACTTTCTTTCTTAAAACAGGATCATTTTAAATATGATGAGTGTCAGGTTCTTGATACTGTAATCATGGGAAATGTCAGATTATATGAGATTATGAAGGAAAAGGATGCGATCTACGCGAAGGAGGACTTCACGGATGAGGATGGCATTAAGGCTGCAGATCTGGAGGGAGAATTCGCTACCATGAATGGTTGGGAAGCGGAATCCGATGCTGCAAACTTATTAAACGGTCTTGGAATTGAGACCGATTTACACTACAAACTGATGAAGGATTTAAACGGAGCCCAGAAGGTGAAAGTGCTTCTTTCACAGGCACTCTTTGGCAACCCTGATATTCTTCTTTTAGATGAGCCGACCAACCATTTGGATCTGGATGCGATTGCATGGCTGGAAGAATTCTTAATTAATTTTGAAAATACGGTAATCGTGGTTTCCCATGACCGTTACTTTTTAAATAAGGTCTGCACACATATTGCGGATATTGATTACAGCAAGATTCAGCTTTATGCCGGTAACTATGATTTCTGGTATGAATCAAGCCAGCTTATGGTGAAGCAGATGAAGGAAGCCAACAGGAAGAAAGAAGAAAAGATTAAGGAGCTGCAGGATTTTATTCAGCGCTTCTCAGCCAATGCTTCCAAATCCAAGCAGGCTACCTCGAGAAAACGTGCTTTAGAAAAAATTGAACTGGATGATATCAAACCTTCCAGCCGTAAATACCCCTATATCGACTTCCGCCCGGCCCGTGAGATCGGTAATGAGGTTCTTACCGTGAATAATTTAACCAAGACCATTGATGGTGTAAAGATACTTGATCATATTTCCTTTACGATAACCAGAGAGGATAAGGTAGCTTTTGTAGGACCTAACGAGCTTGCTAAAACTGTTCTGTTTAAGATTCTCTCAGGAGAGATGGAGCCGGATGAAGGCGATTATAAATGGGGCCTTACAACTACCCAGAGCTATTTCCCTAAGGATAATACCGCTGAGTTTGATAACGATGATACGATCGTGGACTGGCTGACCCAGTATTCTCCCGAAAAGGACGCAACCTATGTCCGTGGATTCCTTGGACGTATGCTGTTTGCCGGAGAAGACGGCGTAAAAAAAGTACGGGTATTATCTGGTGGAGAGAAAGTGCGCTGCATGCTTTCAAAGCTGATGATTTCCGGAGCTAACGTGCTTCTTTTAGATGAGCCGACAGACCACCTGGATATGGAATCCATTACAGCATTAAACAATGGTTTGGTTAAGTTTCAGGGAGCGCTTCTGTTCTCCTCCCGTGACCATCAGATCGTACAGACAACAGCTAACCGCATTATGGAGATTGTAGGCGGACAGCTGATCGATAAGATTACAACTTACGACGAGTACCTGGAAAATGATGAGATGGCTCGTAAGAGACAGGTATTTACTCTGACGGAAGAACAAGTAAACGAGAATGAGTAAAATAAAGGCCGCTGCACTGCAGGTAGTTATTTACCTGCAGTGCAGCGGCCTTTTAATCCATGAAGTTATTTTAATCCGTTATACAATGTATTAAGAAGCTCTTCATTAGAATCCTGAGCCAGTTCCCATATCATGGCGCCGCCTAAATTCTTCGATTTAATGTAATCTGCTTTATAACCGATGGACTGGGGATCTTCATAGCTGATGAAGATTGTACCGTTAAATAGCCACGGGACCATTGACTGAGAGTGAAAATATCTTGTATAGCCTGTTTTGTTTAAGTAGTTAGCCTTGATATCCTTGTAGCTGATGGAGTTGGCTCCGCCGTATTTCTGGTATAATCCATTATTTGAATTATTCACGGAAGAGTACAGATATCCATAGAACGGAATACCCATAACCAGCTTTTCAGCAGGAAAGGAAGCATTTAACCAGGCATTGACTGCAGAATCCACACTTGTTTTATATTGGGGAGAGTAATCATTGTTATTGTAAAGTGGTGCCAGTAAATCTGTATAGGGATCCCAGGTTCCGTGCAGATCATATGTCATTATATTTGCATAATCCAGATATTGGGCCAGTTTAGACAGCTCCACATTTTTTACATAAGAAGCGTCGGCTCCGCCAGCGATGGTGAGCAGGTAGTGCTTCTGATCCAGCACACCCCGAGCATCCAGCTTTTCCCGTATTTTCTGAAGAAGCAGGGTGAAGTTTTGTTTATCTTCCGGTCGCTTGATGTTGGTTGTCAGACCACCGCTCACAGGATATTCCCAGTCCAGGTCGATTCCATCAAAACCATATTTGACGATAAAATCTACGCAGCTGTCAGCAAAGGCACTTCTGGAAGTGTCGGTGAGGGCTGCATCTGAAAATCTTCCGGACCAGTTCCAGCCACCCACGGAAATCAGTGCTTTTAAATCTGGATTTTTTAGTTTAAGTGAATTCAAAAGCCTTATGTTATTAGGATCCACATCAGGATATCCCAGTGTAAGTTTTAAATCAGGGCCAATATTGGCAAAAGCGTAATTAATATGCGTTAGCTTACTTGCATCGATCTGGTCGGGATATGAGCCGCTGTAAGCTTGCCATGCTGCATAATAACCGACTATTCTGCCGGATAATGGCTGAGTATCAGCCGGAGGCAAAGCGGTCTGTGCCGTGGTAATGGATACTGTATTGCTTGCGGGTGAGATGTTCCTTTTTGCATCTTTTGCTTTTACATAAAACTGGTAAGTGGTTGCCGGGGTTAAACCATTTACGGCATATGTAACGGTGGTGGTGGAACCCAGATAAGTATTGTTTTGATAAATCTGGTATTCTTTCACTCCGAAGCCGCCTGCAGGAGCGGTCCAGCTGAGGGTGACTGAGGTACTGGTGATATCTGCCGCAGTTAAATTTTGGGGAGCAGTGGAAGTGCTTTTGCCAGGCTTTGCTGCAAATGAATTTTCAGTGCAGTAACTGCTGATTAGAAAAAGTAAAAAAACAGATATAGCCCACATGATTGCCTTTCTCGTACTTCTTTTCATCGTGTTCTCCTTTTCAACTTATTATGAAATAAAGTATAACATGATGGGTTTTCCTTGAATAGCGCGCAAAAACTGGTATATTTACATAAAAATGGAAACTAATGCGGATTACTGCCTTAACCTTCACTTGCAGTTGATTTCTTATTGGATTATAATCAGCCTTAAAGGAGGTGAGAATGATTAGTACGATAGATGCCTGTGCTTATGAATCACGCATTAAGGGAATAAATGCAGGTTTAAAAGCAGCAGTTGCAATAACAACGCTGTTACTTTGTATTGGAACCGGAGATGTTTTTATATCTGTTTCTGTATTCCTGTCTATGGGAGCTGTAACCATTTTTTTGGGAGGACTTTCCACTAAAAAGTATCTGGCTCTTTTAAAAATCCCAGTAGTCTTTCTGATTCTTGGAACTGCTGCTATTGCGGTGGGGGTATCTCCTGTACCGGCAGGGCGCTTTTATGTATCGCTACCTGGATTTTATCTCTATCTGTCAGAGGAAGGCGCGGTTCTTTCCGCACGACTGGTTTTAAAGGCCATGGCATCGGTAAGTGCCATGTATATGCTTGTACTTTCCACACCGGCAAGTGAGATCATTAATTTACTTGGAAAACTCCATGTGCCAAAGCTGATATCAGAGCTGATGAATCTTATATACCGGTTTATCTTTGTTATGATGGATGTGCAGAGCAGCATGAAGCAGGCGGCAGAGTCCAGGCTGGGATACCATAATTTCCTTACGTCATGCAAGTCCTTTGGAGGGTTGGGAGCCAATCTTTTTATCGTTTCGCTAAAGAAGGCAGGGACGTATTATGATGCCATGACTGCCCGGTGCTATCAGGGAGAGCTTATATTTCTGGAAGAGAAAAAGCCGGTGAAGGCAAAAGAGGCAGCAGCGGCAGCCGGTTATATTGCACTACTTCTGCTTTTGTGGCTGGTGCGAAAATGAGGAGGAACAGATGATGGAAGAAGTACTTTTGCAGGCAGTAAACCTTTCGTATTCCTATGGCGCAGGAATAAAGGCACTTCATAATGTCGCCCTCACTGTGAGAAAGGGAGAGAAGATCGCAGTTCTTGGTTCCAATGGGGCGGGTAAATCTACCTGCTTTTTAAACCTCAACGGTGTTTTGATGCCTGATACAGGAACTATTCGGTACAGGGGAAAGGAAATTGGGAAAAAAGACTTAAATGAACTTCGAAAGAAAGTGGGGATCGTGTTTCAGGACGCGGATAATCAGATCATTGCATCTACTGTTTCAGCAGAGGTATCCTTTGGGCCAATGAATTTAAGACTTTCAAAAGAAGAAGTGAAGCAGCGGGTGGAAATGGCATTAAAGGCCATGAATTTAATGATGTTTCAGGATCGTCCTCCCCATTACTTAAGCGGAGGAGAAAAGAAACGGGTCAGTATAGCGGATATCATTGCAATGGAACCGGAGGTGATCATATTTGATGAGCCAACCGCATCTTTAGATCCGGTTAATGTGGAAATGCTCACTCAAGTTCTTGATGAAATGACAAAAATGGGGAAAACTCTTCTGATTTCAACCCATGATGTGGATTTTGCTTATAGGTGGGCGGACCGGGCAGTGGTATTTGCCGGCGGAACAATTATCGCGGATGGCCCGGTAGGGGATATTCTGGCATCCGAATCTGTCCTGAATCAGGGGAATTTAAGGAAGCCGGTTTTGATGGAGGTTTATGACAGTCTGGTGAGAAGCAGGATTTTGCCGGAAGAAAGTCCCCGCTTTAAGGATACACAGGAGTTAAATCGGCTCCTTAACATGCAGTATGAGGTTTAAGACATTCAACGTCTTTTTATTGACAGAAATTGGTATTACAGTTACAATACAAGCGTATTATCTGAAAAGGTGCCTGTGAAATTCTCCGCAGGATAATAGGGAAAAGGGTGAAAGTCCCTTACGGTCCCGCCGCTGTATATGCAGAGCAGGGCTCCATAAGTCACTGGGAAACCGGGAAGAGGGAGCAGCTG
>JAEWPQ010000267.1 GCA_023460575.1 Bacillota bacterium
CTCAGTGATGAACAAATTATATGATGCTTTAACATCAAATGGTTATCTATATGTTGTTACGCATAATGTCAGTGAGGATTACCAGAATCCGCCTGAAAGCATTCTTGGCTGGTTATCTAGTCATTTGGATGGACTGGATGTACTGCTTACAAAAAAGGATATTGAAAATGCTTTAACAATGCATGGATTTCAACATATTCATAGTGATGTTGATGGTGGAGTATTTGAAGGGCTGCAGGGTGAATTTTACTTAAAAAAATGAAAGCGGGTGACAGATAAATGAGGCTGTACGGTTTGATATATCATCTGGCAATGATACGCTCACACGGTGCAATGGAAAAGAAGTTCGGGAAGGAATACACAATGCTCTT
This sequence comes from Bacillota bacterium, assembly GCA_023460575.1. Taxonomy (GTDB): domain Bacteria; phylum Bacillota; class Clostridia; order Lachnospirales; family Lachnospiraceae; genus Lacrimispora. The sequence goes on from JAEWPQ010000267.1 coordinate 372, forward strand.
TACCGCAACGTCAGACAGATACTTTATACAGGTTGACCGAAAAACGCCCGATATCGGCAAATCCGTTTTTGCGTTTAATTATGCTTTTGCTCCCGCCTATATTGCGTGGTATAAAACCGCCGTCGAACTTGGTACAAACGATAACGATATACAAAAGCTCCTTTGGTTGATGAGTGAAAAGATAATTACTAACGTGTGGATTATATGATCAGCGAATATCTCCATTTGGGATTTACAAGAACAAAAACCCTCGGGGATGGAGATGATTGTTGCAATTGCCACTATGAAATAGGAGGTATATGCAGGTGGGCTCCAGAAGAAGGATTTGAAAACAGAAAATAAGTTTGATTTTAAACATTTTACATAATAAAACGGGAGGTTTCCAAAATGGAAAAGTTACAAAAACTTGTGATTAATGATTTTATACAAATGACAGAGCGGATAGCCAATGGAAAGACAAATATATTAGATTTTGGCTTGGAAGAAATGCAGTTCTACCGTGGAGAAATCCACATGATTAAAATGGTGGGTGATCATCCAGGTATATTTATTTCTGAAATGGCACGCAACTTTAATGTAACACGTGCTGTAGTAGCAAAAACTGTCAGAAAACTTGAAGAACACGGTTTTCTCGTAAAAAAGGAGGATGACGAGGATAAAAAGCGCTTTTGTCTTTTCCTTACAGAAAAAGGGAAAATGGCTTATAAGCTTCATAACCAGTATCATCAGGAATATGACCGCCCGTTGTTTGCTTATCTTGAAAGTTTGAATGACAACGAACTTCATATCATTCAGGAATTTTTGAAGCATGCAAATGCTTTGATAGAAAATCATTTTTAAATAACTGGAGGGATAAAATGAAATCTAATAAAATATTGTTCTTAATTTTATCTGTTGTTTTGACGGTGGCTTTAGCTGGCTGCGGAGCATCTGAAAATACATCTGTTACAGAGGCGCAGACCTCCGATCCTTTGGCAACGTCTAAAAATTCATCAGTATCAGGCATGAGAACGATAACTGATTTAGGCGGAAACACCGTGACAGTGCCAACGGCAGCAGAAATTCAGCGTGTAGTCATCATATCTCCACCAACAACATCAGTGCTTTTGGGAGTTATTCCTGATCCGGACATGATTGTAGGGGCTAATTCCAGAGCTTTTACGACTTCAAATACTGAAATTGTAAGTAAGCTTTTCCCTAACTGGAATGGTGTTGAGACCTCATTTGTAAGTGAGGGCTTTGTTTCAAATACAGAAGAACTTTTAAATCTTGATCCGGATATTGTGTTTTACTATGGAGAAGCTCAGAAATCGGGCATTGAAAATCTGGGGATACCAATTGTCGATATGATGAAAAAAGGAGATAACAATCCCGAAACAGTTACAATCGCATGGGATAACCTGATGCGTGAGATATTTGAGGCCGATAATTCTGTTTCGCTTCAGAACGAATGGGAAGCTTCCAACAAAAAGGGAGCAGAGGTTCTTGATACATATACAGGAAAGAAAAAGACTGCACTTTTTCTTTTCAGCAATACGGGAGGTGTGATTTCCGTATATGGAAGTGGAACTTATGCAGATACGTGGTTTGAAAAAAGCGGTCTTGTCAATGCGGCGGCAGAAATATCAGGACAGGCAGAAGTCAGTATGGAACAGCTTTATGAGTGGAATCCCGATTTTATTTATGTATTTATCGGAAGCCCTGCTTCTACTATGCTGGAAAACAAAATTAACGGACAGGACTGGAGCTTGCTTTCCGCTTATAAAAACAAGACAATCTTTGATATTCCACAGGGAATCTATTCATGGGGTGCACCCTGCTCAGATGCTCCGCTTACGCCCCTCTTTATGATTTCAAAAAGTTATCCGGAGCTGCTAAGTGAGAGTGATTTTAAAAGGCTGTTTAAAGATTATTACAGCAGGATGTACAAAATTACGCTGGAGGAGGAGCTGATTTCTGCTGTGCTTAGTCCACGGCAGTTGCAGAAATAATGATTATGAATAAAAAACTAAATGAATTAAAAACTAAAAATAATATTAAATTAAAGTTTATTTTGCTCGCAGGGCTTCTTATTCTTGTAATGGTAGCGTCACTCTTTGGAGGGCGTTACCATATGGAATATGGGGATGTCTTAAAGCTTATAGAAGCAAAGCTATCTGGAGCTTCGTATCCGGGCTTTGAAGTTGCGGAGCATGTTCTGTTTCAAGTCCGGCTGCCGCGTATTCTTATTGCGTTACTTGTTGGAGCAGGCTTGTCCATAGCAGGAGCTTCTCTCCAGGGACTATTTCAGAACCCTCTTGTCAGCCCTGATATTCTAGGTGTTTGTTCCGGATCAGGCTTTGGTGCGGCACTTGGAATACTCCTTACATCCGGCATGGGTGTGATGACATCAGTATTGTCGTTAGCATTCGGACTTATCAGTATGTTCCTGACACTTTTTATGGTTCGATCTAAGGGGCAGGCTCAAACCATGTCCTATATTTTATCAGGGATTATTGTGACCTCAGTATTTTCTGCTCTGACATCACTGATTAAATATGTTGCTGATGTAAACGATCAACTTCCGGCAATTACATTCTGGTTAATGGGGAGCTTTGCAAATACGGAATTCAATGACTTAAAAATAATTATTTTGCCAATTGTTATCGGTATTGCAGGGCTGCTACTTTTACGGTGGCAGCTTAATATTTTGTCATTAGGAGAAGAAGAGGCATATTCCCTTGGAGTAAATCCACAAGCGGCACGTATAGCGGTTATTCTGTTCAGTACAATTATTACAGCTGCCTGTGTAATGGTTTCCGGCATTGTTGGCTGGGTAGGCTTGGTTATTCCGCATATATCCAGAAGGATTATGGGGGTGAACCACAAGGGTTTACTTCCTGCATCTATGCTGCTTGGTGGGATTTTTATGGTCATTGTAGATAGTGTTGCCCGCAATCTTACTGCAGCTGAGATACCAATTGGAATACTAACAGCATTAATCGGGGCACCATTCTTTGCACTCATTTATAACCGAATGAAAGGAGAATCATAATGTTACTTCGTGTAGAAAAAGGAAGTTTTTATTATACAGCAGATACACCTATTTTGCAGGATATTACGTTATCGTTGGAAAAAGGCGAAGTAATTGCTGTTATGGGACCAAACGGCATAGGAAAAACTACGTTCTTAAAATGCCTGATGGGTATTTATAAGTGGAAATCAGGCCATTCACTCATTGATGGAAAGGATACTGGTAACGCAAGAAAGCAGATTGGATATGTACCACAGGCACACCGATTTTCGTTTCCGTATTCAGTCAGGGATATGGTAGTGTTTGGCAGAGCAAAGTATCTGCCTGCATTTGCATCACCTGGGGAAAAGGATTATGAGTTTGCTGACAGAGCCTTGGAAGAGGTAGGCATTTCAGCGATTAGTGATAAATCATGCAATCAGTTAAGCGGCGGACAGCTTCAAATGGTGTTGCTTGCGCGTGCGTTAGTCGGAGAACCTCAATTGCTGATATTGGATGAGCCAGAATCTCATCTCGATTTTGGAAATCAGATCACAATTCTGAAAATAATTAAAAGACTGGCAAAAGAAAAAGGAATTGCCTGTGTAATGAATACACACTATCCAAATCATGCGCTTAATATTGCTGATAAGACCTTACTTTTAAAAGGAAACAAATTTCTTGTAGGGAAAACGGATCAAATACTTACAAAAGAAAATATACGGGAGTATTTTGGAGTCGATTCCATCATTGTTACAGCACAAAAGGATGACAGAGCGATAAATGCCTTTGTATTAACTGATTTGATTTAAAATATTTAATTAGGAGGACTGCAAATTGAATCAAGAAGAACTTATTCGAAATGTGAAAAGTAAAAATCGAGTTTCTAATATATTAATTGCTTTCAAGGTTATATTTGATTTGGTTCCGCAACTTTTAACCATACATATGGTTGCGTCCTTTTTTATAGGGAAACTTACTTTAAAGATTGTTGCGTGGGATGGAGGATTCATGCTGGTATCCTTCCTCTTAAAAGCCGCTTGTTCTTATATTTCAACTTGGGAAGCACATAATGCTGCATACAGTACCTTAACAGATTTAAGGCTGCAATTGATTCGGCACCTAAAAAAACTACCTTTAGGATTTTTTCAGGAAAGGAAAATTGGAGACCTGACCAATATTGTAGAGAATGACGTGGAACAGGTGGAATTTTATCTTGCCCATGGCTTGCCGGAAATTGTATCGGCTGCCTTGCTTCCAATCATTATTTTTATTATCATGCTATTTCTTGACTGGCGCCTGGCACTGCTGATGATTTCGACTTTGCCGCTGATGTGGCTGACAAAGAAAATTTCTGCTTCAGTCTGGGACAAGAATCAAAAAATATTTGTAAACAGCACAAAAAGTATGCAGGAAAGTTTAATGGAATATATTCAGAATATTGCGGTAATCAAGGCATTTAGCAAAGAAGAGAACAAAACGGAAAAAACAATTCAGCTTTCAAAAAATTATGTCCATTGGGCCAGAAAGGCTTCGTCAGGAGTCGCAGTATCCATGGGTTTTATTGATGTCTTTATGGAAGGCGGAGTAGTTCTTGTCATGATTTTGGGAACCTATTTTCTTTCAAAGGCGGAAATTACAATACCAGTATTTATTATTTCGATGATACTGGGGAGAACTTTTGCTTCCTCGATTGCCAAAGCAGCAACCTTGCAGCATTATAACATCATATTTAATCATGCGATGAACGAAGTCGGATCGGTACTAAATGTTCCGGTGCCGGAAAGAAAAGAGACAAATGAAAATGTTCGGGAAGGCAGCATTATTATCAACAATGTGGATTTCTCGTATCCCGGTAAAGACAGTTCTCTTGAAAATATAAATATTGTTTTAGAAAAACACACCCAGAATGCTCTTGTTGGAGCCTCTGGCTGTGGAAAAAGTACATTGGCTAATCTTATGATGGGATTTTGGGAACCGCAGAAAGGCAGCATTACGATAAACGGCGTCGATACCAAAAGCATGTCTGAAAAACAACTGAACTCTCTGACATCCATTGTCCAGCAGGACACCTTTCTCTTCAATATAAGCATGGAAGAAAATATCCGAATCGGGAAACCGGACGCCACATTGGATGAAATTATTTCTGCGGCTAAAAAAGCCCGCATTCATGATTTTATATGCTCATTACCACAGGGCTATCAGTCTAAAGCCGGAGAAGCTGGTGTTAAATTTTCCGGTGGTGAAAAGCAAAGAATCGCTATTGCCAGAATGATTTTAAAGGATGCACCGATTATCATTCTTGACGAAGCAACTGCGGCAGTAGATGCGGAAAATGAAAAATACATACAGGCCGCCATAGAGGATTTAAGCAGAGATAAGACTGTCATCATGATTGCTCATCACTTAAATATCATCAGGGATATAGATCAAATCGTTGTGATGGATTCGGGCAAAATTGTGGATAAAGGAAAACATAATGATTTGATGAATCGCTGTGAATTATATCAAAAGATGATCTATGATCAAAACAAAGTAGATTGCTGGAATATAAAGGAGGGCTGATAAATGATAAAGGAAATTCTTAATACCTTAACTAAAAAAGGGAAAAAATCTATGGCTGTCAGCATTATCTGGTTTGTTATCTATGCCCTATCCGGAGTAGTCATGATGCTTATCGTATTAAAGATGTTAAGTATGATTATGTCAGGGGATACAACGTTCTTTTCAGAAAATTGGTGGTACCTGGTTATTCTTTTGCTGATAAAGGGGATATCCAGCATATTTGGGGACTGTCAGAAGCACTTTGCTGGCTTTGATATTAATTATGAGATCAGAAAAAAGATTGTCTATCGGTTAAAGTCCTTTTCCCTTGGATTTTATACCAATGAAAGGCTTGGAGAAATTAGCACGGTAATACATAAAGATGTAGACAACATGGTAATGGTTGTTGGACATATGTGGCCTCGAATGATCAGCGACTTTATTGTTTCTGCAATTCTCTTAATTTCTTTACTCCTTGTAAATTGGGAAATGGGGTTATTTATGATTGCTGTTCTTCCAATTGCACTGTTAATATTGATTTTTGGACTTAAAAATGGGGACAGGCTTGAAGCTTTAAACGGAAACCGTTTAGAGGATATGGTAAGTTTGTTTGTAGAATACGTAAAAGGAATTCCGTTACTGAAAGCATTTTCAGAAAGTGAAAAATTTGATCAAGAAGTTGAAAAGGCAACAAAAAATTTTGGAGAAAGCAGTAAAGAAACCTCCAGGTATAAAGCAAAATTACTTTCCAGATATGGATTTTTTATAGATTTAGCCTATGGGATAATGGCAGTTGCTGGAGCTGTTCTTTTACTTAATGGCAGACTGCAGCTAATGGATTATTTAATTTATATCGTGATCAGCAAGGAGTTTTATAAACCCTTCACAGAAATGGAAACACATTGGATGAATTATTTAGCTGTTACAGATAGTTACCGCAGAATAAGTAAAATACTTGACGCTCCAATCGTAAAAGAGCCAACACAGCCCCAGCAGCCGAAAGGCTCGGGCGTTGAATTTTGCAATGTTGGCTTTTCCTATGAAGAAGATGAATTTGAAATGAAAAATGTCAGTTTTAAAATACCTTCCAATACACTAACTGCCTTTGTTGGGGAGTCTGGATCTGGAAAGACTACCGTTACGAATCTTCTTCTCCGCTTTTGGGATGTAAAGGATGGCAGCATTAAAATCGGTGGAGTAGATATTCGGAATATGGGCTATGATGATCTACTTGGTTCTATCAGTATTGTCATGCAAAATGTTCAGCTTTTTGCAGATACGGTTGAAGCTAATATCCGAATAGGAAAGGCTAAGGCGACTGATGAGGAAATCATTGAAGCAGCAAAAAAGGCAAAGATACATGATTTTATTATGAGCCTGCCGAAAGGATATAAAACTACGATTGGAGAAAATGGCGCTACTCTCTCGGGTGGGCAAAGACAAAGAATTTCCATTGCAAGAGCTTTTTTAAAAAATGCTCCTATCTTAGTACTGGACGAAGTTACAAGTAATGTAGATCCTGTCAATGAAGCGTTAATTCAGGAAGCTATCTCGGAGCTTGCCAAGAACAGGACGGTTCTTGTTATTGCTCATCATTTAAAAACCATACGTTCGGCAGATCAAATATTAGTTTTTAGAAAAGGAGAAATTGTGGAACGCGGCAGGCATGAAGATTTATTAAAAGAAAATAGTTATTATAAAAGTCTATTCAATTCTCAAACAGTAAGCGAATAGTATTTTACAATTATATATGAGGAGAATCACTATGATAAAGGAAAAAATTTGGAACAGCATTGACGAAAACAGCGATATGCTGAAAAAAATAGCTCGGGATATCTGGGAAAATCCTGAAGTTTCATTAGAGGAAGAATTTGCTTCAAAACTGCAAGCCAAAGTATTGGAAGAGGCCGGACTAAAGGTAACACTTGGTCTTAAAAACATGCCGACAGCACTTATCGCCGAATACGGTGAGGGAAAACCAGTTATTGGTATTTTAGGAGAATATGATGCTCTCGAAAGCCTGTCGCAGGATTCCGTGCCGGAGAGAAAGGTAAGGGTGCAGGGCGGTCACGGCCATGGCTGTGGTCACAACCTGCTGGGCACAGCTGGTGTCGGTGCTGCAATATCCATCAAAGAGGCTATAGAACAGGGAGAACTCAAGGGTACAATTCGTTATTATGGATGCCCGGCAGAGGAAGAGTTAATAGGAAAGCTGTTTATGCTTCGGGATGGGTATTTCGACAATTGTGATGCACTGCTTTACTGGCACCCATCTTCCAACAACACGCCCTGGCGGGTTTCATGTCTTGCAGCCACTTCCGTGGTATTCAGCTTCAAAGGACTCACCGCCCATGCACCACAGGCGCATATTGGACGCAGTGCGTTGGATGCGGTAGAATTGATGAATGTTGGAGCAAATTATCTGCGTGAACATCTTCCGAGGGAGGTAATGTTTCATTACTCAGTCTTAGGTAATGGGATTGCTCCAAACACTGTACCAGACAGATGTCAGTCATGGTATATGATGCGGGCCCCTAAACGTTCACAACTAGATGAGGCTTTTCCCCGCCTAATAGATGTTGCAAAAGGTGCGGCAATGATGACTGGGACTTCACTGGAAAAGGTCGAGGTCCTTGGCGGAGGAAATGAAGTGATCGTAAATCAAACACTTGCCGATTTATTTGTAAAGAACATGATTGAACTTGGAGGACCAGCCTTTACACAGGAGGATTACGCCTTTGCTAAAAAAATTACAGAACAATTCACGCCCGAGCAGAAGCTCAGGGGTGCACAAGTGTTCCAAATCCCACCCCAATATTATGATGAAGTTCTGCTGGACAAGATAGTACCCAATACCAACAATGATGTACTTCCTGTTTCTGGAGATGCAGATCCAAGCTGGTTATTCCCGTTCGGAGCTTTTTACTGTACCACATGGCCTATAGGGGTATTTACACACACATGGCAGGCTACTGCATGTACAGGTTCTGGTATTGGTTTGAACGGTATGTTGTTTGCTTCGAAAACACTGGCTGGTGCATGTTATGAATTGATGACCGACAATAGTTTAATGGAAAAAGTTAAAAATGAATTCCGTGAAACGTCAAAAGATCTCAATTATAAAGTGAACATTGGAGCCGACGCAATACCAAAGAAAGTGAAACTCACGTAAAAGGAGGGTTTTATAATAATGAACTTTAGTAAAAAGAATAAAATAGATATTCATACACATTACTTACCAGAAGCATACAGAAAGGCATTGTTGGAATGTGGTGAAAAAAATCCCGATGGGTTTCCAACCCCAACATGGAATCCTGAAGAACATCTGGAGGATATGGAAAGTCTGAACATTACTACTTCTATGCTTTCTTTATCATCTCCACATTTTAATTTCGGAGATAGAAATGCAACAAAAGCCTTGGCCCGTAATGTGAATGAATACGGAACAGAACTTGTAAGAAAGTACCCAGGCCGCTTCGGCTTGCTTGCATCCTTGCCTCTGCCCGATGTAGAAAGCAGCATTGAAGAAATCCGATATGCAATGGATATTCTGCATGTTGATGGATTCACACTTCCAACCAACACGCAGGGAGTATATCTTGGCAATAAATGTTTGGATCCAATATTCGAAGAATTAAACAAATATAAGTCTGTTGTTTTCATCCATCCCAATAAACCTGGAAGTGTCCCAGCTAATGTCACCGAAGGACTGCCGATTCCCATGATGGAATTTTTCTTTGATACGACACGAACTGTCACTAATATGATACTAGAGGGTACAATTACACGCTTCTCAGATATTAAATTTGTCATACCTCATGCTGGGGCATTTTTGCCGATACTAGGGGACAGGCTTGCAGCTGCCATTAAGATGATGCTTTCAACATTTAATAGTAATATTAAAATTAATAGCGTAGATGTTTACTCCGATTTGAGGAAACTTTACTATGATGTTGCCGGTGTATGCCTGCCAAGGCAGTTGCCTGCCATGATGCAGCTTGCTGATGCAGATCATTTCTTATATGGCAGTGATTACCCATATACGTTCATTCAAGCATGCATAAAATTGGAAGAGGTTTTGGACAAAACAGATTTGCTCACTGAAAAACAACATCAATGTATTAATTATGCAAGTGCTTTGAAGCTTTTTCCACGATTATCGCAGTGTAAAAATGGTAACAGAAAGAATTGAAGCATTTTAAGTCGGAATAAATTCGAATAATAAAATGAAGCTACATGCAGCCCAAATTTATTGAGAGCGGGCTGCATTTTAGGTGAATAAATAAAACATGTTTAAAAGATAAAATTTTGCTAATATTAATGGGTATAATTATAAAAGTTAATATAACAATATGAATAGTAGGTAATATATGGAGGAAATTAAATGAAGGCATTAAAGAAATTGGGCTTAATTCAAAGAATATTACTTGGTATGGTAGTTGGTCTTGTATTAGGGCTTCTAGTACCACAGTTTACAGTAATTGGCATTTTAGGTGATATGTTTGTAGGCGCCTTAAAAGCAATTGCACCTATTTTGGTTTTTTTTCTAGTAATGTCTTCACTTGCATCAGCAAAATCTGGAACTGCACGTAATATGAAGAACGTTCTTTTTCTGTATGCATTAGGAACTGTAGCATCTGCTTTAGTAGCTGTAGCAGTAAACAATATTTATCCTGTTACCTTAGCATTGAATTCAGATTTGGCAGTAACAGGAGCAGAAGTTACAACGAATATCGGTGAAGTTTTAAAAACACTTTTGCTGAATACAGTTAGTAATCCAATTGCAGCATTATATAATGCAAATTATATCGGTATATTATCATGGGCAATCATTCTAGGTATTGCATTTAAGTTTACTTCTGAAGGAACGAAAAAAGGATTACTGGAAATTTCAGATGCAGTATCGCGGGTCGTAAAGTGGGTTATCAGCTGTGCTCCATTTGGTGTTCTTGGTCTGGTATTTAAAACAATTGCTGAAACAGGTATTGAAGGTTTTGCAACATATGGAAAAGTACTTATTGTACTTGTTAGTTGTATGTTTGGAGTTGCACTTATTTTAAATCCACTCATTGTGTTCTTCTATATGAAACAAAATCCATATCCGCTGGTATTCAAATGTCTTAAAGAAAGTGCGATTACAGCATTCTTTACCAGAAGTTCAGCAGCAAATATTCCTGTAAATATGGAGCTATGTAAATCTCTTGATTTAGATGAGGATACTTATTCTGTAAGTATTCCGCTTGGAGCTACTGTTAATATGGCAGGAGCAGCTATTACGATTACAACCATGACTCTGGCAGCAGTAAATACCCTTGGCATCTCAGTAGACATACCGACTATGATTGTATTAAGTTTAGTAGCAAGTGTATCGGCAGCAGGTACTTCTGGTGTTGCAGGAGGCTCATTAATGCTGATTCCTTTGGCATGTAGTTTGTTTGGTATTTCTAATGATATCGCAATGCAGGTCGTTGGAATTGGATTTATTATTGGTGTTGTTCAAGATTCATGTGAAACTGCATTAAACTCTTCTACAGATGTATTATTTACGTGTGCTGCAGAATTTAGAGAATGGAAGAAAATGGGAAAAGCACTCCCTCTTTTGAAGCATAAATAGAAAGACAATGGGCGGGCTGTCAACTGTAATCGAATATCAGTAGTATAGTTCTTATACCATCCTTAGAGCAGGTGGACATAATCAGAGAATTATTCGCCGATAAATTCCCCGGCGGACGGCCCGATTGTGTTCCCAAGCGCAACCGACGTGGCCAGAATGCCCAGCGCCCTGCCACGTCCCTCTTTCGGATACAGCTCTGTAGTAATCCCCTGATTGTTTGTTGCAATTTCCTCCTTTTATGGAAATACATATTCCTTTATGCAAGTAAAGTCTTGGTTTTGAACATAATATACCTTATTTACTTTTTTATCAAAAACAAGAGAAAAGTCTGTAATCCAGTCTTGGTTTTGCTTCACGTCTCTTAATAGTTCAAAGGCTTTACTTACATCAAATGTAACACTTTGATTTAATACTTCCTTTCCTTTCCCATATCGACTGCAGGAAATATTATCCTCTTCATGAGCATCAAATATAGGAACATTTGTCATTATTTGAAATTCGCCATCTCTTAACTCTCTGTATCTATTTCCTCTTCCAGGCTCTATAATCCACGCATTTCCATGTTCCGTACAGATCATGTTATGGGTACTCAAATCTGGAACATTTACGATTTCTGTCTGTGATAAATATTCTTCCAAATATTCCACATCAATTTTTCCGTCAATAATTCCAGATATAAATTTTGATGTATGTGTTACATTCGAAGACCTTCTGTAACAACCTTTTCCATTGGAACTAACACAGAGATTATTAAAGAATACGCCTGATCTATGGATACCAAAGCTTGGTGCCATAATTTTTCCTGTATTAACATATACAATAAACCAATCTTTCTTTTTGGTATTTACGGTATATTTCATTCCATTATTATCAAAGTTCATGCCGATCAACCAATTGTCCTGGGTCTTTTTAATAAAGCTGGTACACATAAATCACTATCTCCTTTTATCTGTATTATTTACAGAATATAGAGATTCTTACTAACTGTCAATATTAAAATTACAATGTATAATGTTACGCTAAATCCTAATTTCAGAATTAGAACTATTACATGAAGCCCCCCATTAATTTATGGGTTGAACTGAAAAATCCCCCCAAAACACCTTGACGGGATATGTTTTCTAGCTTATTATAAAGGGAATATAGTGTTTTTAAACAAGGAAAGGTAATAGCAAATATGAACTCGATACTTAAATGGGTAAAATTGGAATCTATTATGATCGCAATATTTCAAGTTAAGGCTAGAAGTGCGTCCAAATTTAATAGATTCAAAGTTAACCATATAAGGTTTTTGGAGTATTCAGATTAATATCATTTGTTGTTACGATGATTATTAAAAATCAGCAACCCAAAGCTTATTGGCTTTGGGTTTTTTGTGTTCATTTTTAAGTAAAGGTAAAATCAAAGTTTCATTATAAGAAAGGTCAGGTATAGTTATGATAGAACTAAGTATTAATAATTTAACCAAATTTTATGGAGCGAACAAGATATTTGAAACGATATGCTTTGAGGTAAAAACTGGGGAGAGGATTGGGTTAATTGGTAAGAATGGGTGTGGGAAGACCACAATTATGAAGATTATTATGGGCAGGTTTAAAGAAAGTAACTTAAATTTACAAGGGAGGCTTGAAAATGCCGGGCAGGTGCACGCTGGAGTTGATTCGTATGGGAAGGAGGTTTCAGAAGATTATCAGGCAGGAGAGGTAAATCTTCGTAAAGGCATTAAGGTAGGGTATTTAAATCAGATACCTGTTTACAGTGAGGATACCAAAGCGATTGATGTAATCCGCATGGCTTTTCAAAAAGTCTTTGATTTGAAGAGACGGTTATCAGAGCTTGAAGGGATGTTTCAGACTTCTTCGGGTGAGAAACTTGAAAAAGCACTGTTAAGTTACGGGCGGCTCACTGAGGAGTATGAGATAGCCGGAGGATATGAGCTGGAAACGAAGATTAACAAGATTACAGAAGGACTTAAAATTAATGATATTTTAAAGCAACTGCCATTTCACAGTTTAAGCGGCGGAGAAAAAACCAGAGTGATTTTGGCGAAGATACTTCTTGAAGAGCCAGATATTCTGCTTCTTGACGAACCTACCAACCATCTGGACTTAGAAACCACACAATGGCTGGAGGGCTTTTTAAAAGATTATAAAGGTTCTGTCCTGATTATATCCCATGACAGATATTTTCTGGATCATGTTGCTATGAAAATCGTGGAGTTAGAGTTTAGCCGGGCCAATATTTATCTGGGGAATTATAGTTATTACGTACTGGAAAAAGAGAGACGGTTCTTAATTGACTACAAAAATTATATCAACCAGCAGAAAAAGATCGAACAAATGGAAAAACAGATTGAGCGTTACCGTATCTGGGGAAATATGAGAGACAGTGAAGCGATGTTTAAACGGGCAAAGGAATTGGAAAAACGTCTGGAGAAGATTGAAGTATTGGATAAACCGGTTCTTGAAGGCAGGAAGGTACGCCTTAATCAGGAGAGTGCAAACCGTTCCGGAAAAATGGTATTAGAAATCGAACACTTATGTAAAAGTTTTGGTGATTTGGTATTACTGAAAGATATTGATATGAAAGTTTATTATCAGGATAGTGCCTGCATAATCGGGAAAAACGGCTGCGGAAAATCCACCCTGCTAAAGCTGATATTAGGAGAATTAAAACCAGATTACGGTACGGTAAAAATTGGTGCTCAGGTTAAAATCGGCTATCTGCCCCAACAGGTTGTTTTTGAAGATGAAGATCAGACCATACTTGAGTACTTTTCCGGTCATCACAACATTACTTATGAAGCTGCCAGAAGCCAGCTGGCAAGAGTATTATTCTTTAAAGACGATGTCCATAAGAAAATAAGATTCTTATCCGGTGGGGAGAAGAGCCGGTTAAGGTTATGTTCTTTAACCTTTGAAAAAGTGAATTTTATGATTTTGGATGAGCCAACCAATCACTTGGATATTGATTCCAGGGAAGTGCTGGAGGAGACTTTATCTGCATTTGAAGGAACCCTGTTATTTGTATCCCATGACAGGTATTTTATAAATAAAGTTGCAGGTAAAATCATGTCATTTGAAAATAATAGTCTTATTACTTATCCGGGAGATTATACGTATTATCAGGAAGAAATGCTAAAAGCGGAAAAATTTAAGGAACAGACCCAAAAGCCATATGAAAAGAAGTCTTCCATTGAGGCAGAGGTGATTCACTACAGCAGAACGGATGACAAATCCAGGAAGTTGAATTCGAAAAAGTCAGATATTGTTGAGAATGAGATTGAAACCATAGAAGCTGCATTAAAAGCACTGGAACAAGAGATAAACAATAATAATTCCAATTCCGCATATTTACAGGAACTATTCTTAAAAAAAGAAACAATGGAAAAAGAACTGGATTTCGCTTATGATAAATGGGAGAACTGTCAGTAATACAGGTATTTGCTAAAGGAGATAATAAAGTGAAAATTCAACCATTGAATGAAGAAGCTATTAGAGAAATTGGGTGGAGCGATATTTATGTCTCCGGCTATTCGGAAAAAGTACATATTTTTCACTACCGTGCCGGAGCAAACAGTAAAAATATCATCGTCTTGCATACACCCGTTACTGCAGTAAAAAATTGTTATGAATGTTATGAACAGCTTGGGCGTATTTATGGTTTTAATGTGTTTGCTGTAGATTATGTGCCGGGAGAGGGTGAATGCAGCGGAGAGACGCAAGACTTTACATTGCTAAATATGGTGGCGAATTTGGATGCTGTATATGAATATGTATGTGACCATTTTTCTGACGATATTCATCTGCTGGGTTATACGGGAGCTGGCGGTATTATGGCACAGTACTATTTGGGAACAGGCTGTAAGTTTAAAAGCTTTGCGCAATTTGCCTGTGGGATTTATGGGGACACAACGCCATTGGGGTTACCAAAGGCTTTTGCCAAGCCTGCGATGGGGATCTTGCACTTGCTGGTAAAGATAAAGCCAACTCTGTCGATGGCTTTTACACCACCTGCGGCGAAGGGCTATCATGCGGAACTGGATAATGAATTTTACGAAACCATTCTTGTACGAGATCCCAATTTCTTTGCCTTGAAAATAAATAGCTTTCTCAGAATATTAGAGTGCATGATTGGGAAAGAAAGCTTATTAAAAGTACCTGTTTCCTGCCCAACATTGGTATTCAAAACGTTGCATGACCGATATTTTTCTACCAACTATTTTGACCGGTATTATAACACTCTGATTTGTGAGAAAAAGCTGGTTGAAATAGATGATATCCATAACAGCTACTTTATTACACCGGAACCCTTTATGAAAGAAATTGCTGCATGGGTGAATTGCCATTAAGTTAGAATTAAGGGGCTGTCGCACTTTTAATCATCTAGTGCGACAGTCCCCTAAACGTAATAATATCTTTAATGAGCAGATGCTGGAGTTAATTTAATTGCCGGGATTGTTGGCTCAGACATTCCATACCCAATAAAAAAGCTGGTGTGGGGAGGCTGGTTGTAGGCCACATTTTGCCAGGCAATCCCCATACGGTATACAGGATCATGCATGAGGGTATGAATACGCCGTGTTGTGTAATCAGTCGTTGTATATATATGCAGGTAACGACTGTCTGATGTTCTGAATACAACCTCTTCTCTCCAGTCACCAAAGAGGTCGGCCTGTAAACATGGGGTTGCTTTGGTCCCGTTGTTAGAGGCACAGCCGTCGGCACGGAGTAAGGTTGTGCCGCCATACTTAGTAATGGTTGTTCCGTCTAATAATTCTCTGAGTTCATCACCATCCCACCAGATGGCAAAATTCACTTGAGAGGGTGCAGTGCCTATGATTTCTCCGGTACTGCTGTATAAGGGGGACCCGGAAGCCCATACTTCCTCTCCTGCATAGCTGGCTGTCAGATCGGCAGAGCAGGCCCTGCACACATCCCGTGAGGCGTCATATTTAAACAGTATACTACCTGTTTTGGCATCACGCATAGCCGCCCCCACTCCGCCGTTTGTCTTGGTGGACTCAAAAGAACTCCAGATTTCTAAACCGGGACGATTTGGATTTAAGTCTCCTAAATGCATGGCGTCACCGTGCTGCAAGCCAGTTGTATATAATCCTTTTCCGTTGTGGTCAATTGTGCAGGCTCCATAGACAATTTCATCCATTCCATCCCCATCTACATCAGCAACACTGAGATTGTGGTTTCCCTGTCCGGCATAACCCGAGTTGCCCTGGCTGTTACTGTCAAAAGTCCAGCGTTTTATGAGCTTGGAACCGTTCCAGTCATAGGCGGTAAGAACTGCTCTTGTGTAATATCCGCGGCACATGACCAGACTAGGATGCTTACCGTCCAGGTAAGCAATGGCTGCAAGAAAACGATCTACCCGGTTTCCGTAGGAATCTCCCCAATCGGATACGTTTCCTCTGGCCGGTTCATAATTGGTCGTATAGAGTGCCTTTCCGGTAAGCCCTTGAAATACAGTTAAATATTCAGGTCCTGATAATATATACCCTGATGAATTTCTGTAATCAGCATTGGGATTTCCAATGAAGCTGCCAAGGCCGTCTCTGCTTCCATCTGCCGTCTTACAGGCGATCTCTGCTTTTCCGTCGCCGTCTAAATCATAAACCATAAACTGTGTATAGTGTGCACCTGCCCGTATATTTTTACCTAAATCGATTCGCCAAAGGCGGGTTCCGTTCATTTTATAGGCATCCAAGTATACGTTGCCGGTATATTCTTTTTGAGAATTGTCTTTTGAATTAGAGGGATCCCACTTCAATATAATCTCATACTGTCCGTCCCCATCTAAATCCCCCACACTGCAGTCATTTGCACTGTAGGTATAGGAAACTCCATCCGGTGTCATACCTCCTGATGGGATCTGCAGAGGAATTTGCAGATAATTTTTATCCCATACACCAACGGCAGATGATTTGTTTTGTTCGTTACCATTTACAACAGCGCTTACTTCATAAGTGGAACCGGTGGTTCCTGTTGTATCTAAGTAATTGCTGGCTCCGGTAATGGCTGCCAGTTTCGTTGATCCACGATATAAGTTATAAGAAACATTTGATTGTTCGGTTCCTAAAACCCTCCAGCTGATAAAGACACCATTATTTACTTTAACGGCTGTTACACCCCGGTCTAAATACTCCATTTGCCTTGCCGGTGCTGCGCATGCCTTTCCCTGTGGGAGGGAAAGCATTAAAATAACAGTAAAAATAAAAAGAATGTACTTAAATTTTTTAAACATAACTTTACCTCATTTTTTTATTGAAAAGTAACTTTTTTTATGAGTTATATCAAATGAATGGGATAATGGTTTAAAAGTTTATCCCTAACTTTTTTACCAATATTCATTTGAACTGATATGAAAGATTGTTAAATATCTTTCATCTTATAGAAATGGTTTTTTATATGAATTGTAAACTAAGGAAACAGAGAAGAAAAAAACGGTATTTGGAAGACGATGTGGAGAGTGCGCACAGGTGTGTCCAACTAAAGCGATCGGCTTAGGTTCTTTCAACATTAAAAAACGTACATAAACAGGAGTTTCCATGCTATAATTGGCAAAGGATTTGAAAGAAGAAAGAGGTGCACTTTATGGCTAAAAACGATAATATGCTGGCAATTCTATGGCTGCTGAATTCAGGCGAAAAAATGACTGCAAAACAAATATCCGAGAAATTAGAAATAAATATAAGGACAGTTTATCGGCATATTGATGCACTAAGTGCCAGTGGAGTGCCTGTCATATCAGACCCAGGTCATAACGGCGGGTATAGCCTGTTGAATAATTTTATCAGAGCACCTCTGCTATTTAATATGGAAGAAAAAAAGGCACTCCTTCATGCTGCTGTTTTTGCAAAAGAAGCTGGATATCCTTTGAGTGAGGCATTAGGCAATGCGACATCAAAGTTGAAACTGTATTCGAATCAGGAACAGGAAAGTATACTTAACCATCATTTAGCTGGATTTGAAGTTATAAACCGAATGGTAAACAATTCCATTCAGCCGATATTGTCAGAATTGGAGCAGGCTGTAGAGAAGGAATGCTCTGTTGAAATTGATTATTGCACAGGCCATGGAGATCAGTCGAAGAAAAGGATGATAGATCCCTATGGAATGCTTTACTGGAATAATAAATGGTATACTGTTGCATTTTGCCACCTAAGAAATGAAATACGAAGCTTTCGGGCAGACCGGATTTTACGAATCAAGTGTACTCAAATAATATTTAAGCGTCCCGAAGCCTTTTCAACCCGTGAATTTTTTATGAAAAACCTGTTACCTGATTTAGTGGGTAAGGAGGGGTTGATTTCGTTAATTATCGAAGGCAGGTCAGAGGCATTGAATGAACTATGCATGCATTGGTTTTTAGGGCATCATCTGAAAGAGCGGACATCGAATCAAGCCATATTTTTATTTGAAGAAAAATCAATGAATCTTTATGTCCCTTATTTTCTCCTGTCCTATGGTAAATCCGTTCAAGTAATCGAACCAAAGAGTTTGAAAGAAAGACTTGTTGCTATTGCATCGGAGTTAATGGAATTTTATCAACTCTACGATTCGTGGGTGTGATTCTATAAGTAATTGAAATATAATATCCTCAAAGAAAGGCGGTGTCGGTTTGGATCAAGTCAAAATCGGAAGATTTATTGCAAAATTGAGGAAACAGCAAAATTTAACCCAGTGTGAATTTGCTGACACTCTCGGAATTAGCAATAAAACTGTTAGTAAATGGGAATGCGGCAACGGAATGCCTGAATTGTCCCTTATGATGCCGATTTGTGAAATTCTAAAAATCAATCTTAACGAGTTATTTTCAGGAGAGAAACTGACCGATGCAGACTACAAAAAGAAAGCAGAGGAAAATATAATGAAACTGATAGAAGAGGCGGAGAAAATAAAAAAGAACATTGTAGGTGGTAAAGATTTGGGTAAGGTTGCCAATATTGATATGAATGTCAGTGAAGCGCATAAAACTAATACTGAGTTTTGGAATACAATAGGCAGTGAGTTTTTGGGTGTTACAGCGTTAAGAACTAATTGAAGAAACTGACAAGGAAAAAGCGATGGCATCCGATAATGATTTTGGCAGAAAAGCATTGATGCTGCCAACCGCTTTTGCCATTAAGGTGAGAAAATTGTAGGAGATCGAAATATTTCTATTGCGTACGCTTCACTGACAGCAGATGTCAGTGAAGTTGTTTTATAATGAGAATAATCACTGATTACCGATGGTCGGTATTCCCTGATGAAAAAAATAAGGAGAAATTGCAAAATGAATAATACAGTATATCTTTATGTGTTTGACACAATGTCAGACTGGGAAATAGGTTACTTAACTGCCGAGCTGAACTCAGGAAGATATTATAAAAAGGGACTTGACCCATTAAAAATAGTAACTGTTGGAATTGAAAAGACACCTGTAACAACAATGGGTGGATTGAAAATACTGCCTGACATAAAACTGGATGCGTTCAGCGTTGAAAGCACAGAAGCATTGATTTTACCTGGTGGAAATACATGGACAGAAACAATTCACCAACCCATCTTAAAAATTGCCCGGAGGTGTCTAAAGGAAGGTATATTGGTTGCAGGGATTTGTGGTGCTACAATGGGACTTGCCCAGGCAGGTTTGTTGAATTCACATTGGCATACAAGCAATGATCTGGAATACCTTAAAATGATCTGTCCCGCATACACGGGAGAAAAGTATTACAAAATGGAGTCGGTAGTAACGGATGGAAAATTAATCACCGCATCTGGAATAGCTCCGTTGGAATTTACTGTACACGTCTTGAAATCTCTGGGTGTGTTTTCTTCAAAAACATTAGATGCCTGGTATAGTCTTAATAAGACTCATGAATCCAAATATTTCTATGAGTTGATGAATTCAATCTAAATCGCATCAAAATAATAAATTACAATGTACGTTATATCCATTATATGGTAAAATAAAAAAGGAAGCTTGATGTTATCATAGCAAATGCATATATTGACAAAGTATATATTGTGAGACCGCTCATTTTCAGAGTTTCTATTAGTTGTTGAACTGAGAATCGACGGTCTCTTTTTTTCGGTATTTTATTAAGAAATTGGTTCAAAGCAATTAACATAGGATTATTAAGCCCTGGTAATAATAAAAATATTAACTTAGACATGAGGATCATTCATAATGAGAGAGAAAATAGTCAGTAAAAAAAGTCAGATGAGAAGTATCTTATTCATGACCTCATTGAAGGCAGTTACTGTTCCAGTTGTATTAAAAGAGTATTCCAATAGGGAATTAATGAAAGTGGTTGGGAGCGTACATTTATTCTACCTTATTACCGGAATTGCATTAATGTTTTTCTATGTCGGGTGCCAGGCCATGAATTTTTATATGATTATGCATAGATTAAGACAGGCTGCTTCGTATAAAAATTGTATTGATTATGCTTACATCGGAAATTATTTTAGCGCAATAACACCGGGAGCATGCGGAGGACAGCCTGCTCAGATGTATTACATGAATAAGGATAAAATCCATATTGATATCTCAGCTATTACAATATTTCTAATGGTTTTTGTAAGTCAGATTGTTATTATCTTAATGGGCGGAGTATTTGCGGTGTTACGATATTATATATTAGCAAGGTGTTCATACTGGTTTATCTGGCTATTATTCGCAGGAGCCTCAGTTATGCTTTTTCTGACGGCTGTTTTATCAGCATTGATGTTTTCCAGAGTAATCATCCCTTTTCTGATTGATTTGGTATTAAAACTTGGCATAAAACTTCACCTCTTTAAAAAACCAAAGGAAATAAAAGAAAAGCTGGATATTCTGATCATATCTTACCGGGAAAAATCAAGACTGATTATAAAAAACCCAGATTTGTTTTTAAAGGTGTTTGTGGTTTCTGTGTTTCAATGGATTGCATACTGCCTTGTAACATATCTGGTTTATTTAAGCTTCGGTTATACCAAGAATGATTGCCTTGATCTGATGGCAGGCCAATCCTTTATTAATATTGCAGTTGCCGCAGTCCCCCTTCCGGGCTCAGTCGGAATTGCAGAAAAAGCATATTTAAATGTGTTTGGTCAGTTTTATCCGGGTGAGCAGCTCCCATCCGCTATGATCTTAAGCAGAATTATTAATTTTTATTTTCCGCTTTTAATCAGTTATATTGTTTATGCTTTTGCACATCATAGGATTATGAAGGCACAGAGGCGTTCCAATTAAATTAACTGCCAGGCGGTTTGAAATGAAATGGAAGTGAAGTATGATAATATTCGAAAAAATTAAACTGGAAATTATGGATGACCCAATGAATGAAACTTATACAAAAATGGGAATTCCACCAATATTTAAAGCTTCTGAAGCTGCCCGCATTGCCATAGTTGGTCAGGCACCGGGACGTAAAGCAGAAGCAACACAATTATTTTGGAATGATTTAAGTGGTGACCGGTTAAGAGAATGGCTGGGAGTATCCCGTGAAATATTTTATAACACGAACCGCATCGCTCACTTGCCTATGGATTTCTATTATCCGGGAAAAGCAAAAACCGGCGATGCACCACCTAGAAAAGGCTTTGCAGAAAAATGGCATCCACGTTTGCTGGCTGAGATGCCCAATATTGAAACTATAATTCTAATCGGCAGCTACGCACAGAAATACTATTTAGATAAAGAGCGTCAGAAAAGTTTAACCGAAACAGTGAGAAATTTCCAAAAATATTTACCGGAATATTTCCCAATAGTGCATCCTTCTCCCCTAAATCTTGGCTGGATAAATCAAAATCCGTGGTTTGAAAATGATGTTTTACCTGTTTTAAAAGAAATTGTCCATAAGAACTTATAATAAATAGTTGATTGACGGAATTATATTATAAATGTGTGACTTAAAATAAAAATACGATTACTAAACCCTCCAGTATACCACCACTTTGAATTAGTGATGGTATACTGGTTTTGTTTTTTAGAAGAGAATAAGGAGATGAAAGATAACATGTTTATTAAAATTAAAGGTGCAAAAGAAAATAATTTAAAAAACATTGATGTTAAAATCCCTAAAAATAAGCTGATCGTATTTACCGGACTGTCCGGCAGCGGTAAGTCAACACTGGCACTGGAAACGCTGCAGAGAGAATGTCAGCGGCAGTATATGGAATCCATGGGTATGACAATGGATATGGGAAGCAGACCAAAGGTTGAGAGCATTGACGGATTATCGCCGGCTATATCAATAAACCAGCATCAAACCAGCAATAATCCGCGTTCGACAGTAGGGACTGTTACTGAAATCTCCGCATATCTTCGTGTTTTGTTTGCCAGGCTGGGCGAAAGACCCTGTCCTCACTGCGGCAAAGTGATTGCTCAGAGTTACAATGATACAGAAAATGCTGTTTATTCAGAAATGACGGATCAGGAAGCTGGCAATATGGAACTGTATGAGGATACATTTTCTTGTCCCCACTGCGGCAGGCAGGTTGTGAAGCTTACAGCCAGCCATTTTTCATTTAACAAACCACAAGGTGCATGTCCAGAATGCCGGGGAATTGGAGTTGTGAATTCGCCGGATATCAGCCTTCTGATTGACAAATCCAAAAGTATCCGGGAATTTGCTGTTTCCGGATGGGATCAGGTTTTTATCGACCGATACGGTACTTCCATGCTTCAGGCGGCCAGGCATTATGGCTTTGAAATGGATATTGATATACCTGTGAACCGATATAATGACGTTCAGATGGAGTTACTTTTACATGGTGTCCTGAGCAAACAGTTTCAGAAGCGTTTTCCCGATATTACACCACCGAGGACCGTACCGGAAGGCAGGTTTGAAGGTGTCGTAACAGGTCTTATGCGAAGATATATGGATCATAGTTCGGCAAGTGCCAGACAGAAAATTGAGAAGTTTTTAATTCGCCGGGAATGTCCCGAATGTCATGGGATACGCTTCAGGGCAGAAACACTTGAAGTTAAGGTTGGCGGAATCAATATAAAGGAACTTCTCTCCATGTCACTGATCTGTGTCGCAAAATGGCTGAAAATGCTTCCTGATTCTGCAGCACCGGAGGGCTGGAATATTGTAAGACAGATTGCTGTTGATTTGGAAAGCAGAATCCACCGGATTATTGATGCTGGTGCCGGATATTTAAGTCTTGATCAGCCCGCATCATCCCTGTCTGCAGGGGAGTGGCAGCGCATCAAGCTGGCTTCCGTTGTGGGAAGTGGTCTGACTGGAGTGCTGTATGTGCTTGACGAGCCGACCTCTGGTCTTCATTCCAGGGATACGGGTAGAATCATTGAGGTGTTAAAGCGTCTGCGGGATATGGGTAATACGGTTATTGTAATTGAGCATGATGTAGAAGTCATGAAGGCAGCGGATTATATCATTGATTTTGGACCCGGCGCAGGCAAAGACGGTGGAAGGATTGTAGCCTGCGGCAGTGTTCAGGAAATCATCAGCTGCAAGGAATCTATCACAGGAAAATATCTTCTAAACAGCTTTTATCATCCGAAACGGAATAAGCTTCCTTCCAGCAAAGACTATATTGGCATTAGAAATGCAGCTGTTAACAATTTAAAGAACATCAATGTTGATATCCCGCTTGGGCGTCTTGTTACGGTGACTGGGGTCTCAGGAAGCGGTAAATCAAGCCTGATCTTCGGATACCTGGCGGAAGCGGCGGATGCTTATTTCCATCAAACAAAAAAGACCAGCACTCCTGATATATCAGGTTTGGAAAAGCTTACAGCCGTTGTATCCATAGACCAGCAATCCATTGGACGCTCCAACCGGTCCAATGCGGCGACCTATACCGATCTTTTTACTGACATACGCGATTTATTTGCCTCTCTGCCCCAGACAAAAGCAGGCGGACTTACAGCAAAGCATTTCTCCTATAATGTGGCTGGCGGAAGATGTGAGAAATGTCAGGGAACCGGAAGGCTGTCAATCTCCATGCACTTTTTGCCGGACGTGGAGGTGATCTGCCCTGTTTGCAGAGGCAGGAGATACCAAAAGTCAGTTCTGGATATTCGATACAAGGGACATAATATCTCAGATATTCTGGAACTAAGCATTGATGAAGCACTGGCTCTGTTTGCCGAAGAGAAAAATGTAGCTGCCAGATTGCAGATTCTTCAGGATGTAGGGCTGGGATATCTGGGACTTGGGCAGTCCACTGCAACCTTATCCGGCGGAGAAGCGCAGAGACTGAAGCTGGCTAAGGAGCTTCAAGGCAGCGCCGGAGGAAGAGCACTGTATCTGTTCGACGAGCCAACAACAGGACTCCATCCCCATGATGCATGCAGACTGGTTCATGTATTTGACCGTCTGGTGAAACTTGGAAACAGTGTAGTAGTAATAGAACATAATACAGAAATGATAATGGAATCAGACTGGATAATTGATCTCGGTCCGGAAGGCGGGAATGAAGGCGGCGAAATGATAGCTCAGGGAACACCGGAAGAAATCATGAAAAATCCCTGTTCTTATACCGGTAAAATCCTTTATGGACTCTCCAGCAGGCTTTAAGTATTTACAATTATACAAAGAAAGGTATAATGAATAACAGAAATGATAAGAAGGGAGGCAGTTCATTGCCAGCTTATAGAACAACCCAGATAGCAAAGCTCATCGGGGTTCATCCCAATACGATACGGTTTTATGAGGAGATGCAGCTGCTTCCTGTGATACCGAGAGCAAAAAACGGTTATCGTATTTTTGACGACACACATCTTGAGCAGCTTCGTCTTCTTCGCACTGCTTTCCGCGCAGAAATTATCAGTGACAGATTAAGGAAGGAAGTCTATGATATAGTGAAAAGGGCGGCTGCGGGTGACACCAGCGGAGCATACAAAAGCACACAGAAATACCTTGAGCATCTTCGGGAAGAAAGAAAAAGGGCTGAGGAAGCAATCCGCATCACTCTGGATATTATTGAGAATAATGAGAAAACAGATGAAACAGTTGTTTTCTGCGGAAGAGTTGAGGCCGCTGAAATTCTCGGCATTACTATAGACGTTTTGCGTGATTGGGAAAGAAATGGTCTGCTTATGGTACCCCGCAGTTCCAGTGGATATAGAAAATATGGGATAAAAGAAATGAACCGGTTGAAAATTATCCGGACTCTTCGTAATTCACATTATTCCATGATGTCTATTCTGCGTATGCTGAATCGTCTGGATCAGGGATACCGGAACATCCGTGAGGTTCTTGATACACCTGGTGAAGAGGAAGATATCGTATGCGCTGCAGACAGATATATTACAGCACTTGGACTGGCTGAAAATGATGCATTGAGAATGACTGAAATGCTTGAAATAATGATGAAAAGAAAGGAAGACCTTTAGGAAGTTATTTATGCAGAGTTCTAATCTATTAATGTATACAACGGAAGGCTGCATTATAAGAAAGAGAACGCTATCGTTAGTAGAATATGAAACAATGAATATGGAAAAAATCGATTTGACTGAATTAAAGCCAGTTATTTATGCACCATATAATTATTTTTCAATAGGAGAGAAATTAGGTGAAATGGGTGATTGGGTAAAATATGGAGGAAATATTAAATGAATATAAAGTTTGATCCCAATAACAATGTCATTAAACTCTGTGTAATGGGGATGAGTTTAGAGGATAGTGGAAACGCTGAAGAAGCAAACACGATGTTTCAGAAAGCATGGAATGAAGCAGCAGATGACTATGAAAAGTTTATCGCAGCTTATCATTTCGCCCGCCAGCAAAAGAATATCACAGATAAACTGAAGTGGCTGGAACTATCTTTACAGTGTGCGCAAAATATAAATGATGATAATGTAAAGAGTGCATACTCAACGTTATATGTAAACATTTCTGAATGTTATGAGGCGTTGCATGACTCTGATCATGCAAAAAGGAATTATGAATTATCTGAATTATACAAAGGTGTCCCTTCCGATAAAGGGCCTTTTTATCATGGGACTAAGGCAGATTTAAAAGTTGGTGATTTACTGACAGCGGGCGGCATTTCAAATTACAAGCCTGAACTTCAGATGAATCATATTTATTTCACGGCCAATATCAATGGCGCGGGACTAGCAGCGGCATTAGCAAAAGGAGAGGGTACAGAACGCGTTTATATTATAGAACCTACGGGTGAATTTGAAAATGATCCAAATGTTACGGACAAAAAGTTTCCAGGTAACTTAACACGTTCCTACCGCTCAAAAGAACCTTTAAGAATTATTGGTGAGGAAACCGAGTGGAATAAACTAACAACTACGCAATTAAGTAAATGGCGTGAAAATTTAGCAAAAAACAAAGGGAACATTATTAATTGAGCATGTTCAAATAAGGTAAATTGGTCACTTTTCAAGTTTACCCCATTCATTGATTATTTCTAAAGCAGGAAGAAGAGATTTGCATCTTTCAGTGATCGCATATTCAACATGTGGTGGAATTTGGCATAATTGATGCACTATGAAAAATATCCCATTGAGCACACCATTTTTTATGATACATACAAATGCTGATATTTCTACATAAAATTTATTGGATAACCTGACATGCAGTTGTCAGGTTATTCGTCTATAATAGAGTAAGATTGGAGGAGGAAATATGCTGACACGGTGTTGTCAGGTTATGTTTTATATAATCAAAGTGTCGATAAAATCTAACAAATCAATCAAAGGAGGTTCATTCATGAAGAATCGGAATTGTCCTCACAGTATAAAGGAGAAGAATGACTATGGCAAACAATAAATTTCAATTACCGAAAGCGGTTGAGACACATTTCCAGGCTACGAACGTGGGCGACCCAGCGGCCTTTCTTTCTATTTTTGAAGAGAATGCCGTTGTAATCGACGCAGGAAAAGAATATCATGGGATACCAGACATTAAAGAGTGGAGTGACCACGATTATTTCGGTGTACATTTAAGACTGGAAGTCATAAATGCTGTTCAAGATCCCAAAGAAATTGTTGTTACTGCAAAATGTGATGGTGAATACAACAAGGCTGGTTTGCCTGAGCCATTGTTTCTTGATTTTCATTTTACAATGGAAGGGGATAAAATTACACGGCTTTGCAATGTACTTTCCTCTAACAGCAGGGCAATTCCATTGACACAGCCAATTGCGGCCTATTATCATGCCTCGGATATTTTTGATGAAAATCTGCTTGCCGGATGCTTTGCGGAGGATGCTATGCTGGTAGATGAAGGTGAGACATATTATGGACCTGTAGCTGTCAGCAGGCATATTCTTGAGGCAAACAGAGGCGCAAAAGTTATGACTGAAATCACCAATTGTGTGGAAAAAGATGGTGAAACGGTTGTTACTGCCGTCATTTCTGGTAATTTCGAAGGCAGTCCCATTCCATTGGATTTCTGCTTCACAATTCATAATGGAAAAATTAAAAACTTAAATATTACAGTATCGGGTGAATTCTGATATCGAAGAATGCGTGAAACAGGAATATATAGCGTCTTATATAGGAATTACTCCAAGTTCTTTAAGCAGAATTAAAGAGAACTGTAGTTGTCATTTGGCAATTACAGCTTTCTTTTTTTGATGTGATTTTAATAATAAATAACATGACAATGTGTTATATATGCTATAATATATATGGTAAGTAAGATAAGATCTTCATCAAATATGCACCTAAGTCAGGTGTTTGTATATTCAGCTCAATAAAGTGAAAACCAGCAAGATAAAAGCTGAAAATAAGTATATAAAACGAGGTGATCAAATTGGAAATAACAACAAAAGAAAGGGTACATGAATTGTATTGGAAATATGATATTAATTGTGCAAGAACAGCATTAACCTGTTTATGTGAATTATTTCATGTTAGTCTGGAGAAACAAACCTTAAACGCTGCGATTGGTTTGCATGGAGCAGGAGGTTATAGAGCTCAATGCGGGTTGGTTGAAGGTGCTTTGATGTTTATTGGAATTTATTTTAGTCAGAAAGGAAAATCTGATACTGATATAGCTGCGCTTTGTTACCAATATGCTGACGAATTTACCGGAAAATATGAATCATTAAAATGCTTTGATTTACGTCCAAATGGTTTTCGTGAAAACGATCCACCCCATGTCTGTGAAAAATTAACTGCTGATACAATTGAATTTTCAAGTGAGTTTATTAAGAAATATGACGTGATTTAGATCAAAAAAAGCAGACACAGTTAAGCATTTCTTTCTCGTCTGTGGTAAATTGTTTAGAGTTAATCTGCTGCAGGAAAGGTGAGGAAATATGAATCATCATAATAAAAAGAGACTGTCAGTTTATCTATGGGTATTATCATTTTTTAGGCCTTATACAGGACTTTTACTTTTGTTTATTCTTTCAGGAATGGGAATTATCCTTTGCGAGATGGCGATTCCGTATTTTATACAGGTTTTTATTGACAAGGTGGTAATGCAGCAGGATGCGAAGGCGTTTACAGGGCAAATCATATATTTAATTATGGCAATTATAATTATGCTGGTGTTTATTGCCATGAATAATGTATTGCAGCGGGTATTGCCTGAAAAATCAGCGAGAGATTTACAGTATTCAGTATACCGCCATCTGCGCAGGCTCGGATTTTCTTATTTTGAACGTAAACCTGTAGGCGAGACCTTATCCTTGCTGAATACAGAAGTTCTTGCAGTACAAAGCATATACAGAGACTTTTTTCCAGGTACGGTTTATATGATTTTATCCGTTGTTTTTCCGTTAGTTGTCATTTCAATAAAAGATTATCGCTTTACCTTGATAATTCTTGGAAGCTACCTGCTGTTTTTTACCTATGGCCCATATATGGATAAAAAAGTAGTAGAGTTTCTTAAAAAGCAGACGGATACGAAGACGGCACTGGATAAAAAGACTTATGACAGTATAAGTGCCATACAGGAGGTTCGTGCGTATCATGCAAGAGAGTGGGAAGTGGGGCGGTTTGCGGAGTCATTTCGAGCATATAAAGACGCCCGCCTTGGTTCTCTTTTCTTTCGGCTTTTGCGGCCTGCCTTATGTGTGGCTACCACAAGTATTGGAAATATTGGTTTTTTTGTATTTGGTTCTTATCTGGTAAAGCATGGTGAAATGACGGTAGGTGAATTCAGTGCGTATATCTTTTATTTTATGATGGTTATGCGTCAAATCAATGGCTTATCCTACGTTTTCACCGAGCAGCTGCATTTATTGGGACAGGCAGAGAAATTATATGATTTTATCAAAGTAGAACCGGATATTACAGAATCTAAGGAACCTTACATACTTCCACAGGTATCTGGAAATATCTCATTACAAAATGTTTCTTTTCATTATCAGGAGCGAACAGATATATTAAAGGAGTTCAGCCTGGAAATTAAATCAGGTGAGCGTGTAGCCTTTGTTGGAGCAAGCGGGAATGGAAAATCCACCGTATTAAAGTTACTTGACCGGTTTTATGATCCGCAGGAGGGGGACATCACCCTGGATGGAATACCCCTGAAGAACTTATCCCTGTCTCAGCTTAGAAACAGCATTGGATATGTATTTCAGGAGACCTATCTGTTTGGAACCTCGATTAAAGAAAACATACGGTTCGGAAATCCCGATGCCACTGATGAAGAGGTAATTCAGGCAGCAAAGGCAGCCTATGCCCATGAGTTTATTATGGAAACGGAACAGCAGTATGAAACACTTGTCGGAGAGCGGGGCATTAAGTTATCAGGAGGTCAAAAACAAAGAATTGCCATTGCAAGAATGTTTATTAAAAATCCTGCCATTCTTTTGCTTGATGAAGCCACTTCGGCATTAGATAATGTAAGTGAAGCCTATATAAAGAAAGCACTTGACCAACTGAGCCAGGGCAGAACAACCATAGCCATAGCCCATCGTATTTCCACGATTATGGATTATGATAAAATTGTTTATGTTCAGGATGGAAAAGCTGCCGAAATTGGCACATACGAGGAGCTGATACAAAGAAGAGAATTATTTTATGAGCTCGTAGAAGGAGTCAGCTGATGAATCATATTCGTTGGTACTGGAAATTTATTAAGAAAAGTAAGTGGGCATTTGCAGGCGGCTGTATCATTATGATTTTGGAAATTATAGCCGGAATGTCAAAGATTGGACTACAAAAATGGTTAGTTGACTCTGTTTTTACACAGGGTAATTATGAGTTACTTCCAAAGCTGCTTATATTTATTACAATAGCATATTTGTTAGGAGCGGTAACCCCTTATTGGTCAGAATGGGTGCTGCACAAGATAGGGTATGCAGTGAGGGTAAATGTTGGAGAAGTATTAATGGAGGCATTGTACCGAATGCCGATTTCACAATTCCAGAATGAGAGAATTACAAGATACGTAGACTATTTTACAAATGATGTGGAGTCGATTGGTGAGAATGTTTACCGTATGCCTCTTACCCTGCAGGATTTACTGAAATTAATTGTTTTAGTTGGTATTATGGCATATTTAAGCCCATCGGTACTTCTCATAGTGACAGTCATGATAATTTTATATTTTATCATAGGGAAAAGCTACAAAAAGCGTGTGAAGGCAAAATCCAAAGAAGTTAAAGAAAGCAGAACCAATCTTTTGGTTCATATTGAGGAAGGAATATCTTCCACAAGAGAAGTAATTGCATATGACCGAATGGCATGGGAAGAAAAGATATATCACAGGTTATTTAAAAAGTATTATACAAAAATACTAGAAGAAGTAAGAATTATAAACGAGCAATTGTTTCTGACAGCTCCACTGCGGTGGGGAACCAATCTTGTAGTTTTGATATACGGCGGCTACCTGGTATTGCATAGTCAGATGACCCTTGGTACATATCTGATTTTATATCAATATTCTTTAAATATGACAACCTCTTTACAGGGAGTTTATGAATTTCATGTTCGCTGGACATCCTTTGAAGTCAGCATTGAGCGTGTCAGATCAGTAATAGAAAGTGCCCGGAAGGATACAGGGAAAAAATCACTGAAGCGAATTGATGACATAGTTTTTGATAAAGTTTCCTTTCAATATTCAGAAAGTTCCCCAAAGGTATTGGATGAATTATCACTTTTTGTTCCAATCGGGAAAAAGGTAGCAATTGTTGGGGCCAGCGGAAGTGGTAAGTCAACCATTGCCAGACTGCTCATTCGGTTTTTCCAGCCTTCCAATGGAACGATTCGAATCAATGGATCAGACTTATATGAAATGAAGGAAGAGGAGTACGATGCCTGCTACAATATCGCGTTTCAAGAGCCTTATTTCTTCCCGGATACGGTTCGGAATAATATATTGTTTGGAAGAAGCGGAATATCTGAGGAAAAAATGAAAGAGATCTGTCAGCTGGCACAGATTCATGAGGACATTATGAAGCTGGAACTTGGATACGATGCAGTGATAGGGGAACGGGGAATCAGCTTGTCAGGCGGTCAGAAGCAGCGCCTTTCTCTTGCAAGGGCATTGGCAGCAGATCCTGAAATACTGATTCTTGATGAGGCAACGTCTGCACTGGATCTTGAGACAGAACGCCAGATTCAAAGAAACATGGATGAATTACGCCAGGGGAAAACGACAATTATCATTGCACATCGTCTGTCCACAGTTCAGAATGCAGATATGATCTATGTTTTCGAGAATGGAAGGGTGGCAGAGGCTGGATCTCATAGGGAACTCATGCAGAATGGTACCGTGTATGTCAGCCTTGTACACGCCCAGACAGAAATGTAAGGCATACGGGAGGATTTTAAGGAGTATTGTTTGGATAATGGGGCGAAGTCTTTTATCAATTTCATAAAAAGAGCAGACACGGTTAAGCATTTCTTTCTTATCTGTGGTAAATTGTTTCGTGAGAGGTAATCAATATATGCATGCATGGGAATCCATACAAAAAACTCTGAATCATATTGAAGAATATCTTGGTGAAGAAATTCAAATCGACGGACTCGCAGAGATTGCCGGGCTATCACCTTTTTATTATCAGAGATTATTCACACGATTAGTAAAAACTTCGGTTCGGGATTATATTAAGCTGCGTCGTTTGGCAAAATCCACAGTTATGCTGCGTGATAAGTCGAACCGCATTATCGATATTGCGATGGAATATGGTTTTGGGAGTCACGTAACTTTTACACGTGCTTTTACGAAAACCTATGGGATTACACCATCGCAGTACCGGAGCAATGAAGTTAGCTTGCAAAATTTTGAGAAACCCGATTTATTGCTTGGTTATATTGTGATTAATGAGGGGGTTCCGCTCATTAGTGATGGATTAGTTCTTGAAATGAACCGTAAATTTCTTGATAAGCCCATTAACTTTCTTGGTGTGACAGGCTATTATCATTTCCGTTCAGGTAAAATGCTTGGCGAAAAAACCGGTGTTGATACGATTGGTGAAATCTGGGACCGGTTTTATCGGGAACTTCCGAATATTCCACATATTCCAGAAGGGCGTTTCATTGGTGTTTCTTTTAAAGGGGATGCACCAGATAATTATTCCAGTTATTTTATTGGTGCGGAAATCGAAAAAGAAGACAAAGATCATAACTTAACTTATTGGCAGCTGCCCAAACGAGAATATGTGGTCTGTGGATTTGAATCTGAAAATAATGAGCAGATGATAGTCAGTATGGGTAAGGCCATGAAATATACCCGGTTCTGGCTGAAAAAACACGGCTTGACTGCCGATGGATTTTTTCCTGAAATGTATTATAAAAGCAAGTCTGATATCGTTTATACAGAGTTATGGATTCCGTTTAAGAAACGGGAATAACATAAATTTATATACTGGAGGAAAGGTAAATGAGTATGTACCAGGAAGGATTAAAATTAATGGAAGAAAAATTTGGCGGCGGCAAGGATAATGCCATATCACTTGCGACGATTGCACGGGAGCCGGGCGCTGATGGAACCCCCCGCCCTGTTGTCCGCAGTGTGGATGCTTATTATGAAGACTGCACATTCTATGTTGTTACACATGCCAAGTCAAACAAAATGCAGCAAATTGCTGAAAATCAGGAGGTTTCTGTTGCAGGATGCTTAGAGATGTTTACCGCTAACGGAGTAGCTGAAAACCTTGGCTGGGTGCTTGATCCGAAAAATGCCGTAATAAGAACCAAGCTCCGTGCCGCTTTTTCAGAGTGGTATGATATGGCAAATAATGAAAAGGACGAGAATTGCTGCTTTTTAGCAATCCATCTCACAAAAGGAACATTAAACATCAACCATTGGGAAAAATTATATCACATGGATTTTGTAAATAAGACTGATATGAAAAATGGGGGGATTTTTTAAGAAGTATTCTAAATCAGTTATTATTATTAAACCTCCTGTTTGTTTACTTTTGAGAGTATAGCAAACAGGAGGTTTTTGTATACGTTAGTACACGTGGATTCTTGTTGGATTATAACAGTCTTTAAAATATTTATTGACTTATACCCATAAAATAGTATACTAAAATTAATTGTTGTCATATGCTCAAAATATAAAGGAGGAATAAAGACTTTAATATGAAATTAAAGATAACAACGCTGATAGAAAATAATCCGGATGATAAAAAAGAACTTATTAATGAACATGGACTATCGCTATTTATTGAAGCAGATGAAATTAACATACTATTTGATACAGGGCAGACGGGTGATTTCATTAAAAATGCAAAAATTTTAAAAAAAGATTTAAATTGTCTTGACTATATCGTTATAAGTCACGGGCATTATGATCATAGCGGTGGTTTGATAAAATTAGTCAATATATTAAATAAATATCCAAAACTTCTTGTGGGAGAAGAGTTTTTTAAACCAAAATACAAGATGACTGACGAACAAATTTATAAGTATATTGGAAATGAATTTGATGAGAAAGATATATTAAATCAAAGTATATCTTTAAAAAAAGTTGATGAAGATATATTTTACATAACTGACAAGATTATGGTATTTCATCATTTTGCAAGAAATAATGATTTTGAAAATAGAAATGAAAAATTTTATATTATAGAAAATAATATAAGTACGCATGATGATTTTGATGATGAAATTGCACTTGCAATCATAACGGCGAAAGGCCTTGTGGTAATAGTTGGTTGTTCACACCCGGGAGTTGTAAATATTTTAAACACAATTGAACAAAGAACTGGCATCCCGATTTATGCAGTAATAGGGGGGACACACTTAGTTGATGCAGATGAAAGAAGATTGCAGAAAACTGCAGATGCATTACGAGGGCTGAATATAAAATTAATTGCAGTTTCACATTGTACTGGAGAAGAGGGAATTAAAAAAATCCAGCATGAGTTTAGTGAAGAATTTATATATAATAATACTGGCAATGTTATGGTGATTGATGATAATGAGAATAGTTAGATTTGGTTGGACAATGATGTAAAAATAAAAGAAAGAGAGTTTGAAATTATGTATGAGGAATATACTGATAAAGTGATAGAGCATTTTATGTCACCTAAAAATATTGGAAGCATACCGGATTCAGATGGTGAAGGAAGATTTGGGGATCCAGATTGCGGAGATTCCTTAACTCTTTACATTAAAGTAAAAGATAATAGAATTATTGATATCCGATTTCTTGTATTTGGCTGTGTAGCAGCGGTAGCGACAAGCAGTATGACAACAGAATTGGCTAAAGGGAAGACATTGGAAGAAGCAATGAAGATAACTGATCAGGATATCACAAATGCTCTTGACGGGCTGCCTGAATATAAACTTCATTGTTCTGTTCTGGGCGAAGGAGCACTAAAAAATGCGATTAAAGATTTCTATGAAAAACATGAAACCGGAACAAACCATTCAGTCAGAGAAAGGAGTAAATTATGAACTGGATATATGAAGAAGGAAGAATATATTTTGAAGATGATAGTAAAAAATTGATGGCAGAAGCAATTTTAACTGCTAAAGGTAAAGGTGAGATTAATATAGAACATGTTTTTGTAGATTCCTCCTTACGAGGACAGGGAGTTGCCGGAGAACTGATGGAAACAGTAGTAGAGTACTTAAGGAAAAACAGATTAAAAACAACAGCAACTTGTTCTTATGCAAAGAGCTGGCTTGTAAAAAATAAAGATACCAATGAAGATATTATATCTTCAGATAAGAATGAAGTTTTTGCATGTAAAATTGACGGAAAACATTAAAATAAGGGCAGAAAATGGAAAACCATCCTCTATTCTGACATTCACGTATTCCATTTTTATTCCTGGTAATTGCTTTTGTACCTGTCGTACCCAATGCAGCTTTATGTGAAATAGATTAAGCCCCTGTTTGTTTACTTGTTAAGTATGCAGACAGGGGTTTTTTGTATGGATTACTCAATAATACAGTACCAGAGAGGATAATCTTTAAAAGCCAAATGACAGATATGAACAACGATGATACAATGAAAAAAGAAAATAACAATTTAAGTAAAAAAATCGATTATGTATGAAGGATGAACTCATGGATTATAGAAATGCTGTAAAAACAGAAAAAACAAAATTTCAGAGAGAACTGGAGAAAATGGTATCCAAAAGGATTATCATCATCATTCTCATTGGCTGCCTGTTTTTTTCGGTTGCCATTATAGTCATTAATTCCGTGAGTCAGGAAATAAATAGTGAAAGGCATCTGGAGGTAATCAGTACAAATTTCTCTGATGTATATCGGTCTACTGCAGATTTTTTAGAAGACAAAGACAATATTCAAAGTTTCCTATATTGTATTAAAAAAGAAAAAAATCCAAAGGAAATTAATTATTTAGTCAGCAAATATAATGTAGAAGCCAAGGTGGATATTAATTTAATTCTGATCAATCAGGAAAAACAGGTTGTGATGACAAACTTTTCCACAGAGGATATGAATCTTCACAGAATCGAGTTTAATCGGATTGCAGCAAACAATGCAAGGGGAAATGGAGAGAATATCTATACAACAATTTATTTTTTCAAAACGGATGAACCAGAATATCTGATGATGCTCCCGATATACGATCAGGGAACCTATTGCGGGACAGTGGCAGCGTACTTAAAAAATACAGATTGGAATAATTGTCTGTCACAGGGACAGTATGATACGATTATTACCAATGAAAGGAGTGATATTATCTATTGCTCCAACAACAGTCTGATCGGGAAAAATACTGCAAATAAATACATTGGAACAGATGGCAGCAAGTATGTAACATTAAATGGAAATCGTTATTTCAGAAGAAGCAAAAATCAGGAGAATGAAAACATTTGTATCTATTCTTTTATTTATTCACCTGAAAATTCTGCCTATCTGTTAGTCGGTGTGATTACGATCCTTGGATTAGGTGCTGTCTGGACCATTATGTTCTTTCATATGCTGAGTGTAATGTCAAAGAAAACTTCACAATCGGTTGAACTTTTAGTCAAAGAGATCCGCATTATCCGAAAACAAGATACCAATCATGAGATTACACTGCGCACTGGAGATGAGTTTGAAGAGATTGCAGAGCAGATTAATAAAATGGTAAAGAGTATTAATGAATTGAATCATAAAAATGTTGAATTAATACAGATAAACGGACAAATGGAAATGCAGAATCTTCAAGAGAGAATGAATCCTCATTTTATATATAACACACTGGATAATATTAAATATCTGATTGTGTCGGACCCAATCAAAGCAGAGAACATGATAGAACGTTTTACGCATATTTTAAGATACAGTATCAACAATACGAAAAAGAAGGTACTTCTTCAGGAGGACAAGGTTTATATTGAGGATTATCTGTTTATCCAAAAGATTCGTTTTGGAAAACGGTTTGATTATACAATAGAGATTGAAAAGGAGTGTGAACAGTACTTTATTCCCAAGCTTCTGATGCAGCCCCTGTTAGAAAATTCAATAAAATATGGTTTTCAGAAGAAAACAGACATACATATTAAGATAGGCGGTTATATGCAGAAGGAATATCTGTATCTGGTGGTGGAAGATGATGGAGCGGGACAGCCAAAAGCTACGATTGAGATGTTAAAAAGCATCACGAACAGAGAGAAAGTAGATACAAAACATAATGGTTTACAAAATATTAACCGAAGAATTTCACTGGAGTATGGAAAAGAAAGTGGAATGACAATTGAGAGTCAGGAAAATGAATTTTTCCGGGTAGTATTAAAATTGTGGATGGGAGAAAATTGTGTATAGTGTGTTG
>JAEWPQ010000268.1 GCA_023460575.1 Bacillota bacterium
TTGAGAAGGAGGAAAGACCGATGGCAAGAATTAAAGGCGGTATGAACGCTAAGAAAAGACATAACAGAGTGTTAAAGATGGCTAAAGGCTACAGAGGCGCTCGTTCCAAACAGTATAGAGTAGCAAAACAGTCCGTAATGAGAGCTTTAACAAGTTCTTATGCAGGCAGAAAAGAAAGAAAGAGACAGTTCAGACAGTTATGGATTGCCCGTATCAATGCAGCTGCCCGTATCAACGGCGTATCCTACAGCGTATTTATGCATGGATTAAAGCTGGCTGGTATTGATTTAAACAGAAAAGTATTAGCTGATATGGCTGTTAATGATGCAGAAGGCTTCGCAAAATTAGCTGAGCTTGCAAAAGCTAAGGTAGCTTAATTAAAATATTTAACCTCGGAAACCTCGTGTTTACGGGGTTATTTTTTCGACATTCTCTATGACAACGTCACGAGGATGAAGAATATATAGCATTTCTTCATAATGGTCAATAAAAATCTTTTGCAGGACATTCATAATATCGTTATAAAGGAAAAGTTGCAAAAAGGAATACCCTAATTCCCCTCATGAATGAGGGGAATTAGGGTAGTTGAGGTGCCGAAGACACTTATCTAAATATTACTAAAAAGTATGGTATGTTTTAAATATACGATTGGGGGATCTGCTATGAAAAAGTACCTTTTAACAATGTCTTTGGCTTTTGGAATCATCTTTATATCGGGCTGTTCAAAAGATAGTTTGGAAATGCAAACTACTGCTGAAGACAAGAACGATGTAAGTATTATCGAAGGAGATAAGAGAGTAATATTTGATTTAAGAACTTTGCCCTATGATATGGAATACAAAGGACATATTCTTGAATTTTCATCATGTGAACTGTATCAGGAAAAATCAGATTCAAATAATTCTTATACACCCTACGTAATTGCAAAAGTTAAAATAGAAGGAATTGATGATGAGACACTGCATTTTTATAATGAAGGTTTATATGTTTACGGAAACATAAATAATGAAAAAAACCAGTTAGGTAATAAGGCATTGTCAAAAATATGTGAGGTTGATAATGAGGGATACCGATATTATGTATTCTCACAGTGGTTACTTTCTTCTCATGATTATAGATACGATTTTTCGGAATCTAATTTTAACGTGGGGTTTTTAATCCTTCAAGGTGAAGATTATAGAGCTCTACAATTTATCTATGATGGACATTCAGGTTCGAATGTTAAGGATTTGAAAGATGTAGGGGAAGAAGTCTGGCACGCAATCAAACAAAAACAGCTTGAATCAATGAAACCTAAGATTTAAGATGGAAGAAAGCATAAATAAGCAAACCTCTCCTGTTAACATCGACAGCTATGCCAAGCGTTGAAATGGAACGTGATGGAGCCTTGACCGATTTTTGAAGATTATTTCAAATTCTGGTCAGGCTCTTTTTATTTGAAAATTCCAGGTCTAATTCCTGTGATGAAAGCGTTGTCACGGCTCCTTTTCTTTTAAAACCTTAAGAATTTATCGGTAAGGTCGATTATACATAAGTAGTAATATGAAAAGAAATGAGAGGGAATGAGATGAACGAAGGAACATTGGTATTTGATATAGGTATTAAAATTTGGAGCATCCTTTGCATTATTTTAAGTGCGCTTACTTTAATTGTTAATTGTACAATAGGATTTTTTGATATGGCTGTTATAGGTGCCGCTGTCTGCGCAGCTTATATTTTTTTGTTGGTTAAGAAAAAAAAGATTGCTTTTTATGCAATTGTGGTTTGTACAATAATTATCATATTTCTTAATGTGGCAATACATGATGTGGGTATTATTACCTCATTAATCGGTATTATTAATCCTATCATTACATTTGGTATTTTATCCAAATACTGGAAACAGATGAAATAGAGATTATTTATAGAAGCAACTATCTAAAATGGTGGTTGCTTTTTAGTACCCGGGTAATATGTACAAATCATAACGGCATATATATTTATCCATATTGCTACATGACCTTTCTGTTTTGTTGCCGTTTAACGGTCTGGCATAGGAATGAATTAACCCCGCAGACATGGTGTTTGCGGGGGACTTTCTTTGTCAGCAGGTGAACATATCAATCCGGTTTAACGATATTCCAGCATATGACCAGCCAAATCTTCTGTCCCAGCGGAAGCCTGAGACGCTGTTACGCCATATTTGAATTGGGAAGAACCAGAACTCCTGTCCGTTGCTCATCCATATATAGGTAAAGCGTCCGATACAATTTCGCATTGAACCAGGGCTCACCATTTTGGTAGCAGATCGCGTCTGGACTGGTTTTGCTGGCGCAGCCGACGGTGGAGGACCCAAAGGTACTGGTCCTCCTGGAGGGGTGCCGTAAGGTGGGAATGGGGGCATATTCTACACCCTTTCATTTTATGTTAATATTATTATATGTAATATAAGAATTGCAGTTAACAAAAATTGAAAAAGAACGCAGAGGGGCGGAAGTCTACAGGAGATTGAGACTTCCGCCCGGAAATGCGGGTGCTGGGGACAGCACCTAAGTACTACCTTAACAGGTATGTACATTTATATATATGATTTAATATGAAACATTATGTGCTTATTTTAAACAATAAAAAAACCACACGAAATGTGTGATTTAAAAAACTCCCCGAGTAGGACTTGAACCTACGACCCAACGGTTAACAGCCGTTTGCTCTACCAACTGAGCTATCGAGGAATATATGACTTATTATACTCTAAAAGTAAAATATGTCAAGGATAAACTCTTGATTATTTAGAATAAGTGCGGGAGATGGGACTTGAACCCACACGATCATACAACCACAAGATCCTTAGTCTTGCCTGTCTGCCAATTCCAGCACTCCCGCACAACGAAAGTAATTTTACCATTTTTAAAAAGAATTGTCAATATTATTTAAAAAATATATACAAAAAAATAATTTTCAAAATAGTTGAAAATCAGGTTGACAGAAAAGAGCATGTATACTATAATAGCTATTGTCGCTGAAAGAGATGACAGCGCAATGCAGAAGTGGCGGAATTGGCAGACGCGCACGGTTCAGGTCCGTGTGGTAGCAATACCTTGAGGGTTCAAGTCCCTTCTTCTGCACGAACCTTATTGAATGTCATGGCTGTAAGGTTTTCTATTATATGACATGCGGGAGTGCTGGAATTGGCAGACAGGCAAGACTAAGGATCTTGTGGTTGTATGATCGTGTGGGTTCAAGTCCCATCTCCCGCATT
>JAEWPQ010000269.1 GCA_023460575.1 Bacillota bacterium
CAGTTTAAGGAGGTGTAACCATGTCTATCTGTCCAAAGAATAAATCTTCTAAAGCTAGAAGAGACAAACGTAGAGCAAACTGGAAGATGAGCGCTCCGAACTTAGTGAAATGCAGCAAGTGCGGTGAACTTATGATGCCACACAGAGTATGCAAAGCTTGCGGTTCTTATAACAAGAAAGAAATCATTTCTGTTGCTGAATAATTTCAGTATGGAAATAGCTCAAAACATAAAAAGACAAGGATTCTGATTATTCAGGACCTTGTCTTTTCTTGTTTTGAGAGCAGGAACACCGACTTACAGCTAATATTGATAATAAGGACGCAAGTATTTTGTTTTTAATCATTGTGTTCTATGCTATACTGAATAAAATATTTAATCAGTTATGGGGGTACAATATGACAGGAATTAAATTGCCGGAAATTTTTCAAAATGGAATGATTTTTCAGCGGAATAAGAAGATTAAAATATGGGGAGAAGCTGAAGGGACTGTTAAGCTGGGGGTCAGTTTTTGCGGCGACTGCGTTTCTGCTGATGTAAAGGAAGGAAAGTTTTATTGTGAAATTCCGGCCAGAGAAGCAGCCTGCGGACAAAAATTAGAGATTTTTGCGGATGAAAAGAAGGTGCCGGTCATTGTTATTGAAGACATTTGCATTGGTGATATATACATAGCAGCCGGTCAGTCAAACATGGAGTATTTTTTGAGATATGACGCTCATTGGAACGAAATAAAGGAATGGGAACAAAACGATATGATTCGGATGTTCAACTGCAGAAGGCTTGCTTATCCGGGTCAAAACAGAGAACTTCCTGATTGCGGAAGCTGGTTTAAGGAACACGACTATCAGTGGGAGAGCTTTTCTGCTCCGGGATATACGTTTGCCAGAACCATTCAGCCGGTGATTGGTGTTCCGGTAGGTATTATAGGCTGTAACTGGGGCGGAACTCCGGCCTGTGCATGGATGGGGGCTTCTTACCTTAATGAGGAACCTCTTTCTGTCTTTCAAAAAGAATATGAGGAAGCTCTTAAATCTGCTGATGAAGAAGAGATTAGACAGCGCAGTCTAAAGGCCTGGGAGTATGAGGATTCCTATCTTCACCAGATTGAGTGGAGAGCGATGATGTATGGTATGAACGTGCAGGATCAGGAGAGATGGATGCAAGAGACTGCTGATGCACCGGTTCTGCCCATGGGTCCTTATCATCAGTACCGGCCCTCCGGATTATATGAAACGATGCTGAAAGAACTAGCCCCTTTTTCTGTGAAGGGAGTTTTATGGTATCAGGGGGAATCAGATGCAGGGCATGGGGAAATTTATGATAAAACTTTTTCTTCTCTAATCCGCTGCTGGAGAGATTTATGGCAGGATGAACTGCCGTTTCTCTTTGTTCAGCTGGCGCCTTTTGGTAAATGGCTTGGCATCGGGGGAGAGGATTATCCGGTGGTGAGAGAAAGCCAGGAACGGGCAGCGAAAAACGTACCGGGGACAGGCATGATTTCCATTATGGATCTGGGAATGTATGAGGACATCCATCCGAAAAAAAAGAAGGAAGTGGGGGAACGTCTGGCTCTTTTAGCAAGGGGATTGATCTATGGAGAAGATATCTTATGTGAATCTCCGGGATTTATTGGCGGAGAACGGGAAGGAAACCGGATTCGTCTGCATTTTTCCCATACAGGAGAAAAGCTGCATATAAAGGGGGACTTTATTAAGAGCCTGCGCGCAGAGCAGGGCGGTATTTCAAGGATCGTAAAGGAATTCAGACTGGATCAGGATTTACTGCTGTTTTTTGAAACGCTGACAGAGGAACCGGTTGAAATCAAATTTGCAAAAGAGGGATACTGTCAAGTTAATTTATTTAATGAAGCTGATCTCCCTGTAAAGCCATTTGCTGCAGTGATCATTTAGGAGGTGCCATGATAAAAATAACCAATCCAATACAAAAAGGCTTTTATCCTGATCCATCCATATGCAGGGCTGGAGACGATTACTACATGGTTCATTCCACCTTTGCATACGCACCTGGTATCCCTGTATTTCGAAGCTGTGATCTGAAGAACTGGATTTTAATCGGACATGTTCTGGAGCGGAAAGAACAGCTTCGCCTTGCCGGAGCCAATATTTCCAAAGGTATTTATGCGCCGACAATCAGGTACCACAAAGGAATGTTTTATGTAATTGCCACCAATGTGTCCGGGGGCGGAAACTTCTATGTTACAGCCGCAGACCCAAAAGGACCATGGTCAGACCCTGTTTTTCTTAAGGACGCACCGGGAATTGATCCCAGTCTGTATTTTGAAGAAGATGTCTGCTATTATATCGGACAGCGTACAAAAGAAGATCCGGCTTATTACGGAGATTGTGAGATATGGATTCAGGAGCTTGACTTAAAGGAAAAGAGGATTGTGAAGAATCCGGTTGTTTTATTTGACGGAAGCATGAAACGGACGATATGGGCAGAGGGACCTCATCTGTACCGGATCGGTCAGATGTATTATCTCCTTCTTGCAGAGGGAGGTACTGAGTTTAATCACAGCGTGACAGTTGCACGAAGCAATAGCCTTTACGGTCCATACGAATCATGCCCCAATAATCCCATTCTGACGCACCGCCATCTGGGGCACACTTACCCTGTGCAGAGTATCGGACATGGAGATCTGATTGAAACGCCGGCTGGAGAATGGTTTATGGTGATGCTTGGCACAAGACCTTTAAACGGCTGTGCTGAGCTGGGACGGGAAACATTTCTTGCAGATGTGATATGGGAAGATGGCTGGCCCGTGGTAAGTCCGGGTATGGGAAGAGTTCCGGGCTGCCTGGAACTATCCGCTTCTGATAATGAGCAGAAGGTTTTGCTGCCTTCCACTGATATTGAGTGGACAGAACCCCTTGATATGCGCTGTATTGGTTTAAGGGACAATCCGGCCCGGCTGCCTGTAAAAATGGAGGATGGCAGGCTTCATCTTCCTTTTCTTCCTGAAACTATGGAAGATTTGTCGGTTCCGGCCTACATTGGAATCAGGGTTTTATCCAGGACGTTTCACATACAGGTTACTATGGAGACAGAACCGAACGGAACTGAGGAGGCAGGACTTCTCTATTTTTATAATGAAACGAATTATGTAAAAGTGGTTATTCGTGAAAGAGAAAGACGCCTGGAAGCGGTTACTGTAATCAGAAAAGGAAATGAACAGGAGGAATGGAGCAGAACGGAGATTGCCGGCAGTATTCATCAGATCCGGCTGCGTGGACAAGACCAGATGCTTATTGTAGAGATTGATAAACAGATTACGGGACAGCCTTTGGATATAAAAGATCTCTGTTCACAAAAAGCCGGAGGATTCACCGGCTGTACTGTGGGTGTTTATGCATCTGCCGTACGCAAAGCTTCCGGCCGTTCGGCTGTTTTTGGACCGCTTCATGCAGAGTTTGCAGATTAATTCTGTATATACATCTGACGGAATTCTGTGGGAGTGCAGGATTTAATGATTTTAAACATACGTATAAAAGCGGAGGGGCTGGAAAAGCCGGAACGCAGTGCTACCTCGGTAACAGACAGCTGGGGGTTGATTAACAGTGTTTCGGCAACGGCAATCCGCTTTTTATTCACATATTTATAAAAAGAAATATTAGCAAACTGTTTAAACAGGCGGGAAAAATGGTATTTACTGAAGCCAAGGAGAGCGGCCACTTCCTCCAGAGTCAATTC
Organism: Bacillota bacterium; assembly: GCA_023460575.1. Classification (GTDB taxonomy): domain Bacteria; phylum Bacillota; class Clostridia; order Lachnospirales; family Lachnospiraceae; genus Lacrimispora. Next base: position 3,711 of record JAEWPQ010000269.1, read on the forward strand.
TTCCGTACAGTGGCTGCTGATGTAATTACATATATAAATAAATTTTTCCGCATATTTCTTTTGCTGGATATTGCCGATATCCAGAGAACTGACCTGCTGGGTATGGTTGCGTCCGATGAGAGCGAACATCTCCAAGAGCCTGGAATAAATCTTTGTTTCCGTAAGGGGCATGTCTTTTCTGTATTCTTCCATGATTTCCAGTGTATAGTGATAAAGCTGATCATGTATAGATGGGTAAAGCTCCGGTGTGACGAGAAATGTGGGATTAAGCAGCGTAAGTATGGATTCCAGTTCTTTAATCTCGTGAAACATGGGAAGCTCAGCCTGAAAGATAATCCGGCGTCCTGATTTCGGCGCTTTTAAAGCGTGAATAACGCCAGGACAGATCAAAATAATATCACCTGGTTTTAAGTCAATGCTATGCGTGCTCAAAACAATGGTGTATTTGCCGGTAAGAGGCATGATGATTTCAAGGGGAGTATGCCAATGGGAAGGATAGTCTTCTGCCTGGGTATTGTCGTACAGACGGATGTTTGTATATTCTTTATAATTTACAGTCTCATGAGTTCCTTTCAGATTTTCAATCAAAGTAAGTCCTCCCATATTCCTTAGTGACAATGAATAATTGCTTTTAGTATTAGAAAAATTATAGAATATACTTTCGTAAATATCAATATAAAATATAAAAATTGGAGTATTTTATTTTTTTAATAGTTAAATGATACAAAAATAAGGAGTACAAAAAGTGTATTATGTATATTACGTTCAAATGCAAAGTATGAATAAAATAATATAATAGCAATAATTAGTAATAGAGAGGCAATAATTATAAAGAAAACCGGACAGAATTCTGTTAGAGTTATAGCATATCATTAACGCTACAAAAAATGCGAAGATTGTTAAGGAGGAAAGGTATGGTAAAGAGATTTGTTTCGGGGTTTTTGGCAGCTGCACTTGTATTGGGGTCACTTTCCGGTTGCGGGGTATCGACAGATACCAGTGGAGGTTCTGGATCATCTGGCGCAGCCGCAGATACCACTTCCGGTTCTGTTACTGCAACAGGTAAGGAAGAGCAGATAACATGGATGTTCTGGGATGACTTAAATGCAACAGAAGATTTAATCAGCAAAGGCTATAAGCAGGTTATAGACCGTTTTAATGAACAGTATAAGGGGAAATATTACTGTAATGTTGTGACTACAAATCTGGAGGAATATCCGACAAAATTGAATGCGTTGGTTACTTCAGGCAATACACCTGATGTATTTATCTGCAATCCCGGACCTAATTTAACCCAGTATGTGGAGTCAGGTGCAGCGGCAGATTTAACCGATATTCTGAAGAATGAGGAATCACAGTGGTATGGTAATTTTACAGAGGGTATCTTTGAACGTATTACATATGACGGAAAGATAATGGCAATTCCTACAAACTTTGCAGCTGCCTGCGTATTTTACAATACGGATATATTTAAAAAGGCAGGAGTTGAGGTGCCGAAAACCTACGATGAACTGCTTGCAGCATGTAAAAAGATTAAAGAAGCCGGTTATACTCCAATATCCTGTTCTGCAGGTACTGCATGGTGTTTGTCCATGATAGCCGGTTATCTCTGTGATCGTGAAGGCGGCCCGGATAATCTGGTTGGGGTAAATGCAGGTACACTTGACTGGACCAGTCCGACTTTCCTTGATGCAGCAACGAAATTAAAAGAACTTTCCCAGTATTTTCAGGATACAGCAGCCGGAGATTCCAACGATCAGGCAACTGCAAACTTCTATAATGGAGACGCAGCCATGCTGGTACAGGGATCATGGGCGATTGCTCAGATCAACGGAAATAATCCGGAGTTTGAAGACAAATGCGGCGTATTCCAGTTCCCGGCAATTGATGGTGGATCAGATCCAAACCGTATGATCGTAAAAACAGATAACCTTGTTATGAGTTCAACTACAAAACACAAAGAAGCAGCCCTTGCACTTATGAAGATGTTTACCGATGACACTGCTCAGAAATATACGGCAGAAGTTGCCGGTAAGATTCCGGTTACCAAGGTTGCCATTGATTATGATAAGGCTCCAAAGCAGTTTGCTTATATTAATGACATCTTAAAGAACGTAACGGGTACATTGGGATTCTACAACGAATCACTGGCAAGCGTGGAAGCAGGAGATACATTTGATGCTGCCATGGTGGATGTATTCCTTGGAAACGCTACTCCGGAACAGGCACTTCAGAAGGTACAGGATTTCTATGATAAGAATGTCCGGAAAAAATAATTGACAGGATGATGAGGGTATGCGAAGCATAAACGCCTTTGCATACCCTCATTATAGAAAGAGAGGCAGCCATATGAACAGGCTATTGGAGGATAAGAAAGCGGCTTTGGTTTTTATTGCGCCGGCATTCCTTTTATTCACTCTGATTTTATTTGTTCCGATTATCCAGGTTATCTACTATTCCCTGTGTAATTATACGGGACTGACGAAACCGGACTTTGTCGGATTAAAAAATTACATAGATTTATTCACCAGTGACGAGACCATGAAGATCGCTTTAAAAAACTCCATATTTTTTATGCTTTTCTCTGGTGTTACCCAGCAGATCATCGGTTTATTTCTGGCGGTTTTACTGACAAATATTAAGGCAGGCAGGAACTTATTTAAAAATATCTATTACCTGCCCTGCGTACTTTCATCAGCTGCACTTGGTCTTTTATGGGCGTTTCTTTTCAATCCTAAAATAGGTATTAATAATCTTTTAAGCATATTTGGTATCCAGGGACCTAACTGGCTGTTTGACACCAAAGGATTCATCCCTCTCCCCATGTGGGTGATCGGATTTGTCGCTTTGTGGCAGTACGCGGGTCAGAATATGATGCTTTATATGGCTCAGATCAGCGGGATATCAAGAGACATCTATGAGGCCTCTTATATTGACGGAGCGTCCAAAGGACAGTCATTCCGTTTTATAACGCTTCCATTAATTAAGCCTATGCTGGTAACAACTCTTTCTTTGAACTGCATCGGTTCTCTTAAGTTTTTTGATCTGATTTACAATATGACCCAGGGAGGACCAAACCATCGGACTGATGTGCTTGCTACCCATTTATATACACAGGGATTCAAATATTATAAATATGGTTATGCCAGTGCGATTTCCATGGTACTGCTCATTTTATGCCTTTTAGCCACATTCCTCATCAGTAAATGCATAAAAGTAGAAACCTACGAGTCTTAGGGGGAGGAAAACAATGAGAATAGAAGATAACCAGAAAAAAAAGAAAAAAATTACTGCAGCCAATGTGCTTTTATATGCATTACTGCTTGCGCTGGCTCTTGTGTATTTGCTTCCGCTGGTCTGGATGCTCAGTGTTTCTTTAAAGTCTAACAGGGAAGTGCTGACTTCGCCATTTACACCACCAAGTGTTCTTCAGCTGGGTAACTACATCTTTGCATGGACCAACGGTCAGTTAGGTACTGCGACCTTAAATTCCGTTATTGTATGTTCCAGTGCATTGGTAATTAGTCTGCTGATCGGATCCATGGCGGCATTTGCCATTGCCAGAATGAGGCTGGGTTTTCTTAAATATATGATGCAGTATTTCCTGATTGGAATGATGATACCGGTACATTGTGTTCTGATACCGCTTTTTGTCCGCTTTTCCAACTGGCATTTAACGAATCAGCTGATTGGACTGATCATTCCATATATTACGTTTTCACTTCCAATGACGATCTTTTTAATGACAGGATTCTTTAAAAGCATGCCCAATGAGATATTTGAAGCAGCATGTATTGATGGATGCTCCATCTATGGATGTTTTATCAGAATTGGACTGCCGCTCTCCAGAGTGGGGATGTTTGTTGCAGGTATTATGACGTTTGTCGGCAACTGGAATGAGCTGCTGCTGGCTATGGTATTTATATCTGACATTGCGAAAAAAACGCTTCCCGTTACTCTGACTTACTTTGTAGGTCCCTATTCCACAAACTATGTTCAGATGTTTGCGGCAATTATTATAGCGATTGCACCGACTATTGTTGTTTACAGTATATTCAGCAACCAGATTGTAGACGGACTTACGACGGGAGCAGTAAAGGGATAAGACATAAATTTTCAGGAGGAAAGATAAGTGAATCGGAAAGAAGCGCGAAAAAGAGCGGAACAGTTAGTATCAAGTATGACATTAGAAGAGAAGGCAAGCCAGCTGCGATATGACGCGCCGCCTGTACGCAGACTGGGTATACCAGCTTATAACTGGTGGAACGAAGCGCTTCACGGAGTGGCAAGAGCCGGTACAGCAACCAGTTTTCCTCAGGCTATAGGTATGGCGTCAGCTTTTGACGAGGAGCTGGTGCATGAAATTGCAGAGGTCATTGCAGAAGAAGGAAGAGCCAAATATAATGCGTTTGCCAGGCAGAATGACAGGGACATTTATAAAGGACTGACATTCTGGTCACCGAACGTTAATATATTCCGGGATCCCAGATGGGGCAGAGGACAGGAGACTTATGGAGAAGACCCTTATTTAAGCAGCCGGCTTGGTGTGGCTTACATAAAAGGACTCCAGGGAGAGAACGAAACCATGAAAGCGGCAGCCTGTGTGAAACATTTTGCTGTTCATTCCGGTCCTGAAGCTCTTCGTCATGAGTTTAATGCGGAAGTTTCCTTAAAGGATTTAAGAGAAACCTATCTGCCTGCATTTGAAGCAGCAGTAAAAGAAGGAAAGTCTGAAGCTGTTATGGGTGCATATAACCGGACGAACGGCGAACCCTGTTGTGCCAGCAAAGCTTTAATGCAGGATATTTTAAGAGGTGAATGGGGATTTGAGGGGCATTATGTTTCGGATTGCTGGGCAATCCGCGATTTTCATGAACATCATTTAGTCAGTCCTGATGCAAAAACTTCTGCAGCTATGGCATTAAATGCTGGCTGTGATCTAAACTGCGGCAATACCTATCTTCATATATTAAACGCATATGAGCATGGGCTGGTAAGCGAGGAAGCGATTACAGAATCCTGTACACGCCTGTTTACTACCAGATATCTGCTGGGACTGTTTGATGAAAACGAATTTGATTCCATTCCATATGAGATGGTGGAGTGTAAAAAGCATCTGGAACTTTCGGAACGTGCGGCCAGGGAGAGTATGGTTCTGTTAAAGAATAACGGAATCCTTCCATTGGATAAAGGATCCGTGAAGACGATCGGGGTGATTGGACCGAATGCAGATAGCAGGGCTGCGCTTATTGGAAATTACCATGGGACTTCATCCGAATACATTACAATTCTGCAGGGAATAAAGGCGTTTGCTAACGATGAAATCAGAGTGCTCTATTCGGAAGGCTGTAATATTAGCGGTTCAAAGACAGAAAATCTGGCATTTGACCATGACCGTATCTCAGAAGCGTTAATTGTAGCAGAACACAGTGATGTGGTTGTTTTGTGCCTGGGTCTGAATGAACTCCTGGAAGGGGAAGAAGGAGATCAGGGGAACCAGTATGCTTCAGGAGATAAGGAGTCACTGCTGCTTCCCGAACCTCAGAGAAAATTAATGGAGGCACTGTCTGAAACCGGTACTCCGGTTGTGTTGTGCATGATGGCAGGCAGCGATATTGACTTAAGCATTGCCAAGGAAAATTATGACGCCATTATACAGGCATGGTACCCTGGAGCAAGGGGAGGAAAGGCGTTTGCAGAGATCCTGTTCGGCCTTTATTCCCCATCAGGAAAATTATGTGTGACGTTTTATGACCCGGGAAATGATCTGCCTGAATTTACGGATTACTCCATGAAGAACAGAACCTATCGTTATATAGAAAGTAAGCCCCAGTATCCCTTTGGATATGGTCTGACCTACGGGCGGGCGGCAATGTCTGAGGCTAATTTAAACGTGGAAGATATGGAAGTGGAGGCTGTAGCTGAGAACACCGGTGAACGGGTTATTGAAGAGGTTATCCAGGTCTATGTAAAGGTTATGGATTCAGAATTTGCACCACTTAATCCCAGACTTTGCGGATTTAAAAGGGTGAAACTGAATTGCGGGGAGAAAAAGAGTGTAAAAATAAAGCTGGATCAGCGTGCTTTTATGGTTGTAAATGAGAAAGGCGAACACATAAAAGACGGAAACAGCATTGAATTATTTGTAGGCTTTTGCCAGCCGGATGAGACGAGTATACAGCTTATGGGATGTAAGCCGGTGAAGCTGACTGCAGAAGTTTAATTTCCACTGATCAGAAAAAGACGGATCTGCGTGAGTTGGATCCGTTTTTTTGCATGTCTATTAATTGATATTGTGAAATGTTATAAAAATTCTTTACATTTAAAAGTATTTGTGTTAATATTATACATGTAACCGGTTACACAAGGAGAGTTTGAAATGAATATACGGGATATAGCGAGAAAAGCAGGTGTTTCTTCCGCAACTGTTTCCAGAGTAATTAATGAATCCGGATATGTGAAAGAGGAAACAAAGCAAAAAGTATTAGCGGCAATTGAAGAGGCAGAATTCGTTCCCAATGCCATAGCCAGAAGTCTCAGTATACGTGATTCTTCCAGTATCGGCGTGATTGTCCCCGATATCGCCAATGAGTTTTTTTCGGGCATTATAAGCGGAATAGGGGAAAGGGCTGCCAATAACCAGTACAATATTGTTTTGTTTGATACCGGAGAACTGCCGGAGAGAGAACATCAATGTCTTATGATGGCAGAAAGCCAGAGACTTTCGGGACTTTTGATTACTCCCATTTCGGAGCTTGATGAGGTGACCAGGGATAAGCTGGTCCAATTTGAAAACAAAGGAATTCCAGTTGTATTAGTTGACCGCAATATCAGAAATTCCATTCTTGATGGGGTATTTGTTGAGAACCATGAAGCTGCATATAAGGCTGTGGAAGCGTTAATTCAGAATGGACATAAGAAGATTGCAGTAATAACTGGTCCCAACACTTCTATGCCGGGAAAAGATCGTCTGAACGGGTACAAATCAGCTCTGAGGGATCATGGGATTGGGCTGAGAGAGGAATATATCGTATCAGGTGATTTTAAGATTATGAAAGCGTATGAGAGGACGAAGGAATTACTGGAACTTCCGGATCCGCCCACTGCTATTTTTGCTTCCAACAACCAGACCAGCCTGGGAGTGCTCAAATATATAACGGAGCATAAGTTAAAAATTGGCAGGGATATCTCCATAGTAGGATTTGATCAGATTGAATCCCTGAAAATCATTGATTATAGTCTTTCAACGATTGACAGGGACGCGAGGAATCAGGGATATCTGGCGATGGAAATGTTGATTGACAAACTGACCCGTAAGGAAAGCAAAAGCTCAGGACGAAAGATCTTTGTTCCATATCAGATGGTGCTTCGCGGTTCAGAAAAGGTAAAATAGGCTGCAGTAAGGCAGTTTATTTTTACTCTTATATGTAACCGGTTACATACAAAAATTACGGAGGATGGATATGAACATAGCAAACATGATTGACCATACAATGCTGAAGGCAGATGCCGGGGCAGAAATAATCAGAAGATATTGTCATGAGGCGAAAGAATACGGATTTGCATCTGTCTGTGTAAACACCTGCCACGTACCTATGGCAGCGCAGGAACTTAAGGACAGCACCGTGGCTGTGTGTTGTGTGGTGGGTTTTCCATTGGGAGCCATGCTGTCAGCTGCCAAAGCTTTTGAAGCGGCAGAGGCAGTAAAAGCTGGCGCAGATGAAGTAGATATGGTGATCAATATCGGTGCCTTAAAAGATAGGAATTATGATCTTGTCCGGGCTGATATTAAAGCAGTTGTTGAAGCCTGTCACGAAAGAACCGTTAAAGTAATTCTTGAAAATTGTCTTCTGACAAAGGATGAAATAGTAAAGGCCTGTGAACTTTCCATGGAAGCAGGCGCACATTTTGTCAAAACGTCTACCGGTTTTAGTACCAAAGGAGCATTGGTAGAGGATGTTTCCCTCATGAAAAAGACAGTAGGAGAGAAAATGAAAGTGAAGGCAAGCGGCGGGATTCGTACACCGGAGGAGGCCAGGGCTATGATATCAGCAGGAGCAGACCGGATTGGTGCTGGAAATGGAATTGCACTGCTGTAAAGAGAAAGGAGATGCTTATGGGTAAGAAAATAACGGTATTTGGGAGTTTTGTTGTAGATTTGATGGGAAGATGTCCCCATCTGCCTGTGCCGGGTGAAACAGTAAAGGGAAGTCTGTTTAAAATGGGACCTGGAGGAAAGGGGTTTAACCAGGCGGTAGCTGCCCACAAGGCAGGTGCAGACGTAACTATGGTAACGAAGATTGGCAATGACACCTTTGCAGAGCTTGCCATTCAGACAATGACCGGACTTGGGATGGATACAAAAAGGGTATTTCGCAGCGAACAGGCTGAGACAGGCACTGCATTAATCATGGTCGATGAGAATACCAGTCAGAATGAAATCGCAGTGATCTTAGGTGCGTGTGATACGATTTCCGATGAGGAGGTGGAATCCATCACAGACCTGCTGGACCAGTCGGATTATTTACTGATTCAGCTGGAAACAAACATTTCTTCTGTTGAGAAGGCGGTAGAAATGGCATACGGCAAAGGAGTTAAAATCATTTTAAATACAGCCCCTGTACAGCCCGTCAGTGACAGTATATTAAGCCGGGTGGAACTGATCACTCCCAATGAGGTGGAGGCCGGGATACTTACCGGAATCCCGGTGGATACAGAAGAAAGCGCCGGAAAAGCAGCGGATTATTTTCTGAAAAAGGGCGTCAGAAATGTGCTCATCACAATGGGGAGCAAAGGGGTTTATATTGCAACAAATGAAAGAAGAGGGTTAATACCCGCCTATCAGGTAGATGCGGTAGACACCACAGGGGCAGGAGACGCATTCAACGGCGGTCTTGCGGCAGCCCTGTCAGAAGGAAAAGATCTATGGGAAGCTGCTAAATTTGCCAATGCGCTGGCAGCCATTTCTGTGCAGAGAATCGGAACAACACCGGCAATGCCGGAACGGGCAGAAATTGATGCCTTTATAAAATCTCATGAAACGGAGGGATGGCAATGTTAAAGACTGGTATCTTACATCCCCAGCTATCGAGAATCATGGCGGAAATCAGACACATGGATATGCTTGTTATCGCAGATGCCGGACTGCCTGTCCCTAAGGGAGTGGAGCGGGTGGATTTAGGCTGGAAACAGGGAAGTCCGACCTACTTAGAGGTTCTTGAAGAGATTGAAAAGTATATGGTAACGGAAAAGGCTGTTTTTGCCGAGGAAGCTCTTGTTGTAAGCGGGGAGCTGCATAAAAAAGCCCTGGCTCTTCTGCCGGAGGGAATTCCTGTAGAGTATATTCCTCACAGTGAATTAAAAAAAATGACAGAAGGAGCAAAAGCAATTATTCTTACAGGTGAGTTTACCGGTTATACCAATGTAATTCTGATCTCAGGATGTGCATATTGAGACCGGGCGAGGGGAAGGGGAAATTAAATGGGAGGAAGGTTAGTTCTGAAACTGGAATCAATCGTTAAGACTTTTCCTGGTGTAAAAGCTCTTGACGGAGTTCATCTGGAAATATATGAGGGTGAGGTTCACGCTCTGTGCGGAGAAAACGGAGCAGGAAAATCAACTTTGATGAAAATTATTGCAGGGGCTCAGCCATATACATCCGGTTCCATGTATTTAAATGGGGAAAAAGTGATATTTCACTCCGCCAGGGAAGCAGAAAAATCAGGAATTGCCATGATTTACCAGGAATTTAATATGGTTCCTGAATTATCGGTTGCTGAAAATATGTTTCTTGGGAGGCTTCCGGTAAACAGCTTTAAGAAGGTGGATTGGGATAAGCTGTTTAAAGAGGCACAGGATAATTTGGACCATCTGGGTTTGAAATTCAGTTCAAGGACCAAAGTGAAAAATCTTTCTGTTGCGGAAGCACAGATGACAGAGATTGCCAAATGTCTCACCATAGGAGCCAGAATCATCATCATGGATGAGCCGACTGCCGCTCTGGCGGGGGAAGAAATTAAAATATTGTTTGGAATTATTGAAGAGCTTAAAAAGAAGGGAATTGCAATTATCTATATTTCTCACCGAATGGATGAAATTTTTAAAATTTCAGATCGTCTGACCGTGTTTCGGGATGGCAGATATGTTTCTTCGAAAGAGATCGGTGAAACAGATTATGATGATGTAGTGTCCATGATGGTAGGCAGGAGTGTTTCTAATCTATATCCTGTCCGTGATTACAAGCCCCAAGAGGTAGTGTTTGAAGCAAAAAATGTAAACAGCCGGAATGTACATGATATGAGTCTGAGGCTTCATAGGGGAGAAATTCTTGGAATAACCGGACTTTTAGGATCGGGGACCATTGAATTATCAAAAATATTATACGGTGCCATACCAATGGAAAGCGGAGAACTCTGGGTACATGGGGAGAGAAAAGACTGCTCTGCACCTGTAAAAGCGCTGAAATCCGGAATTGGTTTTGTTTCAGATGACAGGAAGCAGGAGGGACTGGTTTTAGTCAGAAGCATCAGAGAAAATATTTCCATGTCATCTTTAAAGAAGCTGACAAGAGGAATTCATTTAAATACCAGACTGGAAATGGAGCGGGTCAGCCATCAGGTCAAATCGCTGAATATCCGGATCAGTTCACCCTCCCAGCTGGCTGGGAAGTTAAGCGGAGGCAATCAGCAGAAAATCGTCTTTGCAAAGGTGCTGGAAGCAGATTCTGATATTCTCATTCTCAATGAACCCACAAGGGGAGTGGATGTTGGGGCTAAGGCAGAAATTTATGCGATAATAAACCAGCTGACTGAAAAAGGAAAAAGTATTCTTATGGTTTCCACAGATCTACCGGAGCTGATCGGAGTCAGTGACCGCGTGATTGTCATGCGGGAGGGACGAATGGTATTGGAGATTTCAGGAACGGACATGAATCAGGAAATAATATTAGCACATGCATCTGGAGGGGTGAGGGAAAATGAATCAGAAAGCTAAGAAACAATTAATCAACCAGATCAATATTTACCGATCGGTTTTAATATTACTTATCATTTGCCTGTTTGCTGCATTTTTATCAAAAAGCTTTTTAAATATATCGAATTTGTTTAATGTATTCAAACAGGTTACTGTTGCAGGGATAATTGGATGCGGAATGACCTTCGTAATCCTTACCGGTGGAATTGACTTATCTGTTGGTTCTATTCTGGGACTTTCCGGAGTCGTTGCGTCAGGGGTACTGGCTTCAACCGGCAATACGTTCCTTGCGGTAATAACAGCAGTTGCCATAGGAACTGCCTGCGGCACAGCGAACGGTTTTTTTATCTCTCACTGCGGGATACCTCCATTTATTGCAACGCTGGGGACAATGACTTTGCTGAGGGGCTGCGTTCTGATCTATACAAAGGGCTCTCCGATTCCGGTAAAATCGGATGCTTATAAATTTATTGGGAAAGGTTCTGTTTTGGGAGTGCCGGTTCCTGTGATTATTCTCATACTCCTTTTTCTGGCAGCACATTACATACTCACGCAGACCCGGTTTGGAAGGAGCATTTATGCTTTTGGGGGAAATCGGGAAGCAGCCCGTTTATCAGGCATATCCGTGAAATGGACAGAATGGACTGCTTATATTATGAATGGATTTTTAAGCGGTGTTGCTGCTGTTGTATTGACAGCAAGGCTTGGTTCGGCTCAATCTACAAGCGGACAGGGAATCGAGATGGATGCGATTGCAGCGGTTATTCTTGGAGGAACCAGCTTAAGCGGAGGAACGGGATTTGTACTTCCTACCGTAGTGGGTGCCATGATCATGGGGATCATAGATAACATCCTGACACTTATGAATGTCAACCCTCATGCAACCAGCATAGTAAAAGGATCTGTTGTGCTGATTGCCGTGCTGGTGGATAAAAAGGTGAAGGATTTATCTGCGAAAGCGGAATAAATAGAAACTATTTTAATGTATTTGAGAAGGGAAGGGAAGAATTATGATGAAAAAAAGAATTGCAGCAACAGTGATGGCAGGATTAATTGTATTTTCTCTCGCCGGATGCAGTACCGAAACAGCACCGGAGACGGCAAAGGAAACAACTCAGACCGAAGCGGCCGCAGCAAAGTCAGAGGAATCCACAGCAAAAACAGATGCGGGATCAAAGAAAAAATATGTAATCGGCCTGGCAATGAATACACAGACCAATCCGTTCTTTGTGGATGTAAAGGATGGGGTACAAAAGGCAGCCGATGAACTGGGTGTGGAATTATACATTACAGATGCCCAGGATGATCCGGCTATTCAGATGAAAGACGTAGAAAATCTCATTACCAAGAAACCTGACTGTATTATTATTGATACATGTGATTCTGATGCTATTGTTTCATCCATTGAAGACTGCAACAAAGCCGGAATACCGGTGCTTACCATGGACCGGGAAGCCAGTGGAGGAGAGGTGGTTTCTCATATCGGATATGATGCCATTAAATCAGGAAAGCTGGCAGGACAGTATCTGGCAGATACACTGGGCGGAAAAGGTAATATCGTAGAGCTTCAGGGAATTATGGGCACCAATGTAGCCCAGAACCGTTCCAAGGGATTTAATGAAATCATAAGCCAGCATCCGGATATGAAAATTGTGGCTTGCCAGGTGGCAGATTTTGACCGTGCAAAGGGTATGAGTGTAATGGAAAATATTTTACAGGCAAATGACCACATTGACGGATTGTATGCGGCAAATGACGAGATGCTTCTGGGGGCTTTGGAAGCAATTGAGGCTGCAGGCCGTTTAGATGAAATCACAATGATTGGCTGTGACGCCATTGATGACACCATTGAGGCAATTAAAGTGGGAAAGGTAGAAGCAACCATAGCAGAGCCTCCGTTTTTCCTTGGAAAAGCTATTTTAAAAACTGCTTATGATTACCTTGAGGGTAAAAGCGTAGAGAAATATGTTATCCTGGATAATGAACTGGTTACCTCTGAAAATGTAGACGGGTTAGTTACAAAAGAATAAAATATACAGATACAAACTGCTGCCAGATTCCCCGGTGAACCGGTTTCTGGCAGCAGTTTTTTTGTAAAAGATGTTAAAACAGTTTGAAAAGGACCGTGACAATTGATTGATAACATGGTAAAATACGTCTGTGCCATATGGTAAAGTATGGCAGAATAATAAACAGGCAAAGGGTGAAAGATTATGGAGACCGACATGACGAGAGGCAATCCGCTTCCCATCATATTAAAATTTACACTTCCGCTTTTAATCGGAAACATTTTTCAGCAGTTTTACAATATGGTGGATACGATTATCGTAGGCCGTTTTGTGGGACCGGATGCACTGGCTGCCGTGGGATCAACCGGAACCATTATGTTCCTGGTAATTGGTTTTTCACAGGGTATGAGTACGGGATTTACGGTTCTTACCAGTCAGAGGTTCGGGGCAGGCGATGAAAACGGAACAAGGAGATCTGTAGCGAATGGAATTATACTGTCCATATTTGTAATCGGATTCATGACATTAATTAGTCTGACCTTCATGAGGACTCTTTTAAGAATTATGAATACTCCCCAGAATATTATGGAAGATGCGTATACTTACATTTCTATCATTTGTATAGGCATTTTCGCAAATGTATTTTATAATCTGTTTTCTTCTTTTCTCCGTTCTGTTGGGAACAGCCGGATACCTCTTATGTTTCTTGTATTTTCAGCATGCTTAAATATAATGCTGGATTTAGTTTTTGTCATCAATTTTAAAATGGGGGTTGCAGGAGCAGCATGGGCCACCAACGTATCTCAGGGAACTGCTGCTTTTTTATGTATTATTTACATTACAAGAAAAATGCCTGTTCTTACGCCGGAAAGGCACCATTGGAAACTTCATGAGTACGATACGAAAATCCAGCTTTCCGTTGGCATTCCCATGGCTTTACAGTTTGGGATTACTGCGTCAGGAACCATGATTATGCAGTCGGCAGTGAATCTGTTTGGTTCTGTGGCAGTGGCATCAAATACTGCGGCCAATAAATTTCAAAGCATGGTGATTCAAGGGATGATCGCAATGGGACAAACCATGGCTACTTATTCAGGTCAGAACTATGGAAAGGGAGATATCGGAAGAATCAAACGGGGTGTTCGTCTTGCTCTGACTACAGAGGTAATTTACGCGGTTGTATGCACGATTGTCGTTGTACTGGGACTTCCCTATGCATTAAGGCTGTTTTTCTCCGGCAATGTTGATCTTACAGAGATTCTTCCATGGGCAAAAACCTACAGCTATCTGTGTGCTGCTTTTTATATTCCCCTCGGAACTATTTTTATTTTCCGTAATACCATGCAGGGATGCGGATATGGATTGCTTCCCATGCTTGGCGGTGTAGTGGAACTGGCTGCCAGACTGGTTACGGCAACGCTTGCAATGAAGTTGTTAAGTTTTCCGCTTGCATGTGCCTGTGATCCTGCGGCATGGCTCAGCGCGGCTTTGTTTACTGGAATATCTTATGTTTACGTAATAAAAAAGGTTGAGAAAAAGCTGGTCAGCTAAGTCTGTTTTTATTGGTTTTAAAATTCTTAATTTATTATTGATTTATAGTATAATATTTAGTATATTATGTAATAGATTATCTTAGGAAACACTTGAAAGGGGAATCATGATGATAAAAGTAGCTGTGGATGCCATGGGCGGTGACTATGCACCAG
>JAEWPQ010000270.1 GCA_023460575.1 Bacillota bacterium
GAGGAGATACTCACCATCCAGCAGACAGCCTGCCTCATATTCTTTTGCTCCCCAGCGCCAAAATATTTGCTTACCAACAATGCCAGACCATTGTTTAATCCGAAAGCAAAATTGGTAATAAGGCTATAAAGTGCTGCGGTGGCACCTATTTCAGCCAAAGCTCCATCTCCTAAAAGATGGCCTGCGATGGAAGTATCCGCCAGACTATAGAGCTGCTGCAACAGATTTCCGAAGAAAAGTGGCAGCGAAAAATATAGAAGCAGTTGAAACGGACTTCCTTTTGTCATATCAAGAACGCGACTTTTGTAATTCGTTTGCATGAAATCTTTTCCCCTCTGACCAATTACAGATACAGAACTGGTAACCACGATTTTATCTGTATTTTTTATTTTTATTATAATAGCAAATTTGCATTGCCGCTTTCACAAAAACGTCATATACTATATAAAAAGCGACAAAAAGGGGGATTTTATGATACGTAACAGAACCTTTGTTTCAACAAATTGTCACAGGAAGGAATTGCAGGAACAAGGCTTACATCTTTTTAATATGTATGCAAATGAAGGGGATATCCACCAATACATAGCTGATTGTATCCCTTCCCACTGGCACCGGGATTTAGAAGTCTTTCTTTTATTGCAGGGCAGCGTGCTAATTCAGATCGGAGATAATGTGTATCACATTGAAGCGGGGGAAGGGTACTTTATCAATACCGGAGTACTGCATTCTTTTGCTGCAGCTGTACCTTCCCCCTGTATCTATCATTCCTTTGTATTTGATTCTGGCATCATAGGGGGTACCCCTGGAAGTGTTTTTGACTCATTGTATGTCCGCCCCTTATTAGAGGCAGGACCAGCTTTTATAAAATTTGGAAAAGAGGCAGAAGATGAACTGTTTTTTCAACAGTTTGAAATAGCCTTTGCTGCCTGTGCTGAGGAGAAATACGGATATGAATTTGAAGTTCGGGAAGCACTGTCAAAAATACTGCTTTACACAAAGAAAAAACATCAGACCATGCCCTCCCGCAGAATGCCTGCTCTTCAGGAATCCCGTTTAAAACAAATGCTGGAATGGATTGACGAGAACTTAAAATGTGTAATGACGGTAAAAGAAATTGCAGATACGGCGAACATCTGTACCAGAGAATGTCAGCGAATATTCAGCCGGTATCTGCATTACAGCCCCATGGAGTATATTAAACGGAGGCGTCTTTTTAAAGCTGCAGAACAGCTTTCAACCACAGATGCACCCATAACCGAAATTGCTTTTGACTGTGGTTTTTCCAGCCACAGCTACTTCACAAAACAGTTCAAGGCTTTGGTGGGGGCCACCCCCACGGAATACCGTGCTGCAATACAGGAAAACCGGTTATCATTCTCTTCTTCATAAGCGTCTTCCATCTTAACCGAATCTTCCACCTGCTCCGCAATGAATTTCACACGAATAATTGCCTGAGGCCAGTTTATAGAAATTTGGCTGTGTCTGCCTATATCCCTGGCCGTTCCTGCAATAATTTCCAATATTTCCTCCATGACAGCCTTGGTGAGATATCCGCCTCTCCAATGAAAGGTTAAGACCTTTCCTTTTTTGATTGCCTGCTGGCAGCGCTTTGCTATATCTTCCAATTTGGTGAATGAAAGTTTCTTCTCTTTATAAAAGAAATGATCTCCATCGCCGCACTCCGGAACCTTGTATATCACAGCCTCATGATCCTTAAAGATATTCTTATCATCCAAGTTGAAATAATCATACCTTAATTCTCTTTTCCCTAACGTATTATCAAATGTAGCATCCAAATGATACCACACCCCATTGATTCGAACCACGTTCCAGGCGTGCCGGTATTTGATATTCTTCTCCGGATTGTTTTCTGAAATGGCAACAATACAGGGAATAGAAAGCTGATCACAAAGAATCTTCACTGATTTTGCGATACCTTCACAAACGCCTACTCCCTGCCCCAAGGGACCCATAATTTCATGTGAATATTGTTTCTTCAGTTTATCATAAGTCACGTTTTCACAGATAAAATCATGAATGTATTGTTCCTTTTCCCAGTCACTTTTATCTTTTACCACCCGGGCAAGCTTGTCCACCCTGGCTGTCATTGCCATCTGATGCTCTCTGATTTTATTCTTATCAAATAAATAAACTGGCTTCATTTTTACCAGCGTGGAGTTCTCATAAAAAGAATATTGAAATGTTGATGCATAAAACATCTCCGGACAATCCAATCTTAACTTGAAAAAGATCTCACTCAGCTCCGCCCCATCGATTCTTTGTACATCAAAACTCTGTGAAAGTGACTCCACACCACTCTTAATAACCTGATAGATTCTTTGTTGCTGCTTATTCATTTGACTATAGTAATATGGTTCCATTTTATTGTTTCTCCAAAATAGTAGTATTAAGTTTATTATTTCATTGCCTTTAATGTAAGAGATCCCCGAAAGTATATAAATTTCCGGGGACCGAGTATTATGGAACTTCTTCAATTATTGCCGGCTGATTTATACAAATCATAAAAATACAGCCCATTGGATAAAAGTTCATTAAATGTACCTTGTTCAACAATGCCGCCATCATTAAATACAATAATCCGGTCAAAATTTATTATGGAAGTCTCAGAACCTTACATAAAAATCCTTGAGACGCATTGAAGTATAATTATCTCATACCTTCATAATTAGTCCACATACGTACAATTTTAATAATTCCTTCAAATTCAATGTCATCACTTTCTATTTTATCACCGTGTATTTGATAAACTAATCTATGCTTAATATTAATTCTCCTTGAATAAAACCCATCTAAATTACCAACTAATCCTTCGTATGGAAGAGGATTCTTAAATGGATCATTTCTAATTACTTCAATTAACTCTTTTGCCTTAATGGAAAGACCTGCTGCCTTTAGATTTTTGATATCTTTTTCCGCCTGTTTTGTATATACAATTCGATACACTTACCATTCCACCTCATCTTCTGATAAGCAATTATCGATTGCCTCTTTGCCACCTTCCATTATTGACTCCGTTAAACCAGGTACCGACATCAGATATAACGTTTCCTGTACAGCATTCCAATCATCTTCCGATAAAATAACAGCATTTTTGCCTCGACTATTCGTAATTGTAATAACTGAATTGCTAGTATTCACATCAGATATTAATTGATATAAATTTTCTCTAGCTTTTGTTGCACTGATTGCCGTCATATAATCATCTCCTTTTCCTTTATTATAGCGTACGTTTTGACGTACGTCAATGCATATATATTATTTTATGAACATCTTTTATAAAT
The DNA here is from genome assembly GCA_023460575.1 of Bacillota bacterium. Taxonomy (GTDB): domain Bacteria; phylum Bacillota; class Clostridia; order Lachnospirales; family Lachnospiraceae; genus Lacrimispora. The sequence continues at coordinate 3,303 of JAEWPQ010000270.1, forward strand.
AAATTGCCGGTGGTTTACGTCTATTCCACGTAAAACCCTCCGGCAATATTTATATAATTCACAGTCTAAGTTTGTCATTATTTTTAAATCAACTAACTGTATTGCCAATTCATTAAACTTTTACCGCTCTTTTTTTAATAAAAAATCTGGTGGTTTTACATTATCTGCGGCGGCTGTTACCTCTGCGTTTTTACGGTCCACATATTCCGCAATCGTCAAGTGTTTACGCCCTTTTGCGGCGATTAAGTCAACCGGTTCCCTTGGTCTTGCCATACCCAATAAACCCCCTTTCAAAAAAATGCTTATTTAGGGAGTTTTTGCGGGAATTTAGGGGGCTGCGATCTTAGGGTAAATAGCTTAAAACTTTTTGGCACCCCCTACCCCGCAAGCCTCCGCTTGTACTCTCGTATGCACTCCCTTAGTGTCTGTTGCATGTGTGCCTTCTTTGTCTCGTCCTTGTATGCCTTGTCTATTATGATTTTGTGTGTCCTGTCTGACACACTGATAAGGTTATCTATATTGCATCGCTTAGAGTAATCTTCCGATAGTTCTATGATGTGATGCACCATGTCATCCGGTACAACTTCGCCTGTCATAATATATATATAAATATCTATTCCGGTATCTCTTGCTAACGTTCTTGCCCGCTCTGCTCTCCATTCACCGCTATTATAAAATGCGTTGGCTGTCTGGTTCCGGCAATGTGCGTCATATTCCTTGTGCCTCTCTTTGTTCTCTGTTGCCCTGTTCATAGTATGTGCTGCGCAATAACGCATACCTTGCGGCACTAACTTGTTGCATCCGTTTCTGTTGCAATACTTCATAAGAGCCAATATCACTCCTCCGAACACAAAAATAGTACGGCTATCTCCTTGTTAGGGAATGCCGTACTATAATTTGCAAAGTTTTGAATTGTAAAAATTATAACATAGTTAAACAGACTTGTACAGGGTTGCAAAACGGGCGCGTTGTCAAGGCTTCAATGTTACTGATTCCTTTTGGGTGATAAGGTTAACTCGTACCCGATTGCATCAACATATTTAATAAGGCTTTTAATGCTTGGGCTTATATTGTTATCTGTTTCTATTCTGCTAATTGCCTGCTGTGCTAAACCAGATCTTTCCTCTACTTCTTTCTGTGTCAGTCCTGCCTTTTTTCTCGCCTCAATGAGTTTCAATCTTAATTCAAATTCTTTGTCAAACTCGCTGACTGACTTCATGACTTCGGGGTTCTCTGTACATATTTTCTCTAACTCTTGAGCCTCTTCATTTAAAATTACATCTGTCACGTTTTGAAATGGCATATACAACACTCCTTACTTTTATATTTATCATTTAGGTTTACCGTTTGTCAAACGGTAAACCCTGCTTCTTTTGCTCTTTGAATGGCTTTTTCTAATTCAAACTTTTCAGCCTTTCCTTTTTGTTTCTTGCAAGCATTTAGGAAATATATATTATCACTATCGGCTAAAACATACATTATTCGATTCTGTGAAAACTTAATCTCCCATAGCTTCCCTTTTAACTGCCTTGTATTTAAGGCTTCTAATGCTATTGTTCCTTTTTGAACTATTTTGTGGCGTATCCTATAACCTTCTGCTCGTTCTCCTTCGGGTAAACTACTAAGATATTCCTTAATAGCTAACTTATCGTCATTAACCTTGGAAAAAAATTTACCAATGATACTTTTAGAATCTTTTCCAAACTTTTTATATTTAATCACAAAATCTGGCTCCCAAAAGCTGGGTTCAATTCCTATATTTATGAATTTTGAAATATTATAAAATTCTAATATATCATCTATACAGTACTCAACATTAATCTGAAAAATCTCAACAACATATTTTATTCTATCAGAATAAATACTAACCGCGCTACTTCCATCTCCATAGAATTTTACTCTATCTCTCATAATATCACCCGCTCTATTCAATATAATAATATTCTAATCCTTATTTGAATATTTTTCTACAATGAAATGAAAATGAATCCAGTATCTTACCTATTGTACTGTCTTTTTGAGAATAATATAATGCAGGTTACGTGTATATTATTTGCAAGTTATCGTTAAATTTTGGTGTGTTTTAAGAGTGTCCCATAGATATATAGAAATAAAAGAAACCCAGCAAACATAAGTATTTGCCGGGTTTTTGAATATTTTGGATTGTGTATCTTATTATCTCTTTGAGAACTGCGGCGCACGACGAGCTGCCTTTAAGCCGTATTTCTTTCTTTCTTTCATTCTTGGATCTCTTGTTAAATATCCTGCTTTTTTAAGAACTGGACGGAATTCAATGTCTGCTTTAAGTAAAGCTCTGGCGATTCCGTGTCTTACTGCACCAGCCTGTCCGGTGAAACCACCGCCGTGAACGTTTACTAAAACGTCAAACTTATCTACTGTCTCTGTTGCTGTTAATGGCTGACGAACAACAACCTTTAATGTCTCAAGACCGAAGTACTGATCGATGTCTCTCTTATTGATGGTGATCTTACCTGTACCTGGTACTAAATATACTCTAGCGATAGATTTTTTTCTTCTACCTGTTCCGTAAAATT
>JAEWPQ010000271.1 GCA_023460575.1 Bacillota bacterium
AATCCAGAGTGGTAGTAGCGGTTTTGGAGAAGCCCATTGGGTGGCATGAGGATATGGTAGATGTGATATTTCTTCTGGCACTTAAAATGGATACTGATCTGCAAAAGGCATGTACCCAGCAGTTTTACAAGGATTTTATTTCCCTGACTGAAAACGATGAGTTCATGAAACAGATACGTCAGGTGAAGACCGGACTGGATTTATACCAGTACTTTATTAAGTAGAGGAGTGAAAATATGGCTGTGAAGGCTATTTTAGATAAAGAGGTTATTGATTTGGATATGGTGGCTGAAGATAAGGAATCGGCAATTCGCTTTCTCTCAGGTCTGCTTTATAAAGCGGGATATGTCAGTGATATTGATGGTTTTATAAAGGATGTATTTGTAAGAGAAAAGGAAGGAATCACAGGAATTGGAAATCATGTGGCAATTCCTCATGGAAAGTCTGATTTTGTAAAAAAAGTCGGAATCGCTATTGGTAAAACAAAAAACATGATTACATGGGAATCTTATGATGAACAGCCGGTTCACTATATATTTCTTTTTGCAGTACCGTCTGATAATGAGAATGCCATGGTTCATCTAAAACTGCTATCGGAACTTGCAGGAAAACTTGGTAATGAGCAGACGATGGAAAAGCTGGAGGTCTGCAAAAACTTTTCTGAGCTTACAGAGGCTTTTGAGTAATAGAAAATACAAGAAGTAATTGAAATGAGGAACGAATGCAGATGAAAATATCGGAAATACAGTATGATGGAGAGGCTCTGAAAAGAGTATATGAAAATCCTCAGTGGACAGTAGGAATCAAGAATTGGAAACCGGCCAATGATATTGAACAGATTGGAAATCTTGAAAGACATAATCGCACAGATGAACTGTTTGTTTTGCTGAATGGAAGCTGCACTCTTGTCTATGCCACAGAAGAGGGGAATGGCCTGAACCTGAAAATTATTGAGATGAGGCCGCATGCAGTGTATCAGATTCCGCCTTCACTTTGGCATAATACGATTATGACGAAAGAGGCAAAATTGCTGCTTATAGAAAATAGTGATACATCTATGGAAAATTCAGATTTAAGGGATTTGACAAAAGAAGAGGTATCCTTTCTGAAAAATCAAATAAAGTAATTATTATACTGGGGAGTATATGTAAAGGCGCTGCTTTGTCAAATTGACAGACAGCGCCTTTTTAGCTGTAAAATATGAATGAGTATGCTTCTGCACCAGTAGAACACAAGAATATGCTGCCCAGATTAAAAAAGGGCCAGGCTGCATGAAGATAACCAGGGCAATGATATTTCCCTGATTGTCACCAAAGAGTCCGTTAAGAAAGCTTGAATTCTATTACGTTTAGTGATAAGTTTATTACAGAAAAGGGAAGATAAGGTAGAACAAGCAGCAGCCGGCTGATTAAGACGAATTTATGACATAAACTAGTGGAGAGGGATTTGATATGAATGTTCTGAAGATAAAAGAAAGACTTGTATGTGAGATAGCAAAATGTAAACATGTAAAAGGGATTGCACAGACCGGCGACATAAATGCAGTATTGGTCCCGGGGAAAAGTGATATTGATTTGTTTGTTCTTTGTACGGATATTCCGGAGAAAAAAGAACGGGAACGGATCTATGCTTCCTTTGCAGGAGAATACTCAGAATGTACCATGAATGTATGCAATGGTGGTATGTGGGGGTATGGGGATATACTGGTAATTGATGGAATCGAAGTTATGCCTATGTATTTTACCTTGAAAGAGATGACGTCGTACCTGGAAGAAACATTGCAGGGAAAACATCTGGGAATGACAGGCGGTTTTTATCCAACTGGAAGATTGTCCAGTGTTGAAACTATTAATATATTATATGAAGAGGATTTTGTCTGGTCAGATTTGATAGCAATGGTAAAGAGACCTCCGGCTGAATTGTTTCATAAGCTGTTTCAATTTCATATCTCCAGGGTGCTTAATGAAGAGGACCTGGGAAGAGTAATCTTGAGAAAAGAAGTTCTTTTTTATCATCAGGTACTGGAAAACTCGATAGATCATTTACTCCAGGCTCTGTACGCGCTGAATCATACATATTTTCCAAGCCGCAAAAGAATTGAAGAGTATATCCGGCGGTTTGAAAATAAACCGGACAATTGTTATGAAAGACTTTTGAGGGTACTTAAATTATCGGTTTTAAGCGATACCATAGAGGAGTCAGTAAAGGAGTTGGAGTGCCTGGCGAAAGATGTTGAATTAGCAGGAAACTATAATTAAGCTTGTTCGGGTTAATCTTTAATCGAAGAGCAGGTTTTTTCATCGTTGTTTCCTGGATTTTGACCGCTTTGATAAGTTTATAAAATAATCGTAGGCTTTCTTCTTTTCTGCATCAGTCAGCGTCAAATAAATTTCAATCATTACTGTTATTTTATTGATGTCGTCAGGGGGTGTTCCTTGCTCAATGGACCTGGCTTCTTCATCTGTGCGGTAAGTATCATCTGCCGTTTCTTTGAGTAATATCTCGTCTTTAAAATTAACAGTACCGTTCTGCCAGGAGATAAGGTCAATATCCTGATCTCTGTTATCGGTGTAATAATCCTGCCGGCCTATTAAATACGCCGGAGTCGTTTTCAAAATCTCAGCTAGTTTTTCTAAAATATTAGCAGGGACTTTCTCGATATAACCGTTTTCATATCTAAAAATAGTAGACCTCGAAACGCCTAAAAGATACGCCACATCGTCTGCGCTCATCTCTAATTGTTTCCTTCTTTTCTTAATTCTTTGACCGGTTATTGACATCTTACCACCTCCTGAATGTATCATATCACTGATGTTGCAAAAATGCAACACATATAGGCGCAGATTTGCTATTTTCTATTCTTAAATTGCAGTTATTGTAAAAAACAGCAGCCTCATATTTGTATTTAGAGGCTGCTGCTTTAAATTTTCCAGTTACGTAAAAAATCATTTCACCCCATAAAGCATCCCAAGGCCTGACAGCAGCCACGGTGTTTTCACATAGGATGGGATACAATCCATATGTTCTGTATGAGGGAGATAATGGACTTCTGTTATTCCCTCTTTTTTTAGTTCTTCCACCAATTCTTCCATATCACCATATAGATTCTTCTGCTCAAATAAATCGTGAAAGGCGAAAACACCGCCTTTTTTAACTACCCGGAGTGCCTCCCGGATGACTTTGCGTTTATCCGGCTGAGTCATAACCTCGTGGAAAACAAAATTGCTGATTGCGGCGTCAAAGCTTTCATCCTGGAACGGAAGTGCGGCGGCATCGCCTTTTAGGAAGGTGATGGGCACAACCTGTTCAATCCGCATATTTTCTTCGCATTGCTCTTTGGCATAGTTCCATTGTGCTCCCCAATAGTCGATTCCCGTTATTTCTGCTTTTGGAAATGCTTTGGCGCAGCGAATGGTGAGTGCTCCGGAGCCACAGCCGATATCCAGAAGGGTACCATTTCCGTTCCATGGGAGATGATTCAGCAATTCCTTATGGATGCCGCTCATCACTCCTTTTCCTGTGAAGGAAAACGCATGGCGGCAGACCTGATGATATACGGACAAAATGGCTGACAATAGGGTAAGCATCAGAGCGGCAGCAGACAGAATCTTCACTTGGAATAAATAGGTGAAAAGCAGGGTGAGCGCCAGGAAGATGGCGGTTGCGGCCCAGAGAACCTGCATCATGGATTTGGAAATCCAGTTTCCGTAATTTGGTTGTTTCATAGTTAAAATACCTCCTTTAAATGGGGCAGCATAACAGCTGCCTGTTTTTGTTATATAAAAAATCCAGGGCACCTTGCCCTGGACTCTATAACCTTTCTTTGCAGTTTTGAATTAAATATGTAAATCCGCCTTCCGCATAATGAGCCAGCAGATCATTAAAAAATAATGTCTGTGCTCTGTCGTAATTGCCTTTTAAAAGCTGAATGTTTCCATAGATGCGCATATCTACCAGAAGCTGTATGAACTCCGGATTGGGTACATGACCAATGGCCTTGGTAAAATGAGTCATGAAATGCTTTTTAAGCCCCTGCTTCAGATTATCCAGAAAATTTTCTTTTCCGCTGCCGGAGGATTTTTCCAGCAATATGAGTATTTCCCTGCGGTGCCTTAGTTCAAGGTCCATCATAGCCCGGTCGTTGTCCAAGGCAGTGGACTGGTCTTTGAGCTCCCGGTCCGCAAGTGTGTTCCCCAGAATGGTCCATTGTTCAATGACTGGTTCCACAATGGCTGAAAACAGCTGCTGTTTTCCGGAAAAGTGAAAATAAAAGGCACCGGTGGTAACGCCGCAGGCAGCACAAATTTTACGGAGGCTGGCCTGCCTGTAACCTTTTTCATAAAATTCTTCTATACCCGCTTTTAACAGCCGTTCACGGGTTGTTCCGGCATCGGACTCCTGTGAAGACAGGCTCTCCCAATTCTGATTCATAATTGTTGACTCCAATCTTGCCACGCTAACATAACAACTGTTATGTTAGCACAAATAAACCGGTCAGTCAAGAAATGAGATGAAGAAATTCACTCATGGTGCAGCATGTACTGGTTCTGCAGTGATTAAACCGGATATACGGAAAATGTGGTTATAAGCCGGCAGCATATTATTGTCGAAGCCCTCCGATATGATGCGGGGACCTACCTGTCAAACTGTATTATATAATTTACCATGACATTCTATATGTTTTATCAGGTTTTGTACTACAGCAGATTTGTTAAAATATAAATAAGCTACAGCGTTTTTATTTGAAACAAAACATAAATGTATGGAGGGAGAGTCAGACATATGGAGGGGATTTACAGACAAAAAGGGGCTGAATTACTGAGCTATACGCGTCGGCCCGATGAAAAGAGGTATCCGGAAGGACTTGCACGCAGCATTCATTTTGCGTGGAGTAGAGATGGGCGGTCATTTCAGGCATTGAATCAGAATTATGGAATTCTGTTTGCAGAGGGTACAATTGGAGAGAATAACATCATTCACCCCAAAGGTCTCAGAAACCCATGGGTATTTCAGATGGCGGATGGGAATTACGGAATCATGGCTGTTCGCGTGAATCAGGATGGCAGTGCAGATGAAGAAAGTATAGGAAAAGTTTTGTATTGGATTACAGAAGATTTTATGGAGTTTGATTATATTGGACTGCTTGATCTGGGAGCGGATGAAGAAATAAAAACAGTAGCATGTACATATAACAGTTTTGAAGAAAAATATCATATCACATGGAAAACAAGGAATGAAAAATGTTTTCAAATCACGACAGAAGATATCATCTGCCAAACCGGTTTTTCAACTGTGCAGTCCGTTAATGGACTGATTGAAGGGGGTGTCGTACATGGTCCGAAAGATGCAGTTGCTGGTAATGTGGTGAAAATCGGGAGTGGCCTCTGTGACCGTATTATTCAGAAATGGAGCCGAATTTTTAATACTGAAATAAAAGTGCCGGACCGTATCTCTGTATATTCTTTTAATGAACTAAGCAAAGTGACGGCAACAGCTGTTTATTCGGATGGTTCCACTGTTCAGAAGAAAGTCTTGTGGGATTTGGAGGGTTTAGATTCTAAAAAGCCAGGAGAATATGTGGTCAACGGAACTGTTACAGACCGAAAATATCCATTTCCGTTAGCAAAGGGGTTCGCCGATCCGGTGATTTTTCCGTGGGAAGGCAAATACTATTTTATAGCTACCAATGATAACTTGAATGATGTAGGGATATATGTCAGGGAAGCCGAAGTTCCCGATCGACTTTTTGATGAAGGGATAAAGCAGCAGCTGATTCTGGGTTATGACGAGAAACGTGATTTTATCCAGACGTTCTGGGCACCGGAGTTTCATCTGATAGGTGGAGAGCTTTATATTTTGTTTGCAGTAGGAGGGAAAGTATGGGGGCCACAGTGCCATTTAATGAAACTCAAAAAAGGCGGTCACATCCTGGAGGCAGATAGTTGGGAAGAACCGAAGAAAATTCAGAAAAAGAACGGAAACTGGTTGGCCACAGATGGCATTTCTCTCGATATGACTTATCTGGAAGCCGGGAGTAATGGTTATATGATCTGGTCTTACCGGGAAAATATAGGTACGAAACTGGACAGTGGTTCCATGCTTTATATTGCAACTGCAGATAAAAGGACTCCGTGGAAACTGACCAGTGATCCTGTGCTGCTTTCCAGACCGCTTTTTGGGTGGGAAAATGTTGAGGGGACTATTAACAATGAGGGGCCACATGCATTTGTTGCAGGAGATACCGCATATGTTACTTACTCTGGAGGTGCAGCAGATGGATATACGTATGCTTTGGGGCTGCTTACCGCAAAAGCTGGTGATGACCTTTTACAAATTTCTAATTGGAAAAAAAGCAATACTCCGGTTCTTACTTTCTATTCTGTAGAAGGTGAATATGGTCCGGGGCATAATTCTTTTTTCATAGATCCGGAAGAAAATCTGATGATTGCTTATCATGCGGAAGATGCGCTTACACATCATTTGAGATGCTCCGGGATTCGCAGAGTCCATTTTAATATGAATGAAAAACCGGTTTTTGATATGTCTGCAAAACGTGATTTAAATCCAGAGCTGCAGAGAATCTTCACGAATGTTGTGATCAGTGATTGTTAGATGATTTTTTTGTTTCTGTGGATTTTTATCCACAGAAACAAATCAGCAATATGACTTCAGGAAAAGACTTCCCACAAGCCGGGGTTTATTCGGTTGTTATGCACGTTTTAAAACGAGTGTTTTGCTCTCTTTAAAAACAGAGCACTAAATGCCATAACAACAAAAAATATAGTGAGAAAAGCGATTACGGCAATTCCGTGTGCAAACCATGCGGCAATGATCATAAATATGCAGCCTGCAAGGGATAAACAGGGCATTAATATACGGTTAAAGAAGTTAAGCTCTTTGCCTTTTATCATGAAGTTAATAAAAATAGGAACGTACAAAGCATAAACAGTGACGATTGGCAGTTCGGAAGAATCAAAGGTGAAAAATCCAAACCAGCTGGCAGTCAGATTGGCTCCGTAAAAATAAAACAGCCAGACGCCGCAGAGGAATAATCCTAAAATTGCAGAGTTAACAGGCATGTTCGTCATAGGATCTACCTGACTGAAAACCTTTGGTTTCGGTCCCATACCTCTCGCTGCCAGAGAATAGATTCCGCGTGTGCATCCAAGCATCAGCCCATTTAAGGTGCCCAGGCAGGAGATAATAACAAACACAAATAACAGATTACCTCCGATTGAGGTAAAAACTGTCTCAAATGCCAGCTTGGCACCGGCTTCGCCGCCTGCCATAATCACCTCATTTTTAACGGTGCCCGCAAGTCCGATGTAATACAGGATGTACGCAGCCATAGTGATTAAGGTACCGGTAATTAAAGCAAGGGGAAGGTTCCTTTTTGCATTTTTAAGTTCTGCATTGATACAGGTCGCGATAATCCAGCCTTCATAGGCAAAGCTGGCAGCGACAATGGCTGTAAACAGTCCGTTGGAGGTGCTTGCAGATACGGTATGAGTAAAATTGTAAGTGGTCATTCCGTTGCGAAGACCGGTAAACGTTCCGACAATTGCCATTAAAAAGAGAGGGATCAGCTTAATGACAGTGGTGCTTACCTGGAATTTGCCTGCTAAAACCGGAGATAAAGCGTTGATTGTAAAACTGGAGATCAGGTAAAGACAGGCAATGGTCATACATTCTCCTCCGGTTATGGAAAAACCGAAGATTACACAGGTGTACCGTGCGGATACCCATGCCAGAACTGCGGTAATCGTAGGATAATAGATGATTGCCATAAAACTGCCTACATAATAGGCATAAGTTTTTCCTGCGGTCGCCTCTGCATAATCTACAATACCATTAATGTACTGGTATTTCGTAGCCATAACTGAGAACGTGTATGCACAGGAAATCATAATGATACCGCCGATGATCCATGCAAGAATGCCCAGCTTTAAATTGCCCCCTGTTGCAGTCAGAATCTTTTCGGCCTTAAAAAATACACCGCTCCCGATAACGATGCCTACAACCATCGCGATGGCTGTAAATAACCCAAATTTTTTTTCTAATTTTGCTTCCATAGTTCAACTGTTCCTGCTTTTCTATAGTATTGTTTGTGTAGAAAATACATTTTATTTTATCATACAATTAATTACAAATCAGCAAGATTTTATTACCAGGAGCAAGTTTTTTTACTGGTGTAAAATCTTTATGGAACAGCTGGATTAATTTATTCTTTTTCTACTTCCACAATTGGAGAAATGGTGTCAGGAGACTGCTTCCGGTATTTTGGCTGTTCGGACAAATCAATAAGATAATCATAGGCTTTTCTTTTCCCTGAATCTGTCAGAGTGAAGTATAGCTTTACCATGGCAATGATCTTTTTCATGTCGTCCGGGTGAGCTTTTCTGATAGCAGTTTCCAGTTCAATATCTGTATGGTAACCCTTACCGTCATCTTCTTTGAAAAAGCTTTTGCCGGCTGTATCTGCAGATCCATGTACCCAGCCGGAATGCTGGTATTCTGCACACTCATCCTGCCAGCCCATTAAATAAGCAGGAGTGGTTTTTAGAATGCCCGCCAGTTTTTCTAAAACATTAGCGGGAACCTTTCCGATGTGTCCGTTCTCATATCTGAAAATCGTAGACCTTGAAACGCCTAACCGGGCGGCTACATCGTCTGCGCTCATCTCTAATTGAGTTCTTCTTTCCTTTATTCTCTGACCAGTGACTGACATGTTCATACCTCCTGAATGTTTCCTATGGGTATCATATCATTAATGTTGCAAAAATGCAACGGAAACAGATGCATTTTTGCGATTTGCATATTGACTTTTCATTTTCTATGAGCTATTCTTATATTACAATAGTAGCATTAATGCAACTGGAAAGGGGTGTATTATTTGAATATACAAATGTTAAAGGAGAAGATGGCAGAGTCCGCATTGACTCAGGAAGCGATTGCAGATGCCATCGGAGTAAGCAGATGTACATTTTATCGTAAGATGAAGAGGAAAGGCAATACATTCACGGTAGAAGAGATGAACAAAATTATGAAGATGATCCCGCTGACAAAGGAAGAGGCTGCAAGAATTTTTTTTGCCCGTTAAGTTGCATTTATGCGACTGATGAGGTATGGAAAGGGGGAGGTTTTCATAATTATCTCACTTGACTCAGATATAATAGAGAATCTGACAAAGACAGAACTGGAAATTATTAATTTTATCAACAGCCATGAGAATACTCTTCATGCAATGTCCATTGTTGATATTGCATTTGATACTTATTCATCACCCTCTACGGTATCAAGAGCCATTCGTAAGTGCGGGCTGAATGGATTTAATGAATTAAGGTACCGCTCCGGGAATAAGGCGAGAAGCGAAGAGATTCAGAGTATGAATGAGCTTTTTAATAAAACACTCATTGAGGCTCAGGCTGTACATGAACGGATTTCACTGACGGATATTCTGGCAGTCATTCAGTGTTTAAAGGAGGCACATCAGATATCAGTGTTTGCCAGAGGCCTTACCACCTATGTTGGTCAGGAGTTTTCATTGAAATTACAGCTTTTGGATTATGACGTTTTCTTTACGGATGACCCCAATATCATGCAGGTGAAGGCTTCGAAGCTGAAAGAGCGGGATGTTCTGTTTATTTTATCTTTGAACGGACAGACTCCTGAGCTGGTATCTTCAGCTGTAACAGCCCACCAGAAGGGGAACTGCGTAATTTCATGCTGCTGCAATCCTAAGTCCAGGCTGCTTTCATGCAGTAAGATCTCACTGGTCGGGTTTAAGCATTCTCATCAGGCTATAAAGGAATTTGAGGTTTCTTCGAGGATTCCCCTGTATATGATCTGCAGAATTATTATAGATTATATGTCAACTTATTCCTGACAGATAACATAGACGCTGGAGCACCTGATTTTCTGGTTTTCCAGCGTATTTTAATGGAAATGTAATCCTGTGGCCGTTACATAAGTTTTCAGAAACTGAAAAGATTTTCACCGTTATCTTCTCTATAATAGCAGATAAGCAGGGGTTTTCATAGAAAAGAGAGGTGGAATAAGGTGATCTATACATTGACAGCAAATCCGGCGATTGATATGAATATCTCGTCTTATGGAATTATGGGAAAGGTGGTGAACCGTACTTTTGAT
>JAEWPQ010000272.1 GCA_023460575.1 Bacillota bacterium
AGTTTTTACTTTTGCGGGTGACTCCACAATTACTAAACAGTTCGCCATACCAAACTCCTCGCCTATTGTTTCTTACCATAATATTGATGGGATGTCTGTATAATGCTGCCCTTTAATTCCAGTTCCAAAAGGACACCCATGCACTCGCTGACAGACAATCCGCTGCATCTCACAATCTCTTCCAGATTTTTCGGTTGCAAATCTAGGCAACTATACACCATTTTTTCTTTTTTGGCAAGCCTGTTCTCATTTTTTTCATGAACTCTTAATATTTTACCGCTTTGTAATTTGAAATATTCCATCACAGTTTCCGGAGACAGTAATACACCGGCCCCTTCGGAAATCAGGGAGTTGCAGCCTGTACTTAAAGGGTCTGACACCCTCCCCGGAAGGGCAAAAATCTCTTTTCCCTGTTCCAGTGCAAGATTAGCCGTAATCAGAGACCCGCTCTTTTCCCGGGCCTCGATTACAAGAATCACATCGGAAAGTCCGCTTATGATTCTGTTTCTCATAGGAAAATTCTGAGGCTTCGGCGCTTCATCAGGCAAAAATTCAGTTATAATGCCTCCGCAGTCTGCCATGCGGTTGTATAATCCGTAATTTTCTTTTGGGTAACAGATATTGATTCCGCACCCCAATACACCGTACGTTTCCTGCCCTGCCTCCAGAGCGCCCTCATGTCCCGCTCCGTCTATTCCATTTGCTAGACCGCTGATAATCGATATTCCAGCAGCGGATAGTTCTCTTGCCAAGTATACCGCCATCTGGCGTCCGTAATTGGTACAGTTTCTGGCTCCTATGATAGCAGCAGCAGGTTTCTCCTCTTCCGGCAGTTTTCCCTTTACAAAAAGCCCCACAGGATATCCATAAACCGACAGAAGCCGTTTTGGATAATCATGATCAAAATGAGCGACAAAGCGTATCCCTCTTTTCTCTAATTGTTCCAGCTGGATACGAGTGGAATCCATATAGGATTTTCGTTCTTCTAATAACGATATCTCACTTTGTTTTAAAAACCCGCAGCCTTCCAGTTCCTTTCTTTCTATATTATATATCTTCTTATAACTCCCCATGTAATCATGGAGCCTTTTTATTTTCACTGCGCCAAGAAATGGAATGTGGGAAAGCCAGTACAGACATTCCCGTTCTTCCAGATTATCCATAGATACCTCCCCAGAACCTGCCTTCCCGGCTGCGCAGACCGGCAGCTTCAGCCAGATGGTTTTTTGTCATTTTTTCAGAGCCTTCCAGATCTGCAATGGTTCTTGCAATTTTTAGTATTTTCTCATATCCCCTGACACTGAGTCCCATTGATTCATAGATTTGCTTTAGAAACAGCTCTTCTGTTTTATCCAGCCTGCAGAATCGTTCCAGATCCGGTTTCTTCATAAAACTGTTAAAATGTATTCTTGTGCCCTTAAAACGCTCCATCTGCATGGATCTTGCCCGCTCGATACGGAGTCTGATGGATGCGGATGCTTCCCCTTTTTCCCCCTGCTGCAAATCCTTATAACTGACAGGACTTGATTCTGCACAGATATCGAATCTGTCCAGTATTGGCTTTGAGATTCTTCCAAGATATTTGTTTACCTGGCTTTCAGAACATCTGCACTTCGTTCTGTCCGGATAAAATCCACAAGGGCATGGGTTCATTGCAGCCGCCAATAGAAATTTTGCCGGAAATATATAAGCTCCGTGAGTTCTTGTTATGGTGATTTCCCCCTCTTCCAGAGGCTGTCTTAAAATCTCAATAGTGGATTTTTGAAATTCGGTCAATTCATCCAGAAACAGTACACCGCCTGAAGCCAAAGTTAACTCTCCCGGCTTAGGAATACGTCCGCCCCCTGCAAGCGCCTGAGGGCTGATGGTATGATGCGGACTGCGAAAGGGCCGGGTACTCATAACAGGAGTTTCCCCGGAAAGCAGACCGCAAACACTGTATATTTTAGAGATTTCCATGATTTCTTCAAAAGAAAGAGATGGCATAATGGTGGGAATTCGTTTGGCAAACATGGTTTTTCCTGTCCCTGCAGGACCGATATACATAATGTTATGCATTCCCGCTGCAGCAACCTCAGTGGCACGTCTTAAAAACGGCTGGCCTCCTATGTCTGAAAAATCCACATCATAATATTTCTCCGCAGATCCCGGCAGCTTTTGATCATCAGGGCGCCCCGGCAGCTTTCTTATTCCGTTTAAATAATCTGTCAAGTCTTTTAAGGTATCCAGTCCTACAACCTGTATACCATTTGTGACAGATCCTTCTCCCCTGTTCTCTCTGGGAAGATAGCACACTGTCTTTCCGTCCTTTTTTGCAGCGAGAACAATAGAAAGCGCCCCCGGCACAGGCTTCACTGTACCATCTAACCCCAATTCTCCGGAAAATACACAGTTAGACAAACCAGAAGACCGGATCATACCAGAAGCAGATAAAATAGCAATTGCAATGGGAAGATCAAAAGCAGTCCCTTCTTTTCTGATATCTGCAGGAGAGAGATTAATGGTTATCTTTTTGGCAGGAATTCGAAAGCCCGAGTTTTTAAGAGCAGTTCTGACTCTGTCCTGCGCCTCCTTAACCTGGGAAGACAGATATCCCACCATGGAGAAACCAGGGAGCCCATCGCTGACATCTGCCTCCACAAGAATCGGGACCCCCTCTACCCCAATAATACCAATACTATGAACTTTACTATACAATTAAACGCTCCTTTCAAATATAAAGGAAATAAAAATGGAAATTCATGCAGAAATGCACTTGGAATATCCGGAACCGGATTAAATTTATGATAACTTAAAAAGCAGAAAAAGGCAACTATTTTCTCACTTTTTCTGCTTTTTTCAAGAAATATTGACATCACCATCAACTCCCGTCAGACATCCCTTAATCCCTGAGAAAATTCAGGCATATATGGCCTGAAGCGAAAAGGCATATGATTAAGCTGACAGACCGGATTGGTACGCTCTTTAATAGAAATACTCTTCCTGAAGCGCCTGAAAAGATCTTCGTATTCATCCTCTTTTGCCGATTTCGTAATCTTATCTTCCCATTGGGGTGACAAAAAATCAGTCAGATACCAGGGGCGGAATGCCGGATGGAGAACTGCTTTTTTTCTGTTTGCATCATATATTACCCAGTTCTCACTTGAGAGGCGATCCGCAAAATGGGGTGCAAGAAGGACAATTATGTCATTCTTAGGACCGATCCGGCTTACCAGTAAATCTCCTTCCATCTCTAAAAATCGGACAAATCCAGTCAGAAGGTGTGTTTCATTATCGACAAAGCGGCACATATGGAATATATCGTAAACAGCCTGAATCTGCAGCATGCTGACAATACTGGCTCCTGCACGAAATCCGCAGATCAGAAAGCGGTAAATCTTATCTGCACGTTCCACATCATTACTCAAAGCAGCTTTGTAAACAACTTCATAGGCTTCCTCTGAAATCTTAGTTCTAATTGCTGCTATCACCTTATCAGCCTTTTGGGAATCAATGGGCACATCTTCATACTGGCAGAACAATTCCATGGTTATACCGTCTTCCTTAAGCCGCAGCATCACATTGTCATGGCCTTTCTTACTGGCCCACGCGGTATAAACACCGCTTAAAATCCCCTCTATACTGCTGTCACAAAGATATACCGTCTTCATACCATAATTCCTCCTGAGCCTGCCTGTGCCAGCAGTCTGGTGTCATCAAACAGGGAAAGCTGACGGTAAGTTGCTGTAGAGCTGATATCCCAGACACTTCTCCGTTCTTCACCTACCAGGTGGCTGGATATGTAATCCTCTTCAATCTTTACAGGATACATCATCTTGCCAGAACAGGTAATAAAATAATGAGCTCTTTTCAGTACTACCCCCATCTTTTTTAAAGCTTCAAAATCCAATATTCCGCTCCGTCTGGCAGCCAGTATTCTTTTTACGGACTTCACTCCCATGCCAGGAACTCTTAGTAGAGTAAAATAATCAGCCCGGTTTACTTCCACCGGAAACTGCTCCAGATGCCTGAGTGCCCAGTCACACTTGGGATCCAGAAGAACATTAAAATTAGGACGCTCTTCGGAAAGAAGTTCTCCTGCCTGAAAGCCATAAAACCGCATCAGCCAGTCTGCCTGATAAAGCCTGTGCTCTCTCAAAAGCGGCGGCCCTCCCGGAAGGGCAGGGAGACTGCTGTCCTGATTAACCGGTACAAACGCAGAATAAAATACTCTTTTCAGATCATAATTCTTATAAAGCGCCTCTGCCACCATCATCATCTGATAATCATTCTCGGGTGTAGCGCCGACGATCATCTGTGTGCTCTGGCCTGCCGGTACAAAAGCAGGAGTCTTTTTATATTCCATCAATTCATAGCGGTTGGTAACAATTCCGTTCTGAATCTGCTTCATGGGCTTTAATATCTTGTCTCGGTTCTTCCCGGGAGCCAGCTTTTTAAGCCCTTCTGCTGTGGGCAGTTCTAAGTTAATGCTCATTCGGTCTGCAAGAAACCCTGTCTTTTCAATCAATAACGGATCTGCACCCGGAATTGCTTTAACATGAATATAACCATGAAAATGATACTCCTCCCTCAGCTTTTTTAAGGTCTGGTAAATGAGGTCCATGGTATAATCAGCACTGTTTAAAACACCAGAACTCAGAAACAGACCTTCAATATAATTACGGCGGTAAAACTGTATGGTGAGCTGGCAAACCTCCTCCGGAGTAAACGCAGTACGGACTACGTCATTGGAAGATCTGTTGATGCAGTATTTGCAATCGTAAATACACTGATTTGTAAATAATATCTTGAGCAGAGAGATACACCTGCCATCTGCCGAAAAACTGTGGCAGATACCTGCTTTGCTTGCATTACCGATGGTGCCCGCCTTCCCCTTACGGTCCACTCCACTGGAAGTACAGGCTACATCATACTTGGCAGCATCCGACAATATCTCTAATTTTTCCTGAACACTTAACGCTTCCTGTATTAGCATCTCTTCACCTCGAACATTTGTTCTTAAAAGGAATTTTATCATACATTTATAAAGATTTCAAGCATTTTCGAATGTATGTTCTCTACTTAAACAAATTCTTACTCACTGCCATTTACAAAAAAAGCGGACAACAGAAAAAGACGGCGAAACTCCCCGTCTCTGTCTGTTGTTAAACCGTTACCAGTTATCGTTATTCTTCAAATCCACCCGGATTATTCTTCTGCCAATTCCAGGAATCCCGGCACATATCTTTCAGACCACGCTCCGCTCTCCAGCCAAGCTCCTTCTCCGCTTTTGAAGGGTCTGCATAACATTTTGGAACGTCTCCAGGTCTGCGTTCCAAAATAGTATAAGGAATCTTTAAACCATTGGCTTCTTCAAACGCTCCAATAACATCAAGAACACTGTATCCCATTCCGGTTCCCAGATTATAGATCCACACACCGCCAGCCTGTTTTGACATGGCATTTAAAGCCTTTACGTGACCCACAGCCAGATCAACTACATGAATATAGTCCCTGACACAGGTTCCATCCGGCGTATCATAATCATTGCCGAATACTCCCAGACGTTCCAGTTTTCCTACCGCAACCTGAGTAATATAAGGAAGAAGGTTGTTGGGCGTTCCTTTCGGATCTTCTCCAATGCGGCCTGATTCATGAGCTCCGATAGGATTGAAGTAGCGTAATAACATAACATTCCACTCCGGGTCTGCCGTATTTAAGTCAGTCAGGATCTGCTCCAGCATTCCCTTAGTTCTTCCATAAGGATTCGTGATATCTCCCTTTGGACATTCTTCTGTGATAGGCACAAACTCCGGATCTCCATATACTGTCGCGGAAGAGCTGAACACAATGCTCTTCACTCCGTGTTTTCTCATAACATCACAAAGCACTAAAGTTCCTGTAATGTTATTGTGATAATATTCAAGAGGTTTGTATACTGATTCCCCCACTGCCTTAAGTCCTGCAAAATGAATGACACCATCTATGGATTCTTTTTCAAAGATCTGCTCCAGCGCTTCCCGGTCCAGTAAATCCGACTCATAAAAATTCAGTTTTTTCCCTGTAATTTCCATTACACGTTTCATGGATTCCCTGCTTGAATTACAAAGATTGTCAACCGCTACCACCTCTAAACCGGCATTCAGCAGTTCCACACACGTATGACTTCCTATGTATCCTGCACCACCGGTAACTAATATCGCCATGTTAACTTCCTCCTTTAAAATGTCCTGAAACTATTATAAGCAGGAAATCGGAAAATAACAATGTAGAATTTCTTAAAAACCTATGATTTTTATCTGATTTTTTCTATTTGAAAATAGAAGCAAAAAAATTAAAAATGCTTTTAAATATGTTTCCTATGCGGTGAAACACACTGCCATCCGGATGGAAATCTTCATCCACTTTCACATCGTCATCTTCTTCATTCTCCTTGATTTCTCCAGTTCTCAGTATGATTTGAATGCTCTTTGGCGATGGATTTCTTAATGATGTCATGGATACAGGTTTCGCTTCTAAATCGATGTTTAACAGGGTGGTATCCTCAGTGGTATATTCATCCCATTTATCATCAATGGTATTTTTTATGGTATCCTTGGCATTTCTCAAAACTTGAGTCTGATCAAGACCATTTCCTGCAACATCCAGGGTATCAGCCAGACCGTTTAATGTCTTTTCCGTGCTGCCATTTAAAGAATTACCCACTGTCTTCATCTGATTCTCCAGAGATCGGAAGAATACGTTCATGGAATCAATGCTTCCTGATGCACTGTCTGTCATTACTCCCATATCTGTCAGCGTATTAAGCATCTCATCATGATGGCGGTTTAAAATTCCATTCAGTTCTTCCGCATTTCCAATCAGGTCATCTGCAGTATCACAAAGTTTTCCAATGGCATCGGACGATCGTATTACACCGTCTGCCGCACCGTTCATATGATTTCTTTCTGAATAGAGATCTCCAAGAAGAGCTTTTGTAAATCCAAGGAACTTTGTCATATCATCGGTCAGTGCGGCTCCGCTTCCTGCCAGCTGGGGAAGTATCTGTGCCAGTGGCGCAGCAGCTTTTAGTGCTGCCTTTGAAGCAGAACTGGGGGAAGCGGTAGTTGCGCCTCCCAGTGCAGAAGTTAAATATTCGGTTAATGTATTGATCTCTGTAACAGAATAGCCCTTCTCATTAAATAAATAGGAGGAAATTTCATCTGAGTCAGCCAGACCTTCCTCTGTGATGTCCTGAAGCAGTTCTTCCAGCTGCTCATCTCCCATCCCCTGCGCCGATGCGCTGAGTGATCCGGTTAAAGCCGTCATCTGGGGGAGTATCTGTCCAAGTGCTGCAAGTTCCTTTGCCAGCGCCTGCTGCTGTTCTGTCAGTGTATTGAAATGCTCCTGTGTCTTATCAAGCTGCTTTAAGAACATCTGGGTTTTCATTCCGGTTTCCGGTGAATTTGCCAGTCTCTGCAATTCTTCCAGTTCATCTCTGAGTTTCCTGACACCCTCCTGTAAATCATTTAAATCCGGAGAGAGATCACTTAGAATTTCAGTTAAGTGATTCGTCTGGCTTCTCAAATCATTTAACGCAGTTTTCGCATTCTGCGTGTGATTATAAAACGGCCTCAGTGTCTGGGACAGGCCATCAAGTGCCGCCAGTGCATCATCTGCATTCTGATAGACCTTTCCCTTGGAATCCGCCACAATCTGCCTGGTTTTATCAAGTCCTCTGATTCCATTTGATGTGCTGTCAATGCTGTTTTTCATCTGATCCATGGTATTCATAACAACATCCAGGCTGTCACTGATGGCATCTGCGGAATCTTCCATGGTTTCCTTGGCTTCCCGCAAGTCTTTTACTTTGTCAAGCTGGCTGACTGTCAGCGGGACCATGGCAAATACAATCCCGGAGAATTTAAAATTATCCGTACCAATGCGAATGGAATAATGTCCGTCTTCTCCTGGCAGAGCAAAGAAAACTACCGTGCTTAGATTCCCTACTGTCTGCACCTGTGCACCTTCGGCCTCCAGGCTTAAGTTTTTATCCATATCCACAACAGCACTGCCCATCAATGTCATATTGTTTTTATAGAAATCAGAAAGTCCTTCATTAGGCGACAGGTCCACATTCACTTCAATCAGACCCTTTTCCCCTGCCAGTTCTTCCGCTTTTTTCTCCACTCCGTTAAGCCTGTAACTGACTGTAATATTCCAGGGCAGCTCCTTTTTTTCCGTTTTTGTCTGTCCTTCAAAATAAAATCTGTTTTCGCCTGCTTCCGGTGTAAAAGTTATTGAACCGTCGTCCCCCACCACCGGTTTGGAATGATCCGTTAAATTAATAACCTTTTCATAATTCCCGTAATCTACCAACGGGTCATTTCCATTTAACCTGTAAATCTTTACCACGCTGCTTTCCTTTATCTCCCCATAAGGGTCCATTGTCACGTAAAGAGTTTCATCGCATGGAGGCTGTATTTCCGATGCCAATGGCACCAGTACGGACTGCATGGAGATAACAGCCGCCAGCCCTATGGGAAATATTTTTTTATGCCTGTTCATTTGCATCCCCTCCTTTTAACTTTCCTCTTACTTTTATGTATTTTAAACGCCGTCTCTCTTTTCGCCTGAATGCCCGCTCCTGCTGTTTTTGTATCTGCTTATCAAACAGACTGAGTAATGCGGGTAAGAGAGACAGTACCAATACCATGCTGAGTATCGCCCCTCTGCCAACAAGGCGTCCTACCTGGGAGATGGCCTGAATGGAGGACGTAAAAAACAGGAGATAACCCACCACTGTCAATATACCTCCCGATGTAAGTATGGATAAGGTACTCTTTGATATGGCAGCCATTGCTGAATCTGTGTTATTCATGGTTTTTCTGAAACCAAGATAGTTATTGGTCATTAATATGGAATAATCAATGGTAGCCCCCAGCTGAAGGCAGCTTACTATGATATAGCCGATATATACCAAACTGTCTCCCATTACATAGGGCAGAGTCATATTTAAGTAAATTGCAACCTCAATTGGAATAATAACAAGAATCGGCACCAGTAAAGCCTGGAAAGTTACTAAGACTACCAGCGCAACTCCCGCCAGGGAAAGGAGGGATACCTTATTATAATCATCTGTTAAAATATCACGGATATCAATCGTGGTGGGCGTCATCCCAATTACATATGCATCATTTGGGTAAAACTCACGAATTACATTCTCAAGTTTCTGACTGCATTCGAAGGCATACTGACTTTCCTGAACAGTATTCATGGATATAAGAAATCTGGCATAATGGCTGCTTCTTAACTGCTTACTGACCTTATCCGGCAGGAAACTCTCAGGAATCCCTTTCGGTAACGTTCCTGACATGGAAATGGCGTAATTAACAAAATCCAGATCCTCCAGTGTATCCGTCAGCTGTCTTTCCGTCACCACTGAACCATTTGGTACGATTCCAATAATCATGTTGGATTTTCCAAATTCCTCATTAATCTTTCTGGTATCCTCATAAACTCTTGTTCCCGGACCTGCGCCAATGGCATCGTCACCATAGTAAAAAGCATTCATGCTCTGACCAAAGTAACAGGGAACAGCCAGGATCAGTGCTGTTATAAACACGGGTTTCCTTATTCTGTTCATCAGCCTTGCAAAACGGTCAAAGGGAGGTAAAAAAGGTTTATGCGCCGTCTTTTCTATCAATCTGTTAAAATGCAGGATCAGAGTAGGCATCAGAAACAGCACCGTTGCCAGACTGCAGATAATCCCTTTTGTCAGCACAAATCCTACATCTTTGCCAATGGTAAAACGCATGAATGCAATGACTATAAACCCGACAATCGTAGTTGCTCCGCTGGCTAAAATGGAACTGCAGGATTCCTTTACTGCCATTTCCATGGCTTTGTTTATTTCTATACCGGTATTTTTTATTGCGGTGAATGTATGTAAGAGAAAAATTGAATAGTCCATGGAGACTGCCAGCTGTAAAATAGCCGCTGTTGAAAATGTGAAAAATGATATGGTTCCAAACATCAGGTTTGACCCCATATTCAATATAATTGCGATTACCATAATTAAGATAAACAGGAATGGTTCCATCCATGACGTAGTCGTAAGCGTCAGTATCAGCCAGATGATCACCAATGCCATACCAATCGCTATGGTAATCTCATGTGTGATGGATTCCTCCCTCTCTTTACTGGACACCGCACTTCCTGCAAAACACCCCCGATCCTTACCTACAATCCTGTATATTTCTTCTACATCGGAACGGGTGAGCGGATTGTCATCACCATTTTTGAAAATGACGTCCATCAATGCATTGCCGTTGCGGTAATAGTCTTTCATGGAAAACACATCAACAGAGGCCATATCCGTCAGTCCCTCATTTGCAAAAGAAGCTCCCATATATACATCCGTTGCAAGATCAGGTCCGACTACCACATCCACTCCCTCCAGATCTGAAATTTCACTTCTGATCCGCTTTGCTTCCTGAAGACTTACGTCACGCACCATGATCCGCGCCATACCAGGATATCCAAACTCATCTTCCATCACATCCAGCGCCTGTTTCGTCTGGGCAAACTGCGGCAGATACTTGCTTAAGTCATAATTAACTTTCACAAAAGGAAAACACACTGCACAGATAATGGTCCCGGCCAAAAATATACTTTCAATTAATTTTCCTTTAAAAACAATAAAATGAACAAATTTGTCGAAAAAACCACTGTTTTTTTTCATATCCCCCTCCATTTATAATCAGCAATCTACTAATGGATACTTTATTGACTTTTCAACACATGTATATTATAATACTAGTGTATATAACATTCAATAATCAATCTATTTAATTACATCTATTAATAATCACAGAATATTTTTCCAGCATAATACTCAACACATTTTAGAATATCGTCAATCAGAACCACAGTACACGCCAAAGTGCGAAGGGAGGAGTTGTATGGATATGCAAAAGCAGGATCGACGCATACGAAAAACTCAGAGACTATTAAAGGAAAGTCTTCTGGAACTTATGGAGAAAAAGGATATTAAAAACATTTCCGTAAAGGATATTACGGAACTGGCTGATTTAAACAGAGGAACCTTCTATCTTCATTACGCTGATACATACAGTCTTTTGCAGGAAATGGAAACAGAAGTATTAAATGACTTTCAAAATATGGTAAACAACTATCGGGAAGCATTTAAAAAAGCCTCACTCATGCCAGTTATTATTCCCATCATTCAATATATTGAGGAGAACAAAAAGATATGTAATATCCTTTTTGAGAACAGCTCATCCAATGATTTTGTAAATCGCTTCCACACTTTTATTCTAAAAAACGGAACTGCCATTATCAAAGAACAATACCCCGACGCCAGGGATTTTACTTTAAACTACTTCCTGGAATTTATTACATACGGCCTTACGGGAGTATTGAAGCAGTGGCTGAATACGGATATGCAGGAGCCGAAAGAAGAAGTTGCAGAATTTGTTGATAAGGTGATTATGGGAACTGCAAAAAATCTTCTGATCATATAATATTTGCATGATAAATTTTAGACGATCCTTATGTTTCAATAAGCTTTAACCGATATATGGTTAGTGAAGTTTTGTAACTGCATCTAATTTTACTGTATTAAATATTACATAAGGATGATCATTATGCCTACTAAGAAAAAAATAAAAGAACCCAAGACAAAGCTTAAAAAGCCTAAGGCTGCAAATGTGAAAAAGGAAAAGCCTGCAAAAGCCGGGAAAAAGTCTATACTGCCAAAGAACAAAAGAGTGGTTATTTTGCTGGTTGCCGCCCTGTTCATTGTAATTATCGGAGCTGCCCAGGCCATTATTCTGCTGTCCATGAGAAATAAGAATTCCGTGAAAGAAAAGGTGGCCAAATCACCGGAATATTATTTTTCAAAAGAGGAAGATATCTCCTCGTTCACCTCAATTGTGGGTGACCGCTCCTACGAAGAGCCGGAATCCGTTCCGAAAAGTTCAAAGGAATCTGAAAAATCAGACACTGACAAGAAAGAGCCTGAAGCTGAAGGCAAAACTGCTTCTGAAGGCGAAACCGCTACCGCAGACCAGCAGAAAGACACATATAAATATATAAATCTGGACGACGCCTCCACAGATTTAAAAACCTATAAAGATTACCTGGAGAC
The DNA here is from genome assembly GCA_023460575.1 of Bacillota bacterium. Lineage (GTDB taxonomy): Bacteria > Bacillota > Clostridia > Lachnospirales > Lachnospiraceae > Lacrimispora. The sequence goes on from JAEWPQ010000272.1 coordinate 12,131, forward strand.
TCAGAAAAGTTTTATCGATGTAACTGAGGAAAGCACAGCAGCAGAAACCACAGAAAGTGAAACAAACAGTGAAAATTCGGAATGCTATCAGCTTGCCGGTCCATCCAGTGATTCCAAGTCCTATCTTTCCATCACTCTGGAATCCGAAGGCGACAGCGTGACTGTAACAGCAGGAAAAGGCAGTGAATCCTGGAATGACTATTTTAAAAACCAGTGGAACCAGCAGAAAAAAGTAATCACCGATATTAAAAAACAGCCCAAATCCGATACCTCAATTGAGCAGGCGGAGAACACCGTACGCTCCCAGGGGCAGGAAAAACTTAAGCTTACAGAAAGTGCGGATTCTTACCAGTTCATAGCATCTCCCGGAATATCTAAGATAGACGGAAAAGACTACTACACGGTACGGACTTACAAGAGGCTGCCAGACAACACGCTAACCTATGTTGCCACCTATTTGTGCGACTGCGCCGACAACAGCGTAAGCTTTCTGTTTGATGAGATAACCGGACAAACCACCCCGCTGGGGTGACAAAAAGCAGGACAGATCAGTAATTATCACTGAACTGCCCTGCTTTCTATTATAATTATGATTTTATTATATTCTGATACCAATAAAAGCTGTCCTTCGGTATTCTTCTCTGGGTTTCGTAGTCGACATAGACGATTCCAAACCTGTCATCATAGCCCTTCTCCCATTCAAAATTATCAAGAAAACTCCACAAAAAGTACCCTTCCACTTCCGCTCCGTCTAAAACTGCGCGCTTCAGTTCAGACAGATGGCGTGCCAGGTAATCAATTCTGCATGGATCATGTACACCTCCATCTAAAGATATCACATCCAGTGCAGACATACCATTCTCTGTGATGAACAGAGGAAGATGGTAGGTATGGCAAAAATTCTTCACTGCCCAGTACATGGCTTTCGGAGTAATGGGCCAGCCCATTCCAGTCTTTCCATGTCCTGCAGGAAGCTTTCCAAGAACGATTTCTCCCGTCTCAGATAAAGACACGGAGGTTCCCTGATAGAGATTCATTCCGCAAAAATCAAGAGGCTGGGCGATCAGGCGCTGTTCTTCCTCCGTCAGCTTCGGCAAATCACTGCCAAACAAGTCTCTGCATTGCTCATGAAACCTTCCTTTTAAAAACAGCTCATTCCAGAATGCAGAAGAAAAAAGCCAGTCATCCGCTCTTATCGAATTTTGCAGTTCTCCTGCTTTTGCTGCCAGAAAATCAGTTTCTTCCACGGGCCAGTAAGCATTGCCGCAGGTAGGGGCATATCCTGCCCTGCAATCTGGTACCAGTTCCCGTAATTTAACTACAGATTTTCCATGTGCCAGGGCAATATTCCGGCACATGGAAAGGATTCTTCCAGCCGGATATTTAATTCCCGGAGCATGGGTGCATTTATCATATCCAAGCCAGGTAAATATCTGGGGTTCATTAAAAGTAATATAATTCTTTACCCGGTTTCCAAATGTTTTTGCAACAACCTCTGTATACGAAACAAACCACTCCGGGCTCTCTGGGTTTAACCAGCCGCCCTGCATCTCCAGCTCATTGGGATAATCCCAATGAAACAGAGTTACATATGGAGTAATATGATATTTCAGCAGTTCATCCACCAGATCCGAATAGAACCGCAGCCCTTTTTCATTAACATTTCCGGTTCCATGGGGTATGATTCTTGGCCAGGAAACAGAAAAGCGGTAAGCTCCTACTCCAAGCTCTGCAAGCAGGGCAACATCCTCTTTCATCCGGTGGTAATGATCACATGCCACTTCTCCTGTATGTCCCTCAAAAATCCTGCCTTTCTCTCTTGCAAAGACATCCCATACAGACAGCCCTTTTCCATCTTCAAAGGCTGCCCCTTCTATCTGATAGGATGAGGTTGCCGTTCCCCATATAAAGTCTTTTTTCCAGTCCATCGCGCTATCCTTTCACACTTCCTGCCGTAACTCCGCCAATGATGAACCTTGACAGGCACAAATAGATAATGGCAACCGGAACAATGGCAATGGTTATCAGCATATAAACCTGACCCATATCAAATTTTAAGAAATCCGCACTTCTAAGCTGCGCTATTAATATAGGAAGCGTTTTTTTCGCATTTGATTTGAGCACAAGGGATGGAACAAAATAATTGTTCCAGGAGGCCACAAATGCAAAGATTCCCTGCACTGCCAGAGCAGGCTTCACAATGGGAATTACAATAAAATTAAAGGTATAAAATTCATTGGATCCATCGATTCTGGCTGACTCCACAATTTCCAACGGCAGATTGCTTTGAAAATAAGAAACCATAAAATAGAATATAACCGGTGCAGCCATAGATGGAAGAATCAGAGGAACAAAACTGTCCATAAGTCCCATTTTACCAATCAGGCTTAAGAATCCAAGGGTTGTAACCTGCGTAGGAATCATCATAATCAGGATGATAAAAAGATAAACTGCATTTCTGAATTTAAAATCATAGGCATGAATCGCATATGCCGTAAGTGCTGATACATATACTGCCAGGCCTGCGGAAGCACAGGCGATAAACAGGCTGTTTATTATTCCATGAACAACAGGCAGATTCTTGTTATGCAGTACATTATATAAGTTAGGACCGAATGATTTGCCTGGCAGAAATGAGAATCCCTTTGCGATTTCCGGATGAGATCTGGTCGCATTGATGATCAGGCAATAAAAGAAGAAAAGGCACAGAAAAGACAAGAGTGACAGTACAATATAAGCAACTGCCTTTTTTAAATTAATCGCTTTTCCCATTATTTTGATCCTCCTTTCTGTTTACCAGCACCGGTAAGTATAAAAAATACTACAAGACTGAGTGCTGCTGTAATAATGAAGAGTATTACGGATAAAGCTCCTGCCATACCATAGTTTTTGCTGAATAAATGATTATTCAAAAACATGATTAACGTCATGCTGGCCCGGTCAGGTGTTCCTTTTCCATTGGTAAGTACCTGGGGTACATCAAACATCTGCAGTCCGCCGATGAGAGAAGTAATCAGTACGTAAATAAATATGGGTTTAATGGTCGGCATTGTAATTTTGGTAAATATCTGGAAAGATTTTGCTCCATCTATGGCTGCTGCCTCAAATAAAGCAGAATCAACTCCAAGGATTGCCGCCATGAGAAGTATGGTTGTATTGCCAAACCACATCATGAAATTCATAAAACCGATCAGTCCCCTGGTTCCCCATACTGTGGTAAGAAAACGGATCGGACTGTCTGCCAGCCCCATTCTTATTATAAGATTGTTCATTGGACCGTCATCTGAAAACAGGGCAAAAAACAGCATGGCAAAGGATGCCGCCATAATCACATTGGGAAGGTATATAATTGTTTTAAAAAAGGTACTTCCTCTCATCCGCATTCTAAAATCAGCAAACCACACCGCCAGAATCAGTGAAATGATAATCTGGGGAATAAAGCCGATAATCCAGAGAATCACGGTATTGCCTAAGTACTTTAGAAGATCGCTCTGAAAAATGGTGATATAATTATCAAATCCGACAAAATTCGGCCCGATCTGAGTCAACCCTGAACGGTAATTTTCAAACATACTGTTATAAAACGTAGATATCAGGGGGATAAAGGAAAATACTAAATATGTAACAAAAAAAGGTATTAAAAAAATGTATCCCCATTTTGAATAGCTGACTTTCTTTCTGGCTTTTGCCTTTTTTTCTCTTACCATGATGGAGCCTCCTGTTTTCATACAGGGCGGGAAAATCCCGCCCTGTATTTTACTGCTACTTTGTTTCTAATTCCGGATATTTCTCTTGTGCAGATGTGTAGAAATTCTTAAGTGCTGTATCTTTATCAACAGTACCGTTAAAATAGTCATGCATTGCATTCTGGAAGCTTTCATTCAGTCCCTGATCATAAGGAGAAATCTTGCTCATATCAATCTTTTCTGCAGCATCACAGTACATCTGAAGAGGATTCTGTCCGCCGAGGAATGCTGACTTATAATCACCCTTTGCCAGTTCTTCCATAACTGTCTTGTTGTTTACAAAGTCATTCTTTTCTTCTACAATTTTCTTCATGGTTGCATCATCACAGCAGATTGTCTTCATGATATCAGCTACGATATCAGGATTGTCTGTACCATTTGCTGCGCACAGCCAGGTTCCGCCCCAGTTATAGGATTCTGGTCCAATGGTTGCAGCCCAGTCACCGTAAACACCATTTCCTGGTTCCTGCTTTCCTCCGTCAGCTTCTGCCTTTGCAAGAGAGTTTTTCGCAAGAACGAAATCTACTCCCCATGCCGGCATGAAATAACCAAATACTTTTCCTTCAGGACCTTGTCCGGAAGCCCATTCAGCTGCCCAAAGTGTGGTTTTCTGATTGTAGCCGCTGTCTGTATACTTCTTTGTCTGCTCTACCCACTTTTCAAGGCTCGGATCAATCGCAATTTTCTTTCCGTTTACCCACGGAGCAGCTACATTGTTCGAGAAAGTACGGTAGGAATCATCATAACCAGAAAGCATATAGTAGCCTTTATCTTTCATCTTTGCAGCAGTTTTGTCAAAGGAATCCCAGTCGCCAATTGACTTTTGAACTTCTGCAGGATCATCTGTTCCCAGTACATCCTTGGCAACGGAACGACGATAGATATAAAGTCCCGGGCAGCCCTGCCATGAAATACCTTTTTGTGCTCCCTGGGAATCCTGTGCGATTACTTTGGTGTAGTCATACTGCTTTGACATATCCTGATCTGTAATACCAACATCCTTTAAATCAAGGGTGTAATCAGAATTGACATACTTCAGAATGTAATCTGCTTCAACCAGGAACATATCGACTTTATCATCAGCCTTTGCATCATTCTGATTTAACAGTGCTTCATCAAGAGCATTCTGATAGGCGTTGTTTTCACTGGGAGTTGTTACAAAATTGACCTTATAACCAGCCGGAAGCTTGGAAGCATAATAATCTTCATATCTGGCTTTGAATTCATCATTCCAGACATAAATATTAATCACTTTTCCTCCTTCACCGCCAGCTTCTTTCTGCGCTTGTGTCTCTGCCTCAGTTTCCTTGGCTGTCGTCTCTGCAGCTTTGCTTCCGCTTTGCGCGCTCTTTGAAGAGCAGCCGGCAACCAGTGAAGCTGCCATTACCGCGCATAATAATCCGCTTACAACTTTCTTCTTCATATTTCCCTCTCCTTTTCTGATATTACTATCATGAAATATTAGCATTACCAACCGATTCCCCTGTAATCAGCTCACCCTCCACAATAATCTGTTCTGTGAAAGTAGTCTTGGGTTTTTCGATTGTGCTTATCAATTTTTTGGCGGCCTGCATACCGATTGCCGCTGTGTCCTGGCGAATGGTAGTAAGCCTGGGGTTTAATAGCTGTGATAATCTGCTGCCGTCATATCCGGCAATGGAGATATCATCCGGAACCCTTATATTTCTTACCCGGATTTCATTAAGACCTCCGATCAGCGCTGTATCATCGGGATATAAGATACAGGTTGGCGGATCTTTTCTGTCTAACAGCTCACTGGTACATGCCATGGCCTGACTGACATCCAGATAATCCGCTTCCAGTACATAATCATCAGGTACCGAAAGCTCTTTACTTTCAAGAAAGCGATAAAAGCTGGTGAGTCTCGTCTTTGTTACGGTGCTGCTTGCCTGCCCGTGTATGTAGGCAATCTTTCTATGGCCTTTTTCATAAATATATTCCATCAGGCTCTGGATGCCCTTTACGTTATCGGATAAAACAGAGGAGCAATTTTCATTGATATGATCAATTGTTACAACCGGAATGTCCCCGTTTAAAAGATCAATCACCTCAGGATTGTCGAATTGTACGCAGGCAATCACCACACCATCTACATTCCTGTATTTGCAGTGGTCATAATAGGAAACCTTCTTTTTTCCTATCTGCCCGTTAATAAATGTAATATCATACCCCTGCTTTTCTGCCTCTACCTTAAATCCCTCCAGAACCGCGGCAAAATACTCATGAGTCAGACCGCTGTTAGCCTCATCAACAAACAGAACTCCAATGTTATAGCTTCTGTTTGTCTTTAAGGATCTTGCTGCAGCATTGGGATAATATCCCAGTTTCTCCGCTGCCTGCTTAACTCTTATTTTAGTGCTCTCCCCGATGTCATTCTGATCATTAAGCGCCTTACTCACTGTGGCAACGGATACCCCGCAGTGCTGTGCCAGTTCTTTCATAGAAATCATATGTCTCATCCTTTTAACTTAATCGTTTTCGTGTTTTCACTATACCCCTTCCAGCGGTAAAAATCAACAAGTTTTTTCTTTTTTGTCTAGTTTATATAGATTATGTGCGTATTATTTGTGCATATTTACTTTTCTTATTCGGTTTATCTATTGTAAATTTCATTATTTAAAAAATTCCTCTTGTTTTTTTTCTCAACCCGCGCTATTATGACCGTATAACTCCCTATTATTTTTCTTAATCGTTTTCGAAAAATGTCGTTTTTAGGGATTTGGGTCATCCAACAGGAAGGAGTTATTTAACTATGAAATATGGATATTTTAATGACCAGGACAAAGAATATGTAATTACTGCCCCAGATACTCCTCTGCCATGGATCAACTATCTGGGCAGCGAAAATTTCTTTTCGCTGGTTTCCAATACCGGAGGTGGCTACAGCTTTTATAAAGATGCCAAAATGCTCCGGCTGACAAGGTACCGTTATAATAATGTTCCTCTGGACAGCAACGGACACTACTACTACATTAATGAAAACGGCACTATTTGGAATCCGGGCTGGCAGCCTGCAAAGACTCCGCTGGATTTTTACGAATGCCGCCATGGACTTGGAGTGACCCGTTTCACAGGGAAGAAAAATGGCTTGTGCGCAAATGTGACAGCCTTTGTACCTTTAGGAGACTCCTGTGAAATCAACCAGGTGACATTAAAGAATGAAAGCAACACCACCAAAGAATTTACCCTGTATTCCTACGTGGAATTCTGTCTGTGGAATGCCATGGATGATATGACCAACTATCAGAGAAATTTCAATACCGGAGAGGTGGAAGTTGAAGGTTCCGTCATTTATCATAAAACAGAATACAGAGAAAGAAGAAATCATTATGCCTATTACTCCGTCAATACCGATATTCAGGGTTTTGATACTGACAGGAATACGTTTATAGGCGTGTATGGCTCCAATCAGAATCCTGCCATGGTGGAAAAGAATAATTCCGGTAATTCCATGGCCAGCGGCTGGTCTCCTATCGGTTCCCACCGGATCACGCTCCAATTAAAACCCGGAGAGGAAAAAACCTTTGTCTTTGTTCTTGGATATGCAGAGAATGAACAGGACTCAAAATGGAGCGCACCAGATATCATTAACAAGACGCCCTCCAATGCTGTTCTGGAAAAATACCGCACTGCCTCAGATATAGAAAAAGCCCTTGAAAAGCTGAAACATTACTGGACAGATCTTCTCTCTACTTACAGCGTAACACTGGAGGAAGAAAAAACGGCACGTATGGTTAACATCTGGAATCAGTATCAGTGCATGGTAACCTTTAATATGTCCCGCTCCGCTTCCTATTATGAATCAGGAACAGGAAGAGGTATGGGATTCCGTGATTCCTGTCAGGACTTACTTGGTTTTGTTCACATGATACCGGAACGGGCAAGGGAGCGCATCATCGACATTGCCTCTACCCAGTTTGAAGACGGAAGTGCTTACCATCAATATCAGCCTCTTACCAAAAGAGGAAATATGGACATCGGAAGTGGTTTTAATGATGATCCGCTCTGGCTTATTGCAGGAGTCAGTGCATACATACGCGAAACCGGTGACTGGGATATCTTAAAAGAAAATGTTCCTTTCGATAACGATGCCTGCAAGAGCCAGACTCTAATGGAACATTTAAGACGTTCCTTTGGATTCACAAAATCTAATTTAGGACCACACGGCCTCCCTCTCATCGGGCGTGCCGACTGGAATGACTGCCTTAATTTAAATTGCTTCTCAATGGAACCCGGAGAATCATTTCAGACCACAGGTCCCTCGGAAGGACCTGTGGCAGAGTCTCTGATGATCGCGGGAATGTATGTAAAATACGGAAAAGAATACGCAGAAATCTGCCGTTTAACAGGACTGGAGAAGGAAGCCGCCGAAGCAGAAGCTTCTGTAAAAGAAGTTTACGATGCTGTCCTTAAATCCGGCTGGGACGGAGAATGGTTTCTTCGTGCCTATGATGCTTTCGGCAATAAAGTTGGCTCCAAAGAGTGCAAAGAAGGTCAGATCTTTATTGAGCCACAGGGCTTTTGCGTAATGGGCGGAATTGGAATTGAAGAAGGCCTGGCAAAGAAAGCTCTTGACAGTGTGCAGGAAAGGCTTGAAACCACCTACGGAATCGTTCTTCATCAGCCAGCATACCAGACTTATCATAAGGAGCTGGGTGAAATTTCGTCCTATCCGCCTGGATATAAAGAAAATGCAGGAATTTTCTGCCACAACAACCCATGGATTTCCATAGCAGAGACCATGATCGGCAGAGGAAACCGTGCTTTTGAAATTTACCGCAAAACGGCTCCTGCCTATACAGAAGAGATCAGCGAGATTCATAAGACAGAACCTTACTGCTATTCCCAGATGATAGCCGGTAAAGATGCCGCCAATTTCGGCGAAGCAAAGAACAGCTGGCTGACCGGTACTGCAGCCTGGACCTTTGTCTGTATCTCCCAGCACATTTTAGGCATACGGCCCGGTTTCCATGGCTTAATTGTAAATCCCTGCCTCCCGGATTCAATCGGAGAATTTTCTGCTGTCCGCAGGTTCCGGGGTGCCAGCTACCACATTCATGTGGTAAGAAACGGTGAAACAGGAAATAAAATTTCTTCTTTCCTGGTAGACGGAGTTTCCATTAAAGGAAATGAGATCCCTATTCAGGAAGGCAAAAATGAATATCATGTAAATTTGATATTAGAATAAGCTTCAGGGGCAAAACCATAATTATGGCTTTGCCCCTTTGAATTTATATGGTATAGTTATAAATAGAAAGAAATGGAAAAGGAGGCAGAGATATGAACTTCTCTCAATTAGTTAAGGAACGTTATTCCGTCAGGAAATTCAGTGACCGGAAAATAGAACCGGACACATTAAAACTGATCCTGGAGGCCGGTAAGGCTGCTCCCACAGCATGTAATTATCAGCCTCAGCGTATTCTAGTATTGGACAGTGATGAGAATCTTGCAAAACTAAAGATATGTACCCCCTATCATTTTCATGCACCCATGGCTCTTTTAATCTGCTATGACACTGCAGTAAGCTGGAAAAGATCCTATGATCAGGAAGATATGGGACCGGTGGATGCAAGCATTGTAACGACACAGATGATGCTGCAGGCTGCAGAACTTGGGCTTGGAACCACCTGGGTAGGCCATTTCGACCCAACAGCCATAAGAGAATCGTTTCATATCCCGGAAGCTTTTATTCCTGTGGCACTGCTCCCCCTTGGTTATCCACGAGAAGACTCAGTCCCACATCCCCTTCATGAAAAACGCTATGATTTAGACCATACCGTTTTCTTTAATTCCTTTCCTGATACAGCCATAAACGAGGATGAAAACAGTTAAATAAAACACCCCCTGGCCGCTTTCGCTGAATGTTTGAGATTCAGACGAAAAGGTCTCAGGGGGCGAATTAATTTCTGAACTCTTCTATTTTCTATTCTTTGTCATATGCTTCCAGTGCAATGGGCAATGACTGAATCACTACATTTCCTGCAGCAGGCAGTCCAACCAGAACACTGCTGATTATTTCCTCTCTTGTAGCTCCATGTGATTTTGCCAGCTGGACATGAAAAGGCAGACCGCTTTCCAGCCGCATTACGGCCATAACCGCAATATACGCAAGTTCCTCTGTTTTTTTGTCAAGTCCGCTTGCCATGTCAAGCTTATGAACCATCTCCATCCATGGTCCCTGAACCTCCGGTGCTTCCTGTGCAAATACTGAAAATGCATTACTTACCTGCATATATTTTTACTCCTTTCTTCTACGTGCCGCTGCTCATTCACGGCTAAATTCGCCCTTCCAGGCAGGCATTTTTTTCATACTGCTCACAGCAATTTTCTCTGCCGCTGTTTCATCAAAACCCTGGGACTCCATAATAAACCTGGTCATACCGGCCTTTGCCTCTTCAAATGTCCTCATGGTTCCGTCCGGTCTTGCACAATAAACACAGTAGTCTTTCTGCTCATCGCCTTCAGCAAAATCAGATTTCTTTTCCATGGGCATACCACAGGCTATACATACCTTCATATCCGCTCCTCCTCGTTTACTTCAAAATAAGACTTAAAAATGTATGTTTCAATTCTCCGGCATAACGCGCCAATACCGGTTCATCAGGAGAAAAGAAATCCTGGTTCCATAAGTAATAATGGATCAATCCAAGCCATGTATTAAAAAGCATATGGACAGGGATCTCTTTTATGGTGCCCTTCTTCATCTCTCTTGACATCAGCAGGTTAAAATGATGGGCAATCGCAGACTGATTATCCGCATATACATACTGTACTTCAACCGGCAAAAGACTTCTTTCTGTAATAAGGCGAAGATAAAAATCCTCATGTTCAATGAGAATCTTTAAATGCATATCCAGGAAATCATTAACGCTGATACTGGATTCTGCCATATCATGAAATTCAGCTGCAAGACTGATCTGAAACTCTCCAATGATACACTCCAAAAGATCATTCAGTGACTGGAAATGAGCAAAAACAGTTCCATGTGAGACCCCTGCCTCTTTGGCAATCCTTGCAGTCGAAGCAGAAAAACCCTCTTTTGCATATATCCGGCATGCGGTATCCATAATTTTCTGCCTGGTTGTTTCTTTTTGTATCTGTCTTTTTGATTTCATATTAATGACCACCAACTCATTGAGTATATACTCATTATAATGTTTTTTTCTCAGATGTCAATGTTTTTTTTGCCTGAACCAGCTAGTTCTTCTCTCCAGTTATGCTTAATCCCATAAAATCCTTTTTTACTGTTGCGTCCTTAAGTTTGCTGCTGTCAAGAAGTTCCTGTATCTCTTCCTGTGTATAAGAAGCATTCAGAGAAGAAAGAAATCCTGGTCTGATTTCTTTTGGTTTTGTGTTTAAATATATCATATATCGTTTGAAAAAACTGATATCCCGTCTCATATCTGTAATACAATACCTTCCCCCCGGACGAAGGACTCTGTAAATCTCATTAAAAACTTCAACCGGATCTTCCCATTCATGCATGGATCCATTGGATATCACACAATCAAATGCTGCGTCAGGTAAGGGCATATTCATGCCATTCCCCTGTACATAGCGGGCATCAATTCCATATTCCTTAGCATTTTTCTCCGCAATACGGATCATGGCCGGACTGATCTCACATCCGGTAAAAGTTCTGGGATTTACCTGTTTTGCCAGTTCCAACCCCACATACCCGGGACCAGGACCAATTTCCAGGATATCTCCGCCATGAATTCCGGAGGATATCATTTCAGCTACACCATTCCACCCCTTATCTCTCATACCTTTTGCAAACTCATCAAAAATCTCTGCTGTCACTTCACTCTGGATTCCCTCATTCGTTTCAACAATTCTCGCTGCTGTCATAGGCTGCTCCTTTCTTTCTTATGGCTCCCGCGGATTCTTCCGCCCAGTTTAATTCGGCTCTGTAATGCATGATATGATGATTAAATATAATCTCAGCGTAAGTCTTCATATCTTCAGGTATGACCTTTTCCATCTCTGTTCGATGCTCTTCAATTCCTTTCAGCACTGTTTTCAGATGGTTGACATGACGAGTAAGGCTCTGGAGAAAATCCGCTGCAGTGAGATATTCAGAAAAATAGAATGCGGCATCAGCTTCAAAAACAGGACGATAATTCATATCCAAAGTCTGTTTCAGAAGTTCCTTAAACTTCTCCGCTCCTGTCTCTCCTACAAAATACACCGTTTTTTCCGGTCTTGTACTTTGCTTATCTCTTAAAGCTGTCAGAATTCCGGATGCTTCCATCTTCTCAAGGTGGTAATATAAATTCGGAAGTTTTATATTGGTAAAATCCTCCAGCTGTTCTTCCATAATTTTTTTAATCTGGTAGCCATGCTGAGGCCCAAACCGCAGTAATATCCCGAGTATATACAAAGGTATCATTTCCAATCCTTCTTTCTTAGTCAGTACTGACTATCTAATAAGTTCATTATACTCAGTACTGACTATCTTGTCAATAGTATTCTCCCTTTAAAAACATGATAATAATCAGATAAATCATTTTTTTCTTATTCAGCCATTTGTTAGGTATTTGGGTGCTTTACTGGCATAAAATGGTTATATACTGTGTATGGAAAGGCAGACTTGTCATGAACAAAATACTCGATAACGGATATTATGACTTTATCCTCAGTAACTCCCTGGTCCCCTCTTGTGCCCTTTCAGAAAATATCACAAAATTAAATGAAGAACATTCTCTTCTCCATCTGGCACAAACAGACATTCAGGCCTGTAATTTAGGTCTCCATCCGTACGAGAATTTCCCGTCTGTTTACACACTGACTTCATCCATATGCACAGAAAAACCGGCTACTGCCTCCCTTTCTTATCAGTCTGTGTTAAATTTTATGGGTCTTGGAGTTGTGATTGGTATTATAGACACAGGCATAGACTATCGTCATCCGGCTTTTCAAAATCATGACGGAACTACCCGCATTCTCTCTATTTGGGACCAGTCCGATCAGACCGGCAAACCTCCGGCAGGTTTTGATTTTGGCTCTGAATATACAAAAAATCATATTAATACTGCCTTAAAATCACCCCTTCCTTTAACTATCGTCCCTGTTACAGATACTTGCGGTCATGGTACTGCGATTGCCAGCATTGTGGCAGGAAGCGGTGATGATGAACATTCATTTACAGGAGTTGTCCCTCAAAGTAAATTAGCTGTTGTAAAGCTGAAAGAAGCAAAAGACAATTTAAAACAGATTTATTTTATCCCAGAATGCTCCCTCTGCTATCAGGAATCCGATATTATGCTTGGAATCCGGTATCTTCTAAACCTGGCAGCACAATTAAACCGCCCTTTGATCCTCTGCATAACCTTAGGCAGCAGTCAGGGAGGACATGATGGGCGGAGTCCTTTAAGTTCCTATTTGGATCAGATTGTCAGAAAGCCGCGAATGGATGCGGTAATTGCTGCTGGGAACGAAAGTGGAAGTAAAAGACACTATTACTGTTATTCCCATATACCACCTTACTGCAGCAGTTTTGATATTAAAATCGGAAAAGATGACCGTATGTTTTCCATGGAAATCTGGCCGTTTCCAACAGGCCGGATTACCATTGAACTTTACTCTCCTGACTGCGAAATTGTATGCAGTCTCTATACTTCGGTTAACACCTGCCAGAAATTCAGCCTTTCATGTGGTCAGAGTTCTGTCTGGATTAATAACATCATTCTGGAAGGTTCTACAGGGGATCAGGTGATTCTGGTACGTTTTAATAACCCCCTCCCAGGTATCTGGCACTGCCAGGTTAAAAGCGAAGGAAATGAACCATTTTCTTTTCATTGCTGGCTTCCATCGGGGAATCTTATCTCTCCTGATACTTACTTTTATCACTCAGATTCTGTTACAACCATCACATCTCCCGGAGATGCCCGTTTTCCTCTTACGGTTGCCGCCTATAACCAATTCAACAACTTTATACTTACTGAATCCGGAAGGGGATTCTCCCGCTTTGGCGAAATTCTTCCGGATGTGGCAGCTCCTGGTTTTAAGATTCCCTGTGCTCTCCCGGAAAACCAATACGGCACTCTTTCCGGCACCGGTGCTGCTGCTGCCCACGCTGCCGGAGCTGCTGCAATGATAATGGAATGGGGCTTTATCAGAGGCAATCATACCACGATTACCGGCGTAATGGCAAACCGCATGATTATACGCAGCGCAAACCGTGACAATGCCTGCTTTTACCCCAATGATATGTGGGGTTATGGCCAGATTGATATGCTACATCTTTTTGATCAGATTAAAGCTTTCACGTAAGTTTCTTAAAAAGACAGAGAGCCCTGTCAAATAGACTCTCTGTCTCATTTCTATACACCTGTTTTCTTATACGATTTGTAATACAAAATAGATACACCCCAGCCAAAAAAAGAAAATGCTGCCAGCATCATATACCCAGTTCTCATCCCCATTTTCGAAGCCAGCACTCCCGTTATTGGGGGAAATGCAGTCATGCCCACTGCATATACAGCCTGGAAAAATCCCATTGCAGTAGCTTTGCAGCTGGCCGGAACTCCGGACATTGCTTCACAGGTAAGATAGGAAAACAAAATCCCCGTTGACACCCCCGGCAATATCTGAAGCAGCAAAAGAACAGGAATGTCTTCTATTACAGGAACTAAAACGCAGTATACCGACACAATAACAAAAACCATTGGGATCCAGAATCGGGATCCTTTTCTTTTACAGCCTCCTCCTGATGCAAACGCTGCAAAAAATACAGCAGATAACATATAAATAACGGAGGATAATCCTAAAAGTCTATCGGAGGCCCCCAGGTCTTTTATAATCTGATTGGTAAATGACATGGCAGCCGTCAGCTGTATTCCCTGTTGAATTAAAGCCAGAAATGAAAAGAACCAAAGTCTCTTTCCGATACAGCACATAAGCAGATCTCTTTTCTTTTTCTCCTTTATCCGGGAACCTTCCTCCTGAATAAAAAAAGAAAATGCAAAAGCCAGAAGACCTGCACATATGCTTAAAAAGCAGATTCCCCTCATACCAATCCGGTTATAGGTCAGCGTGCTGGTAAGAAAACCCATAAGCATCCCCAGATTATTAAATAATACAATTCTGCTGGTTGCTGTCTGCTGTTCCGGTTCCGTATAATGCCCGGTATAAAAAACCATAAAAGAGATCCACATGGCAGAAGCCATTCCGGATAGTAAATTGGCAGCAAGAAATGCCGGACCGCTGCAGCCTGATATACGCAGAACCGAAGCAAGACCTGCAAGCAAAGTTCCTGCCATTAAAAATCCTTTATGCCTTCCGGCACAATCCGCACACAAACCGATGGGGAATCTGAGAACCAGCTGTGAGATTCCGTAAGCCCCTATCACCAGCCCGGTAAAAGAGCTGCTTACGCCGCATAAAGTCAGATAGGCTGTCTGATAGGGAATATATATGTACTGCGCAAACCAAAAAAGAGAAACCATGGCAAGAAAAATGATTTCCTGTCTGCGCGTAAACTGATGTTCGTTCAAAGTGATGTCCCTTCATTATTTTTTCCGCTGTGAATACTCCTCCAGTACCCTGTGTATATGAACAGTCAGATACATTTCTTCCTGCCTCGCCAAACCGCAGTTAAATTTCTCCTGTATAAAAATCCTGATTTTCTTTACACATTCATACTCCCTTGGACAATTCTCAAGGACATGGCTGTAAAAGGAATCCTCATAGTCATAGATATCCTGACCGCCCTTAACCAGTCTTTGGGCAAATAAGCGGAGGTGAGTTACGAAACGTGTATATCCAATGCCATCCTCATCAAAGATTATGGAGAAGTTATATTTTACAATATCTAAAACACCCTTCACAGTTTCAATGATTTTCTGGTTATCGGTAAGATAAGAGTTATTGGTCTGAGCATTGATAAAGTGAAAAGCGATGTTACCGGCTTCATCCTCCGGAAGTTCCACCTGCAGCTGCTCCCTCACAAGCTGCAGGGCATACAATCCGGTTTTATATTCCTTCGGGTTAAAACGTTTTAAAGTCTGTGTATAAAAATTTTGTATGGAAATCCCCTCACGGTGTCTTTTTACAGCAAAAGAAAGATGATCCGTAAGTCCAAGATAAATATGCTCCATTAGTACCATCTGATATTGTTCTATGCCGTAATCAATCACCTGTTTGGCAAGTTCAAAATAAGTACTGTCAATTTCTGCAGCGAGCCGGATAATATTTTTTGAAACAGACCGGTCTTTTAATACAAATACTTTTTCTATATCTTCACTTTTTAAATGATGCCCGATAGATTTATTAAATCCGATCCCTTTTCCCATGAGGATTACCTCTCTGCCGCTGTCGTCAAGCGCCAGCAGCAGAGAATTATTCATAACCTTAATAACTCTCATAACCTACCCCGTTTCTGTTAATTAGAGTTGGCCTCCATTGGTTTCAATCACATGTTTGTACCAATAAAAGCTGTCTTTTTTTATCCGGCGCAAATCCTTTAAATCATGATCTTCCCGGTTTACGTAAACAAATCCATACCGTTTTCGAAAACCTTCATGGGAACTTAACAGGTCCATAAAGGACCATGGAGAATACCCCATCAGTTCCACTCCGTCTGAAACAGCCTGTCTTAAAGCTTCAATATGAGTTTTTAGATAATCAATGCGGTAATCATCGTGTATTTTCCCGTCTTCTGTTAAAGTATCCGCCGCCCCAAGGCCATTCTCTGTCACAATCAGAGGAAGATGGTATTTCTGATGATAATTGTTAAGGACCGTTCTAAGTCCAAGAGGGTCAATCTGCGCTCCGTATTCACTGGATGTCAGGTTTGGATTTTTTATATGATGGAAATATCCATACTGGTCAAAATCCACCTCATTTATAGGAAATGTTCTCTCCCCTGCTTTATGATCTTCATTTTCAGGAAGATAACGGACACAAAGCGTACGATAATAATTCAGTGCTATAAAATCCATTCCGGCGTCCTTTAATATGGCCTCATCCTCCGGATTCATAACAGGAACGATGTTTCTTTCTTCTAAATATTTCATGTAATAGCCAGGATATTTCCCATAGTAATGCATATCCAGACAGTAATCGGTTTTAAACCAGTCATTTAACTTTGCTGCCCAGACATCTTCCGGCCTGCTGCTTTCCGGATAGGTACAGGTGGAAGAAACAGCGGGACCGATTTTACCCCCCCGTATCATGGCATGGCAGGCTTTTACAGCTAGTGCATGGGCAAGAAACATATGATAATCCATCTGCGCCCTCAGCCGGTCCGCTTCTAACTCATCCTCTGCTGCGATATTAACCCGCTCATTGACCCGCACCATTAAATTCTGTTCATTATGAACCTGCCAGTAAGTAACTCTGTCGCCGAACGCTTCAAAACAGATCTTTGCATACCGTTCAAATGCCTTTACACATTCCCTGGATTCCCAGCCATTGTATTTTTCAACAAGTGCATAAGGCAGGTCAAAATGATACAGCGTAATAAAAGGCATGATTTCATTTTCTAAGAGACAGTCAATAATCTTATTATAAAAATCAATACCCTCCTGGTTAATTTTACCGTCTCCATCTGGAATAATTCTTGCCCATGAGATAGAAAAACGGTAAAGATGAAGCCCCAGTTCCTTCATAAGGCTGATATCCTCTTTCCAGTGATGGTAAAAATCACTGGCCACCCTGCTGTCTGCCTGTATATGAGAACGTTTGAATGAATTGATATCTGCAACCGTAGGACCTTTTCCGCCTTCATCCCAGCCGCCTTCAATCTGGAATGCGGAAGAAGATGCACCCCACATAAAGTTATCGGGAAAATCTGTGATTTTATAGTTCAAACTAATTACTCCTTTCCGTTTCCTTTTCTATGGCAATCACCGGTTTTTCAAGTGATGCCCCTTCACCGCTTATTCCCTGCACTTCTTTAAAGAGCGAAGTATTGCTGATTATAACTGGAACCGTGGTATCAAATCCTTCTTTCTTTAAAGCGTCAAGATCAAAGGAAAGAATCTTTGTACCCTTTTTAATATGAGAGCCCTCTTCTACATGCTTGCTAAAATATTTCCCCTCAAGCATAACAGTATTAATACCCACATGTATAATCATCTCAACCCCATTGTCAAGCATCAGCCCAAGTGCATGAAGTGTGGGATAAATTAAAGTAACGGTACAATCTTCCGGTGCCACTACCTCACCTTTTTCCGGAATAATTGCAATTCCGCCTCCAAGTGCCATAGAAGAAAACACTTCATCACCAACTGAAGTCATAGATACGGCTTTCCCTTCTATAGGTGAGCCAATCAATAAATCCGCTTTGGAGATATCCGCTTCATGCTCCTGTACCTTTCCGTTTTCAGCAGGAACAATAGATTTTTTTTGTTTTTTTTCATTTATATCTTCAAATCCAAAAATAAGTGTAAGAACCATGGCACCAAAGAAGGATACTGCAACTCCTCCCAGATAATAGAGAAATGGTTTCACTCCAAAAGCCGCATATGTTGCAAATGTGAGAATACCGTTATTAGCAAAAGAGTCTCCAAATACTCCGCCTATTCCCATAATCGCTCCGCCTGCAGCACCACACACAATAGCATAAATCATAGGCTTTTTCAACCGCAGATTGCAGCCGTAAATTGCAGGTTCCGTTATTCCGCATACAGAAGCTGATATGGAAGCAGAAGCTGCAACCGTTTTTAAATCTTTGCTTTTTGTTTTTAGCATAACGCCTAAAGCAGCGCCGCCCTGGGAGAAGTTGGCTGCACCTGCAAAAGCCAGAAGATTCTGATGCCCAAACTGCGCCACATCATTGATTCCAATGGGAAGAAGAGCTCTGTGGGCGCCGAAAATAACGAACACACACCACATACCGCCTACAAATGCACCGCATAGAGCTGGGCTTAAATTCATCATCCCTGTATAGACAAAGTTGATAACATTACCGATATAAATACCGACAGGACCAAAGACCATAAAGGTTGCCGGAATCATAACCAGAAGAGAAATTCCCGGAACAAGGATGATCTTTAATACTTCCGGAACGATTTTTTCTAAAAACCGCTGAATATATGCGAGTATAAATACTCCGATGATAATGGGAATTACGGAAGAAGTATAACTGGCTTTTGTCAGAGCAATTCCAAACATACTGACTGCCTCTTTTCCAGTCATAAGCGTAACTACAGCCGGGTAGCACATGGTTCCGCCAAGAGCCATGGCAACGAATTCATTTGCCTTAAATACTTTGGCACTGGTATAGGCAAGGATAATAGGCATAAAATAAAACAATGCATCCGTTGCCGCCATGATCAGTATATACGTCTGGTCAACCGTAATGTCAATTCCCCGCTTAGCTGACATGATTCTCGCAATTGTTAAAAATCCCTTTAAAAGACCGGAAGCTGCGATTGCCGGAACCATGGGAGTAAAAATAGATGAAATGGTAATCAGAATCCGGTTCCAGACAGAACCCTTCTCCTCATTTCCGGATTCCGTCTCTTCCAGGGACAGCATTGGAAGAATGGCATCATATATCTTTGTCACTTTTGTACCGAGAACAATCTGAAACTGTCCCCCGCTCTCCACAACAGAGATTACGCCTTCCATGCTCTCAATTGTCTTTCTGTCTGCCTTTTTTGAATCTTTTAATTCAAACCTCAGTCTTGTAAAGCAATGTGTCAGCCCTTTTACATTACTGGATCCGCCAATATTTGTTATAATATCTTCTGCTATCTGATTATAGTTCATAGATCAAATTCCTTTCAAGTATTTTGTTGTTTTTACATCCGGCCGGAATGGCAAAACAAAAAGACCCGACTAAACGCCTGAATATAAGACTTTTTCCATAAGCCCTATACACTCGTTTAATCCGATCTTGCCTGCATTACCAGTAACACGTCTTCTTAAATTACTATTTAATTTGTAACCAGATATACTATAGCATTTTTGCTGTATAAAAGCAACTGGTTTATTATTTTGTTTGAAAAACAGGGCATTCTTTCAGAGATACTCCGTCTGATGAAATGCCCTGCAATCAAAGAATTGGTATGGTACCTAATTTTCCTGCCTGTTCACAAGCTCCTTTATATCTTTCTGAAACGATTCTTTCACCTTCTGATATCCTGCATCCTCAATTTTTTTCCTCATTTCGTCAATGGCCTGATGGGGATTCTCATACTTCCCGTAAGCAAGCTGTGGAATATATTCTGACAGAACACTGGCGATTGCTGCCTGCTCCGCCTCCATTGCACCTTTATTTAAAATGAGATTTTCAAATGGATAATCATAAGCAATTTTGTTGAGATTCTCAATCATTTCCTTTTTTCCATTCCAGTGATAGCTGTTATCCAGCTCCAGATCATCGTTTCTGCCACACCAGAAGTTTGCATCCAGCTTATCGGTGCTTTGGTCCCAGCCCTCCGGATAAGCAAGCTTCCCATCCTCTGTTATGACATAATCAGTCCCTTCAATCCCATAATTAATATACCGGTAGCATTCCTCATCGTTTCGAAGCAGATCATATACCATCAGAGCCCGCTGGGGATGCTTTGAATTTACACTGATTGCTGCAGCCCCATGGGTTTTTAAAGGTTTGGCAATATTGTTATTTTCCAGTCCCCATGGATACATTTTTGCATCTGACCCCGGCTGTTTTCGTTCCATGCCTGGTTTTACCTGGGAATAGAAGGTCTGGCTGTGGTGCTGGTCTGCCCCGCTGGTTCCCGCGTACATCTCTTCTCTGGCATCTCCGTCAAAGTTTAAAACATCCTCTCTCCATACACCGGTCTCATTCCATTTCTTCATAAGATCAGCGGCATCATACAGGACTTCTCCTTCCATATAAGGAGAAAATACAGTATTGGGATCGGATGCGCTGGTGTACCAGAATTCAAAATTACCTGCATTGCATCCAATCATGACACGGGCATCTGAGTTGGACTGGATGTAAGCACCTAACAAGCCTGCAGCATTATTCTTTCCGGGAACATCCCAGGGAATAACCCCTTTTTTATTTTCTTTTACATACTTAAAATAAGTGGTCATATCATCAAATTTTTCTACCGTTCCATCCTTTAAGCCGGCTTCATTTGCCCAGTCCCCCCGGTAAAACATCCCGTGGTTTGTATACTGGGTATAATGGTCTTCCGGAATTAAGTAAATCTCCCCGTCATATTTGCATATATCCCAGTCTCCCAAAGTTTCCACCTGCTCCCAGGTTTTGGGAGCATAAGTTTTTAACATCTCTTCACTTAATGGGAGAAATGCACCCTTTTGGATATTTTCCCAGGCATAAAGCCAATCCGTGGCAGTCGTAATAATATCAAGAGAATCGTCGCCTCCTAACAGCTGTACATTATACTGCGTCTGCCAGTCCGCCCATTCCACATAAGTAAGTTTCAGTTCCGCATTCACCTTTTGCGTAAGGACCTGATTTAACGCCTTCAGCATTGCCTCACATCTGCCGTTGGAAGGTTTATCTCCCAGCACAAGCATGGTAATGACTTCATGGTTTTTTACCGAAGCATCTTCTTTTTTCCCATCTGTTTTTTTCCCACACCCAGTCAGGGTTCCTGCAAGGGAAGCAATCATCCCTGCGGCCAGCAGCACTTTTGCATAACAACACTTTTTCATCTTAACCCTCCATTTCTTTGCCAAATCCCCTTTCAGCCCTTAACAGCACCTATTGAAATACCAGTAATAAAATATTTCTGAACAAATGGATATAAAAATACAATAGGTCCGGTTGCAACAACGGCAGTCGCCATCTTTAATGTGTTGCTTGGCAGCGCAGTAATGGAAACATTTGCACCAGCTACAGAACCCTTTAAGGCATTTGCCGTATTGATGATATTGTATAAATAATACTGCAGCGGCTTATAGGCTACAGAGGATCCCAGATACAGAGAGGACTGATACCATTCGTTCCAGTATCCAAGTGCCAGAAATAAACCCACTGTAGCCAGTGCCGGCTTCAGCATGGGAAAAATCAGAACCCGGAAAATGGTGAAATCACCGGCTCCGTCCATCTTACCTGATTCCGTTATCTCAAATGGCACAGATTTGGCAAAATTCTTCATCAGTATGATCAGCCAGGGAGTCATTAATAGCTGGAGAAATACTGCCAGATAACTGCCTTTCAGATGAAGATATCTGGACACCCAGATATAGGTAGGTGCCATTCCGGCTGAAAAAAGTGTTGTAAAATAAATAAAGAATGACAATACATTGCGAAAAAGGAAATCCGGTCTCTGAAGTGCATAGCCTGTCATCGCAATCAAAAACAGCCCCAATCCGGTTCCGCATACTGTCATTGTAATCGTTACTCCGTAAGATCCGAGAATCATTTTAGGATAACGGAATACCCAACTGTATGCAGCAAATGTAAATCCTTTGGGAAAGAGTCCAAATCCCTCTCTGCTGATCACACTCTCCGTACTGAGCGATGCAGAAAGAATCAAAATAAAAGGGAGTATACAGACAATTGTAAAAAAAATTATACATAAATAAGAAATTCCCTTTAATAGTTTTGTGCCAGTCATAGTTCCCTCCTCAATCAAAATAATGCATAATCAGGATCAATCCGCTTTACCAGCCAATTGCATAACATTACAAGTGTGAATCCAAATGCAGACTGGTAAAGCCCGACTGCCGATGAAGTGGAAAAATTATTCTGAGACATCATCATCCGGTATACTGCAGTTTCAATGATATCAGTCGTTCCAAAAAGCTGGGAATTCATACCTACCAGATTCCAGAAAAGACCGAAATTCCCTTTCATAATTCCTCCCAGAGAAAATAAAAGCAGAATGATAAAGGTGGGTTTCAGCCCAGGCAGGATAATATAGCGGATTCTCTGAATGCTGGTAGCACCATCCACCTGGGCCGCTTCTATGATATTGGCATCAATCCCGCATATTGCGGCAAAATAAACCACCGATCCATACCCGGTCTGCTGCCACATCTGACAAAATACGATAATAAAAGGCCATGCTCCAGCCATGCTGTAAATCTTTAATGGATTCCCTCCAGTCTGACGGATCAGGGTATTAAGTGCTCCTGTATCGTAATTGAGAATATTAAACATAATGGCACCGATCAGTACGGCAGATATAAAATACGGAAGAAACATCATGGTCTGGGCTGCTTTTTTAAATAAACGGCTTCCGATCTCATTTAACATGACAGCTAAACTAATCTGAAGCACATTTCCCCCAAAAATAAATACCAGATTGTATAGAATCGTATTTCTGGTTAGCAGCCATAGCTGTCCGGATTTTATGAGAAATTCAAAATTTTTAAAGCCTGCAAACGGACTGGCAAAAATTCCGTCTCTGAAGTTGTAGTTGGTAAAAGCGATATAAATACCAGGCAGCGGACAATAGTTAAATACTGTGAAAAATATAATTGCCGGAAGACACATAAAAAGCAGGGTACGATTATTTTTAAGAGACTTCAGACACATTTCCAATCCCCCTTGATTATTCTGTTTCATATTTATCTATATTCAGAAGTTTAAGGGTAAATGCGCAAACAGGCCTGTGAATACGGGTTTTCCCATATTCACAGGCCTGTTACCTATTATATATTTGTATAAAAAACAATTATGAAAATGCAATATTAATATCAAATGGAATATTATCTGCCAGCAGCTGGATACAAAGTATCTGACTGGAATTCATCTTCACTGAAACCTGATCTCCATACAGCAGAGTAGGCGTTGAGATATCTACGTTGATGCCAATATTGGCAAAAAATGTGGCTGCATTCGCAGTCAGCATATTAGCTAATTCAGAAATAGCACTTTGGGCCATTTCATTAAAATCATCTACCGGCATCCCCATCATCATGGTAGATGCTACTTTTTTTGCATTCTCAAGATCCAGATAATACACTACATTTCCTTTTATTTCTCCCACAATGCCGACTGTCATGATTACTCCTGTATAAGTCAGATTGCAGTCTTTCAGACTCAGATTGTTTTTTTCAACTTTTTCAAATCCCAGCTGCGGCATAACGGATAGAAATGCTTCAATAAATGGATTTATGTATTTTACATCCACTGATCATCACCCCTTTGAAATCCAATATTAAGCAGAATATCTCCGAAATCCGACTCTGCCAGTATGTTTGTTGTTGTATATCCAGGAGCGGTAATATGTACACTTTCACCGTGCATAATTGTCGGCGGTGCCACCCGGAGTCCATAGGCTTTATTCATTCTGTTTATAATAGAGCAGGCATTACCAGACACAATATTGGTAAACTCTCCAAGCACTGCAAGCACCTCATCATTACCCGCAGCCTCTCTTTTCATTATGGAAGCGGTAAGCTTATAAGCAGTTTCCATCTTTACATCAATCAGCATTCTTCCGGAAAACTTTCCAATAATACCAACAATGACTGCCAGTCCTTCTGACTGGAATTCCCGACTGCAGACTTTTTCATCTTTGTATTGGATGAGAGTCTTCGTTAATTTATTGGTTCCATCAAGAAGTGCCTCTTTAAAAATTTTAATATACTCACTTGACAAAAAGCGGAATAACTCCTCCGATGACATGACACGGTTAACAGCAGTCATCAACTCCTCTTCATCAATGGGCTTCTGGACATAAGCAGAAACCTTATTTTCCTTTGCTTCCTTCACAATTTCATCATCCATCATGGAACTGATGACAATAACTTTAATGTTTCTGTCAATTTCATGAATTGCACGGGTGCATTCCAATCCATCGGTTCCAGGCAGTGTCATATCCATCGTCACAAGCTGAGGCTTTGTTTCCTGTATCACCTGTTTTACTTCTTCCAGTGTCCCTGCTTCCCCTACAACTTCAAGACCGTTTCTAACAAGAATTCCTTTGATGAAAGCGATAGAGAAGGGAGAATCATCAACTATAACAACTTTTGTACCCGCCATAGAATAAAGCCTCCTGTAATTAATAATGATTAATGTCAATACTCTATTACAATACCAGATTAACAGGTTTATATCCTGTTTCACTAAATATTTGTATTAATCAACAATATCATATAATGACATATTTTGTCAAAAGGTTTGCTAGTTGGATTACAAATGTTCGTTTATTAAGTGAAATTTTTTATAAATGTCACCAAAAACCGTATCACTCATAATTTCCTATTCATATAATAATAGAAACGATTACCTCGGTGAATGATTTTATGAATGAATATAACAAGATTGAATTCGATTCTGAAATGACAAATGTACCTGAATTTCCTTCCGATTTCGGACCAAACCCTTTTATTATTGATATGCACAAGGCTGCCGGGCAAAATGACAATTTTCGATCTTCTCTCTGGACCGGAGACCATCTCCAGGTCACGCTTATGAACATACCTGTCAAAGGAACCGTAGGGCTGGAAGTCCATTCCGATCTTGATCAGTTTTTAAGAGTAGAGGAAGGACTGGGGCTGGTTCAGCTGGGATCATCCAAATTTTCCATGGATTCCCAATATCTGGTATTTGATAATTATGGTATATTCGTTCCTGCAGGAATATGGCATAATGTTATTAATATTGGGAATCAGCCACTGAAATTGACTTCGGTCTATGCTCCCCCGCACTATGAATGGGGTACGATTCATCAGACAAAGGCCGACAGCCTTTCAGATAACGAAAGCTGACAACGGTCTTATTACCAAAACTTTACAGCCTGCCCGGATTAGACGGGCAGGCTGCAATATACTGGCTGTTATTCTGTTATATTAATGGTAACCGCTTTTGGTCTTGTCATCGCTTCTATGGAATACCTCACACCCTGAGTCCCCATACCGGAAGCCTTCACTCCCAAAAACGGGAAATGATCCGGACCCCGTTCTGTCTTGTTGTTAATCTGGACTGTTCCCACTTCTAATTTCTCAGCGATGCGAAATGCCTGATTGATATCTTTGGTGAAAACAGAAGATTGCAGTCCATACTCGGAGCGATTGGCGATTTCAACCGCCTCCTCCATATTCTTTACACGGATAATCGGAAGGATGGGTGAAAACGGTTCTTTCCACGCGATATCCATATCCACGGTTACTTTATCAAGTAATGTCGGATAAACCAGGTTCCCTTCTCTCCTGTTCCCAATAATCAGTTCTGCCCCCTTAGCAATAGCATCCTGTGTTAAAAATCCGGCAAAATCAGCAGCCTTCTGATCAATCAAAGGGGTAACCACTGAAAATTTTCTGGGATCTCCCACGGTCAGTTTTTCAATTCTTAATTTCAGCATGGTTACTAACTGGTCCGCAACTTTATCAGTTGTAATAATGCGTTTCACCGCTGTACAACGCTGGCCGGAATAGGAAAATGCGCCCTCCACAATATTATCTGCCGCATACTCCAGGTCTGCATCTTCCAGAACAAGAGCCGCATCCTTGCCGCCAAGTTCCAAAAGCAATGGTGTCATACAGGAAATTTGAGATATATGTCTGCCTATCTCCGTACTGCCTGTAAAGTTAATAAAATCAATGCCTTTGTGTGTTACGATATAATCACCGATCTCACTTCCCCTTCCGGTGACTGTCTGCAGCACCCCTGCCGGAAGTCCCGCATCCTGCAATGCCTTTACAAGGTGAAGTGCACTGACCGATCCCTGTGTCGCTGGTTTTAATATAACTGCATTACCCCCGATTAATGCAGGTGCGATCTTGGAGGCAGATAAATTAATTGGGTAGTTAAAGGGCGATATAGCTAATACAGTGCCGAGAGGAATTCTTTTTACGTAGGACATCTTATTGCGGGAACCCCCTGGGAAATTCTCCCCGCTCACAGCAATTCCTTCCAGGCTTTTTCCTGCATCTGCAGTAAATCGCAAAAAATCCGCTGTTCGTTTCACTTCTGATACAGAGGATTTCTTATCTTTTGCAATCTCCATCATAAGAATATCCGATATTTCTTCTGTCCTTTCCTCCAGGAGCGCTGCTGCTTTATAAAGGAGTGCTGCTTTTTCGTATATGGGTACAACAGACCACAGGGATTGACCGGCTTTGGAACAGCGGACAATATCATTCACTTCTTCCTTACTGATCGCCTGTATCTTACCCACAAAAGAACCGTCCGCAGGTGATGTAATGGTAATGACATCTCCTGATGCTGATTCTTTCCACTGCCCGTTGATTAAATTTCCATAAATAAGATTTTCATTGCATAATCCAGTCATATGTTTCTCTCCTTTCGTTTCTAATAACTGCCATCTGTCTATTATATACCATAAATGTAAAATTAAATACCAACGTCTTTCTATTCATTGTTTGCTAATAGCCGTCTGTATGATACAATTAATATCAAAGCGCGGATACTTTTTATAATAGGCGTGCAAAATTTATATATACGGGGTGATATGAGATGAAACGCGGTGTGATATTTTTATTATTTGCAATTACTATTTCCATACTATTATCAAGTTGTGGATCGTCACTTAGCGAAGAGGAAGTTCAAAAGCGTGGGGATAATTATTCAATTTTAGTTGATGCACTTCATACAGTGGGGTATGATAATAACTTTAAGTTGCTTAAAGAGAAAAATTCTATGGAACAGAATTTAAGAAATCTATGGAAGTACTATTTATCAGATCATGATTTTCCTGACAGAGATACCCGTAAGAATACGGAATTGCTGATTATACTTGGAAACTTTGATTTCATTGCAGAAGGACTGCGGTCCAAAGCTGCGTCCGACAATCCATATTATAACGATTGGCCGCGTGACAAGCAGTATAATACGAAAACAGAAACAGTGTGGTTCAGCGACGAAGAAGTGCTGTGGCTCATGTTGCTTTTACCGGACGCTGATATTCCAGAGGAGCACTCAGGACTTAAGGAAGTTCTGGCTGAATGCGGGAAAAACGTTTTAGGGGAAGATTTGTACGACCCTGCTACACGCGAGGGCATCTGGTTTTATTATGAAAAAACAAACCCCGGTTTATTGGAGAAAATAAATCCTGATTTTCTGGAGTACTTCTCAAATGAGATAAAATCCGCTTTTAAAAACTCGGACGACAACATTAAGAATCGATTTATGCAGGCAATTGACCCTGAAAATTTCAGAAAAGTATATTACACCGACAGTCCGGTCCGCATTTTTACATTCAAAGAAGGGGAGGCGCTGATGAAGGAGTATCCTCCTGCAGGCTCGTGGGATGGGGGATATATTCGTATAGTAGATGATCCTGAACATAGTGAATGGAATCAAAAGTATTCGACAAATGACTATAACATTAATGCTTCTGCATATGGTGCTTATACATACGCAAGAGAGTCCGATGCTCTGGTTCCAGTAATTAACCCCGCGGATGCGCGTTTTGCAGTTTATGAGCAATATACAGAGGGTATGTATTATGCTACTTATACTGGCAGCAGAGATTTTGATGTATATCTTTTAAACTTAAATATCCACATAGTAGATTTGTTAACCGGAAAGGTGATATTCAGCGAGTCTGCACTAAGCAATCCGCCGCCTGAAGAAATCTCATGGACAAATTCTTATGGTATCAGTAGTCTTCAAATCGTTGATGGCATATATTATTACAATGATTTTAATTGGGGGAAGTACGCGGCTGTGATGGAGAGAAAGTGTGAAAACCCGAATTCAGCAATTCGTTAGGAACAGTAAGTGCATAATCGCCATAATAAACGCAAATTAGTTAAGGAGTTCTCCTTGGAGAACTCCTTTCCATGATTCATTTCACTACAACACCCACCCCATCGGGTATGACTGTTATGTTCGCATCTGCCCCTTTTATTTCAAGAGCCCTCGTAAGTGCTTCCTCAAATGTATATGCATGCTGCATATGCATTTTCTTTATCATTTCCGGATTACACATGTCTGAAACAAGTATGACTGTATGTTTCTTAAGTATCCGGGCAAGTATCTGAAATTCCCATTGGTCCGGTATTGTTTCCGTTCTTCCGGTCTTCATAACACGGTTAAGGACTTCTCCCGGACTCTTTGCATTTGCCATGTTATCATAAAAGGACTTGCCCCCATGCCCGTCATTGCAGGCAGATACCATAATAATAACCCCGCCTTCTTTGCAGACCGCTTCTGCTGCGGTCATACCTTTTACAGACTGATAAACATTCTGGTCAAGAGGGTAGCCTCCATTGGATGTTACAGCGATATCTGCTTTTACAGCCTTTACAGAAGCCAGTTCCATAACAAATTTACAACCTTCTGTATGTGCCAGCTCGCTGTCTCCAGCGAAGGCCTTGATAATATTTTTTTCACTGTCTATCACAACATTCAGTATAAATGCAAGCTTTGCCTGCCTGGCTGCGTAAAGCATATCCTTATGAATGGGATTGTTATGAATGATTCCTGTCCTGGCATACTCGCTTGCAATAAATTCAGAGCAGTGATTCGCCATTACGGTTTTCGCTGATGCCACGCCTGGAAGGACACTCTTTCTTCCCCCTGAAAATCCTGCAAAGAAATGAGGCTCTATAAATCCTTCTGAAATCAACAATTCCGTTTCCATTGCCAGCTTATTAAGCCACAGTTCTCCGCCGGAAGGCAGAGTCCCCACCCTTACAACACTGTCTTCATCCTCTGACATATGGTTAATAATCACTTCATGGTCTGCAATTTCCTGTCCAAACTTATGAATCATCTCTTCCCTGGTATCGGGCCTGTGAAATCCGGTAGCAATTAATATCTTAATATCAATATCAGGATTTACCTTTCGGATCCGCTTAAGAAGTATTGGCATAGTAACTTTGCTGGGCACCGGCCTTGTATGATCGCTTGTTATGATCACCATGTTTTTCCTGCCACGAACCAGTTCTTCTAAGGAGGCACTTCCAATCGGGTGGTCCAAAGCTCTGTTGACAATCTCCTCCTGGCTTCCCTCCGCCTGGTAAACATGGGCTTTTGATTCCAATATCGCCGACAGATTATGATCCGGAATGTCAACATCTAAAAGTTTAGTTGAATAAGGTATTTTAATTTTGGCCATAAGATTCCCTCTCCATCTTTTATCCGGCTGTTTTACTGAAAAATCTTTCCCGGATTTAAAATATTTTTAGAATCAAAAGCTAATTTTATATTTTTCATCAGTTCCACATATTCCTGACTGTATTGTTCCAGCATATACACTTTCTTGGCAAAACCGATTCCATGCTCTCCGGATACCAGACCGCTCAGTTCCCTTGATTTGCTGTACATGGCTTCAAATACTTCCGCCAGTTTTTTCTTCCAAGCTTCCTCTGAAAGAGCATCTTTTAATACATATACATGGAGATTTCCATCTCCTGCATGACCAAAGCTTCTGATTCTTACCTGAAATCTGCTTTGAAGTTCATGGGTATATTTAATAAATTCAGCAACTTTATTTCTTGGAACTACAACATCACATTCATCCATATCTGTTGTTGACGCTTTGACCGCTTCCAGAAACGCCCCTCTTGCAGACCAGACAGAATCTTTTCTTTCATCTGTATCAACAATAAATACATCAACAGCGCCTTCCTTCAGGCAGATATCCGCCACCTTTTCATATGCCTTTTCTATCTCTTCCCGTGAATTGCCATCAAATGTCAGTAAAAGATATGCATCCGAAGAATTGTCAGGGAATTTCTTTCCTAAATATTCCTCAGCTGCCAGAATTACTTCTCTTTGCATAAATTCTATGGCAGTGGGAGCAGCTTTTGATTTCACGATTTCAGGAACCGTACTGATAGCCATATCCAGGCTGGGAAATGGAATTAACAATGATATCGCTTTTTTAGGAAGAGGAAGCAGTTTTAAAATTGCCTTTGTTACAATTCCAAGTGTTCCTTCTGACCCGCATATTAAGTCCTTTATGCTGTAGCCGGAGGAGTTTTTTACTACTTTCCCTCCTACCTCAAGAATTTCCCCGTTTGGCAGAACAACTTCCAGTCCTCTCACATAATCTCTGGTAACCCCATACTTAACCGCTCTCATTCCTCCTGCGTTGGTATTGATGTTACCGGCAATAGTCGCTGATTTTTCACCGGGATCAGGCGGATAGAACAAATCATGTTCTTCCACAAAATCACTGATCTCCATTAATAAAACTCCCGGTTCCAGAGTCAGTGTTAAATTTTCTTCATCTATTTCCAGTATCCGGTTCATTTTGGACATATTTATCATAATTCCGCCGTAAACCGGGACGGATGCTCCGACTAAGCCGGTACCTGATCCTCTGGCTACAACAGGAATCTGGTGGTCATAAGCATATTTCATGACCTTTGATACTTCTTCTGTCGTAAGAACATCCACTAACACATCCGGCGTCCTGCTTATTCCGCCCATTTCATCATGACTAAAGTCATCATTAATTTCTTCGCCGGTAAATACTCTGTCCTTACCCAGTACAGATACCAGATATTCAACATCACCAGCATCAATTTTTTTGTAATCCATTACATTCATTCCCTCCTTGATTCGTAATTTTATATCAAACAAATCAACCCGCATTTTATGTAATTCGTTGGTTATTAAGCTCCTGCACACTTTAAATTTTTCACCAGCTGCGGCACAATTTCATAAATATCTCCTACGATTCCATAATGTGCTGTATGAAAGATAGAGGCGTTTTCATCTTTATTAATTGCAAAGATACGATCTGAGTGATTCATTCCTGCCACAAACTGTACGGCACCGGATATTCCCAGGGCGATGATCAGTTTTGGCTTCACCGTTCTGCCGGAAAGACCAATCTGCTTCTTTGCCGGAATCAGTCCTGCCTCCACAAGGGGTCTCGTACCTGCAATCTGTGCATGCAGCAGATCTGCCAGATCCTGCACCATAGCCATATCTTTTTCAGATTTTATGGCTCTGCCGACTGCAATGATCACCTCTGCATCTGATATGTTTTCTTCCACTTTTTTCTTCGTAACCTTCAAAACCTCAATCTGGGATTTTAATTTTTCCTCATCCAGTTTACATACCGTTATTTTTCCTTTTGTACCGCACTGTCTTTCCGGTGCATTCATAATCTTATATCTTACGGTTGCCATCTGGGGTCTTGTATTAGGACATATAATCTGAGCCATAATATTGCCTCCAAAGGCTGGTCTGATCTGAACAAGATCTGTATTTTCTTTCATTTCAAGTATGGTGCAGTCAGCAGTTAATCCGGTTCTGAACCTGGTGGCTACTCTGGGGGCAAGAGATCTTCCTGTGGTTGTGGCACCGACCAGTATGGAAGATGGCTTTACTTTATTAATAAAGTCTTCCATGGCAGCCGTATAAGTTTCGATCCTGAAATCCTTTAATTCTTTGTTATCATATACAAAGACCTCATCCACACCGTAATGCAGCAGTTCTTCTGCTTTCTTTTCTATATTGTGGCCAATAAAAACGCAATACACCGGAAAATCAACAACTGCAGCAAGCTCCCTGGCTTTTCCGATCAGCTCCATTGTCACCGGATGAATGGTTCCTTCCACATGGTCAACATAGACAGCAATTCCTTTCCACAGGCTCTTATCAACCTTCTTTGTCTCTGTCTCAACAAATTCCATCACTCCTGCCGGACCTTTTTTCACACATATCTTACACATTTTACAGCCTGCATTCACCTGTACTTTTCCATCTGTGTATTCAATTGCTCCAAAAGGGCAGACTTTTAATAATTCTTCAATATTTGACTCATTTACGTTTTCCTGGTTACATATTAATTTGCCCATGAAATCCCCACCCTTCTTATATAAATTTTAACTCTTTCAGTTTTAATGCCATTTGTAAGCTTAGTTTATTGCCGGATCCAGTCCATATCTCTCTGTCATTGTTGACTGATGGGGGAAATATTCTCTCTACCTGCGTTGGGGAACCGTTTAACCCATATTTCAACTCATCTTTATCCTCAAAATCATTAATGGTCAGGATTTTGATTTCTTTGTCTTTTGCCTCTAACTTTCTCTTGTAAGATGGCAGCCTTGGCTGGAAAATATCTTTTTCAACTGTAATTAAGCATGGAAACCGGATTTCGGCGACTTCAATGGTGTCAGGCATATCCATTTCTACTATGATTGATTTTTCTTTTATTTCTACAATCTTTAAAACGTTGGTGATATGCGGGATTCCAAGATATTCTCCCATCTCCGGTCCTACCTGGGCGGTGTCGCCGTCTGTTGTCTGCTTTCCGCATAGGATAAGATCAAAATTTCCCATTTTTCTCACACCCTGGGAAATGGTGTAAGAGGTAGCAAGTACATCTGCTCCTGCAAACTTTCTGTCTGTTATTAAAGCTCCGTCGTCCGCTCCCATCATATATGCTTCTTTAATAACCTCTTTCGCCTGAGGCGGTCCCATACTGATCACCTTTACCGTTCCGCCCTGCTTCTCTTTCATTTTCAGTGCGGTTTCTAACGCATACAAGTCATAGGGGTTCATTTTTGAATCTACACCATCTCTCTTTAAAACACCAGTTACAGGATCCACTTCAACTTTTGATGTGTCTGGAACCTGCTTGATACAGACTAAAATTTCCATACGTATCCCTCTCTTTCTATGTATTAAATATAGTGTGGCAAATCATACAAATGTAACATGAATTGTATTGCTTAATTGGTATTATGGTCTGACCACTTAAACCTATAGTATCACAAATTTAAAAAAACATCTATACATTTGAAAAAAAATAGTAAAAAATCATAATACCATTTTTCAAACTGTATGAAAAAGAGAGAACCAGGGCGACAATATTACTATTATCATCATCCAAGTTCTCTCTTTTTTAACTTTTTATATAACCCTGATACTTCAAACGACTTCTAACAATACATCTATAACTCCGCCGCACACCATACCTTCCTCTTCTGCATCCACTCCGGTCATATCCACATGGCTAAGCAGAATCTTCCCGTCTTCACTATGCAGCATGTGGAGAGCTTTTTGTATAACCTCTGACTCCATACAACCGCCGCCTATCGTCCCGATGCATCTTCCATCTGGTGTTACCAGCATCTTGGTGCCCACATCCCGTGGAGCTGATCCCTTTCTGGCCACTATTGTTACCAGAACGTTTCCGCCCGCTTTTTCTTCCGGATTCAGAATCGTATGCAATAGATCTTTCGAGTATCCGCTCAGGCGCATCTTCTTATTTTTCACTTCAATAATTTCCGCCATAATGGACACACCGATCTCAACCGGAGTCTCCGCATTGATGTTCAGTCCAATGGGACTGTATACCTGATCGATAACCGCCTTGTCACAGCCATTCAGCAACGCGGCCTCCTTTACCTTTGCCACCCTTAACCGGCTTCCTATCATACCGATATAGGCATGTTTTTTCCCGGCAATCAGTTCCAGACACGTCTGATCATAGCGGTGGCCTCTTGTCACAATAATAAAATACGTATTGTTGCCGCCTTCCACCTGTCTGAGACCCTGTTCAAATGGCTCACATATAACCTTTGCTGCTCCGGCCCGCCGTGCATTGTCCGCAAATTGAGGACGGTCTTCAAGCACTGTAACTTCGCACCCCATCATCAGACCAATCTGTATCACCGGAATCGACACATGACCTGCACCGCAGATTACCAGATGAATCTCCTGCCCCAGCCAGTCGCAGAAAATGCGGCTGCCATCAAGCGTAATCAGACCTTTTCTGCATTGATTTTTATCATCGGCGGCTTTCAGTATCTGTTTACCGTATTTAGAAAAATAACCAGACTCCTTCGTCTCACAGATGAGCGTTTCGTCAGAAAACAAAGCCTTCTGGCCAAATGCTTCTCCATCTAACACAGAAGCCACCATATTTCTGCTATTTGGATTGCAGTCTGCAATCGCTCTGTATAGTTCCAACATAATTTTTCTCCTTAGACCATCATTTTACTATACTTGTTGGTGTAATCCAAATGCTGCCGCATCGCTTTGCGCGCTGCTACAGAGCTGTGCATTTCAATTGCCAGATACATATCTTTATGCTGTAATAAGAGCATTTTTTTCTTATCCTGATCCGCAATGATCAATCTTCTGGCATCTTTAATGAAATCGTCTACAAGAAGTGAAACGGTTCTGAGAATGTTAAATATTAATACATTCCCTGAGCACTCTGCAATCTTATAATGCAGCTCTTTATCAATCATTGCGTTCATTTTTTCATCTGTACAGTTTTCAAACCGTTCCATGATTTCTTTTAATTCGCCTAATTGTTCATCCGTTATTTTCTTTGCAGCCAGACCGGAAGCCTCTACCTCCATAATCTTTCTTAATTCAAGTATGTCTTCCGGATTGGTTCCTTCCAGCGTATACATGATGGATAAAGGTTCAAACAAATTATCCTGAAAGCTTGATTTAATAAAGTTTCCTTCTCCCTGCCTGCACTCGATTAATCCAATGACTTCCAACGCCCGGAGAGCTTCTCTGATTGACGCTCTGCTCACCTGTAATTCTTCAACTAAATCTCTCTCTAAAGGAAGCTTGTCTCCTTTTTTCAAAACTCCGTTGTCAATCATTTCCCTG